>JAUMCZ010000196.1:0-3932 GCA_032122215.1 Caulobacter sp.
CGCGCATTGCTGTCCTGCAGCGCCGCCTCGGCCTCATCGCGGGCCTGGCGAAGCTGGCCGGTCTCCAGCGCCGAGCGGAAGGCGCTGTCGAGCAGGTCGAAGAAGTCGTCGCCGACCGTCTTGACCACATAGTCGGCGGCCCCGGCCTTCAGCGCCGCCACCGCGATACGGCTCTCCTCGGAACCGGTGACATAGACCACCGGCGTCCGCACCCCCGCCGCGTTCAGCGCCGCCAGGGTTCCCAGTCCGTCGATGCCGGGCATGTAGTGATCGACCGCGATCAGGTCGAAAGCCTCTGCGGTGGCCAGGGCCACGCCCGCCTCGCCGCCGGCCGCCGTTGTCACCGTATAGCCGCGCCGCTGCAGCGACCGGCGGGCGAGCAGCCGCAGGCCTTCGTCATCGTCGATGTAGAGGACGCGCGGTCCGGTCACGCGGTCGGTTCGTCACCGGGGACCTGGATCACCGACAGGAACAGGCCCAACTGGCGGATCGCCTGGGCGAAGCTCTCATAGTTGACCGGCTTGGTGATGTAGACGTTGCAGCCCAGGTCATAGCAGCGCTGGATCTCGACCTTGTCGTCGGTGGTGGTCAGCACCACGACGGGCGTGCGCTTCAGCGCCCCCTCGCCACTCTTGATGCGGGTCAGGATGTCGGTGCCGCTCATGTCAGGCAGGTTGAGGTCCAGCAGCACCAGGGCCGGACCATTATGCGCCGGGCCTTCGGGCGCATTTTCCAGGTAGTCGACGGCGCTGGTGCCATCCAGGAAATGCTTGATCGGATTGTTGATGCCGGCGCGGCGGATGTTCTTCTCGATGAGGCGCGCATGGCCCTCGTCGTCCTCGATCATCACGATGGTGACATGCTGGCTCACGTTGCGCCTCTTTCAGGAACTGTCACGGCAGGTAGGGAAAGCCGGAAGGTGGCGCCCTGGTCAAGGGCGGACTCGCAGGAAATGATGCCCCCCAGACGGTAGGCCAGGGCACGAACATGCGCCAGACCTATGCCTTCGCCAGGCTGATCCTGCGTCCCGGCCCGGCGGAACAGGTCGAAGACCCGCTCATGGTCCTTGGGATCGATGCCGCGGCCGTTGTCCTCGATCTCGAAGACGGCGCGAGGACCTTCCATCCGGCCACGGACATGGATGCGGCCCGGTCGGCCGGGCTTGAGGTATTTCACCGCGTTCTCGATCAGGTTCGAGAGGATCTGCTCGATGGCGACCCGGTCGCTGGTGATGTCGGGCAGCGGCTGGATGCTGATCGTCGCGCCCAGCTCGTCGGTGCGGTGCTTCAGGCTGTCGGCGATGCCTTCGACCAGGCCGGTCATGGCCAGAGGCTCCGGCGTCAGCACCCGCCGACCCTCGCGCGACAGCCGCAGGATGGCGTTGATCAGCCGGTCCATCTTCTGGGTCGAGGCGCGGATGAAGCCGGTCGCTTCGGGCAGGTCGGTGCGCACGGCATCCCGCGCGTCGGCCGTCAGCAGGTCGGGATGCGCCGCCTCCACCCGGTCGACCAGCTCGCCCAGCGGCTCGCGCGCCGCCTCCAGCTCGGCGGTGAAGCCCATGATGTTGACCAGCGGCGAGCGCAGGTCGTGGCTGACGATGTAGGCAAAGCGCTGGATCTCGTCGTTGGCCCGGCGCAGGTCGACGGTGCGCTCCTCGACCGCGTCCTCCAGATGGGCGTTCAGCCGCGACAGCGACTTGCGGCTGGCGGTCAGGTCGCGGGTGTACTGGAAGATGACGAATACCGAGCCGCCGGCCACCAGCAGCAGCAGGATGCCGGTCACACCCAGCACCCAGCGCAGGGTGACGACCCCCGCCTCCTGCCGCGCCGACCGCTCCTTGAGCAGCCCGGCCTCGACCTCGCCAACCGCGCTCAGCCGGCTCCGGATCTCCTGCATATTGACCAGGTTGTTGTCATTGCGGAACACCCCGATGGCGTCGATCTGCCGGCCACGCGAGACCATGGCGGCGCTCTGGGCCATCAGCCTGGCCTGCGCGAGCACCAGCGGTTCGAGCGCGTCGAGCCGGTCCTGCTGGGCCGGGTTGTCGGCGGTCAGCCGGCGGATCTTGTCCATCGCCGCCGGCAACTCGGCGGAGGCGCTTTCGAACACCCGGCGATAGCGCACGTCGGGCTTCAGCAGGTAGCCGCGCCGCCCGGCCTCGGCCCGCTCGGCCGCCACGCGGTATTCATAGATGGCCGCCTGCACCTGGTAGGTGTGATCGACCTGGCGATTGAATTCCTGGTTCTGCTGGATGCTGGCGAAAACCATGACCCCGGCCAGGATCAGGGCGGCAAAGCCGATCGCCACCGCGCCCAGGACGAGCCGGTTGAACAGACGATCGGTAATGGTCATTCAGCGCCCCGCCACGATTGCACATGGCCCATAACGTCCAATGCGCGGCTTGGTTGTCGGCTTGGCGACATTAGTCGCCCAGACCACCCGTCAGCACCGCTTCCGCGAACCCGCAGTGCATGGCGATCCCCCGCGCCATGACCTGCTCATCCAGGGTCATGCGGTTGGAATGCAGCGCGCAGCAGGCCCGGTAGTCGCCGCCGACACCCACCGGCGCCGCGCCGAGAAACGCCATCGCCCCCGGCGCCTTCTGCAGGACGTAGGAGAAGTCCTCCGCCCCCATCATCGGGTTTTCCATCGTGTGCCAGGCGCTGTCGCCGTACAGGGCCTTGGCCGTCTGCTCGGCCAGTTTCACCGCCGCGCTGTTATTGACCGTCACCGGGAAGCCCAGCTCGATCTCCACCTCGGCCCGGCAGCCGTGGGCCGCCGCGACATGCTCGGCCACCTGCCGCACTCCGGCCCGCACCAGCTCGCGCGACCGCTCCGACAGGGTGCGGAAGGTGCCGCGCATCAGGGCGTATTCGGGGATGATGTTGTAGGTCGTGCCCGCGTCGATATGGGCGATGGTCAGCACCGCCGGATCGAACACCGACACCCGCCGGGTGATGAAGCTCTGCAGCGCCGTGACGATCTCGCAGGCGACGGGGATCGGATCGGTGGCGTCCTGCGGCATCGAGGCATGCCCGCCCGCGCCCCACACCTTGATGCGGATGGAATCCGAACTGGCCAGCAGCGCGCCGGACCGGCTGGCGAAGGTCCCGGTCGGCATGTTGGGCGAGATGTGCAGGGCGAACGCCGCGTCGGGCAGCGGATCGATCAACCCGTCTTCCAGCATGAAGCGGGCCCCGTGGTGGCCCTCCTCGCCCGGCTGGAACATGAACATCACCGTCCCCGGCAGCTTGTCCTTGCGCGCACACAGCGCCCGCGCCGCCCCGGCCAGCATGGCCACATGGGTGTCATGGCCACAGGCGTGCATGGCGCCGGCAATGCCGCTGGAAAACTCCAGTCCCGTATCCTCGGTCAGCGGCAGGGCGTCCATGTCGCCACGCAACAGCACCGTCCGCCCGTTGCCGCCACCACGCAGGATGGCCAGCACCCCGGTCGTCGACGGCCCCTGCCGGATCTCCAGCGGCAGGCCTTCCAGCGCCTTCAGCACCTTCTCGGTGGTCTTCGGCAGATGCAGCCCCAGCTCCGGCTCGCGGTGGATGGCCCGCCGCAACTCGATGGCGTCATGCAGCCCCTCGTCGCCGGCGGCGGTCCAGGCGTCAGCGTCGATGGCGAGGGTCATGGGGGGGCTCCGAAATGTTCGAGAGCGGAGGTTAGGCTGACGAGGGCGCCCGCGCCAATCCCCCACCGCCGGTGGGCCCGCCTCCTGGTCCGTCGCTCACGCTCCGAACCGTCCTCCGCCCAGAGGGCGGAGAGCGAAACCGCGATGATCGCTCTCCCCCACATCGTGGGGGAGTGGCTTTGGCGAGCGCTGCAAGCGAGCCAAACCGAGCAACCATGTTCAGGCGGCTTGGGTCTTGGTCCAAGGCTGACCGCGTTGAAGGACGAGGTTTGCGGCTTCGATCAGCTTTCGC
>JAUMCZ010000197.1:0-14225 GCA_032122215.1 Caulobacter sp.
AACGAGCGGCCGCCATCAAGCCCTGGACCGACAACTACAACCTCAGCCGACCTCACTCCGGCATCAAAGGCCTCACACCATGGCAGCGTGTGAACAACCTTCTTGGAAACGACAGCTAGGCGGCGCCGACCGCCAACGCCAAAACGGTCGCTCCACTGACGAGCGCCAGCATGAGGGAAATCTGAAGGCCGCGCGCCAGCCGCAGGGCAAGGCGGTCAGGCGTATTGTCGGCGTTGCGGGTCAAAACATGGGCCGTCCCGCGAAGGCTGCCTCTAAGCCCGCGGCTGTAGGGAATCGGCCGGTCGACGATTACGCCGCGCGCATGGAGCCGCTCCAGCCGGGCTTGCAGATAGGCTCCCAGGGGATAGGTCGCGAACCCGGTCAGCAAGAAAACCCCGGCCGCGATTGCCTGCGCTGCGTCCCGGCCCATCAGCCCTACCTCAAACGGCTTGCCCGGCGACAAAGCCCGAGGACCAGGCCCACTGGAAATTATAGCCGCCAAGCCAGCCGGTGACGTCGACCACCTCGCCGATGAAGTAGAGGCCGGGGACGCCCCGGGCCGCCATCGTCTTCTGGTCCAGAGCCCTCGTATCGACGCCGCCCAGCGTGACCTCGGCGGTCCGGTAGCCCTCGGAGCCCACAGGCTTGGTGCGCCAGGCGTTGACCATCCCTGCAACGGCCTTGAGGGCCTTGTCCGGCTGGTCGGCCATGTTGCCGGGCACGCCGTGGTCGGCGGCGATCAGGGTGGCCAGAGCCCGCGGCAACTTCCAGCCCAGCACCGTGTGCAGCGCCGTCTTCGGATGCTCGCGCTTGGCCGTCTTCAGGAAGTCCAGGGCGTCCAGCTCAGGCGCGAAATTGACGACGATCTCCTCGCCCTCGCGCCAGTAGGACGACACCTGCAGCACCGCCGGGCCCGACAGGCCCCGGTGCGTGAACAGGATGTCCTCTTCGAACGATCCCTTGCCGCCCTGCACGACCGCCTGCGGCACGGCCACGCCGATCAGGGGTTTGAGCTGCTCCAGCACCTGCACGGCATAGGTCAGCGGCACCAGGGCGGGGCGTGTGTCCAGGACGGCCACGTCGAACTGACGGGCGATTTCGTAGCCGAAACCGCTGGCGCCCATCTTCGGGATCGACTTGCCGCCGCAGGCGACGACCAGGCTCTCACAGGCGATACGCGCGCCGCCGATGGCGACCTCGAAGCCGCTGTCCGTCTGCTCGATGCGATCGACCTCGGTGCTCAGACGAAGGACGGCTCCGGCCGCCTTCATCTCGTTCAGCAGCATGGCGATGATCTCCTTGGCCGAGTCATCACAGAACAGTTGGCCAAGCGTCTTCTCGTGCCAGGCGATGCCGTGGCGATCGACCAGGGCGATGAAGTCGCGCGGCGTGTAGCGGCTCAGCACCGACTTGCAGAAGTGCGGGTTGGCCGACAGGTAGCGGTCGGCGCGGGCCCCTTCCAGATTGGTGAAGTTGCAGCGGCCGCCGCCACTGATGCGGATTTTCTCGCCGGCCGCCGCGGCGTGGTCGAGGACCAGCACCGATCGGCCGCGTTTCCCCGCCTCGATCGCACACATCATCCCGGCCGCCCCGGCGCCGATCACCACCACATCGAAGGTCTGTTTCATGCCGCGCTTCGACCCCTTCGGGCGCGACGAGTCAAACGAAAGTGTTTTTGCGAACGATTCTCATTGCGAGTCTGCAATGCTGCGACTAATAACGCTTCGCATTCGCGTGCGACCAGACGTCGCGGGCGGTGAGTTTCAAGTCTGGGGATAGACACCAATGAGTTCGATCAAGTCAGTGGGCGTCAGCGCCCGCGCCAAGCGCGCCCTGGGCGCTGCCGCCGTTGCCGGTCTGGCCGGTCTGGGGCTGGCCGGCGCCGCCCTGGCCGCCGAAGAATCGCCGATGGTCACGGCCAGCGCGGACGTCGGAGACAGCGCGGAAGTGTCCGGCGTCGAGATCAAGGGCGCCAAGGACAAGCCGTCCTCGACGAAGCTGACCGCCGCACCGCTGGAAACCCCCCAGACCATCACCGTGGTCTCAGAGCGTACCCTGCGCGACCAGAATCTGCTGACCCTTCGCGACGTCCTGCAGACCGTGCCGGGCATCACCTTCGGGGCGGGCGAAGGCGGGGGCGGCTATGGCGACAGCATCAATCTGCGCGGCTACAGCGCCAACAACGACATCACCACCGACGGTTTGCGCGACAGCGCCCAGTACAGCCGCACCGACACCTTCAACCTGCAGCAGATCGAGGTCGTGAACGGCGCCAACGGGGTCTACTCGGGCTCGGGCGGGGTCGGCGGCAATATCAATCTGGTCAGCAAAAGCCCGCTCGGCGCCGACCGCACAACCCTGGCGGCAGGCGTCGGGACCGACAGCTACCTGCGGGCCACCGTCGACAGCAACATCCTGATCGGCAGTGATGTCGGCGTCCGCATCAACGCCATGGTTCACCAGAACGACGTTCCCGGCCGCGACGTCGAAAAGTACGAACGCTGGGGCATCGCTCCGTCCGTGACGTTCGGCCTGGGGAGCAAGACCCAGTTCACCATCGCCCTGTTCCACCAGGAGGATGAAAACACCCCGCGCTACGGCGTCCCCTATGCCTCGGGCGCCTTCCTCAACGGGCCTCTGCCGGGCGTCGATCCGTCGAACTATTACGGCTACCGCAATCTCGACACCCAGGAGATCACGGTCGACAGCGCCACCTTCAGGTTCCGGCACGCGTTCAGCGACAGCCTGATCCTGACCAACACCAGCCGCTATCTGAAGGTCGACCAGTTCCTGATCGTCAATCCGCCGCAGGGGACCTGGTGCCTGGCCAGCGGCTTCAACGCCCAGACCGGCGCCGCCTGCGCCACGCCGGGGCAGTACAGCCTGAGCGGGCCGCGCGGCAATCTGCGCGACACTTCCAACACCCAGCTGGTCAACCAGACGGACCTGAACTGGAAATTCAACACCGGTTCGGTGAAGCACAACCTGATCGTCGGCGTCTCCTTCGCTAACGAGACCTACGACTTCCAGGGCGGCAACGTGCTGCGTAACCCGCTGGGCGCGACGCCGAATCCGGCGTTGCCGAACATGAACATCGCCAACCCGGACAATCTCTGGACGGGCCCGGTCAACGACATCAGGACCGCCAGCAACGACGGCGAGCTGAGCAATCAGGCCCTCTATGCCTTCGACAACATCGAGTTCTCGCCGATGTTCTCGATCAACGCCGGCATCCGCTGGGAGAACAACGAGGGCGAGTTCACCTCGGCCACCATCGCCACCCCCTATCCGGCCCCGCCGGCCAGCCCGGTCATCACCACGGCCCCGACCGCCCGCAACGCGGAAAAACTCGTCTCCTACCGCATCGGCGGCGTGTTCAAGCCGATGGAGAACGGCTCGATCTACCTGGCCTACGGCAACGTCAGCACCCCGTCCCAGGCCACCGTCAACAGTGGCTGCGCCCTGACCGGTACGGCCCAGAACTGCGACCTCGATCCGGAAGAGGGCGAGATCTGGGAGCTGGGGACCAAGTGGGACCTGCTGGATGGCCGCCTGTCGCTGACCGGATCGATCTTCCAGAACGAGCGCAGCAAGATCCGGCTGGCCTCGAACGACCCGGCCATCCCGGTGCAGCAGCAGGACGGCAGGAGCCGCGTTCGCGGCGCCACCGTCGGCGTCAGCGGCCAGATCCTGCCCAGCTGGACGGTGATCGCCAACTACACCTATCTCGACAGCGAGATCCTGCAGAACGTCGCCTCGACGGCCCTGCCGCCGAACGACGTTGATTTCCTGAAAGGTGATCCGATCCCGCTGACGCCGAAGCACGCCTTCAACGTCTGGACCAGCTGGCAGATCAACGCGCAATGGCTGGTCGGAGCCGGCGCCAACTACGCCGGTGAGTACAGCTTCCAGCGCGGCGCCGCCGCGGCGCCGCAGAAATACTCGGATGACTATTGGCTGTTCAACGCCGCGGTCACCTGGACCATCAACGACCGTGTCGGGCTGCAACTCAACGTCAAGAACCTCACCGACGAAGAATACTACACCAACATCCGCTCCAACTCCGGCTTCGGCTGGGCTGTTCCGGGTGAAACCCGGTCGGCCACGCTGACCACCACGGTCCGGTTCTGAGCCAACCACCAGGCCCTATCCGTTACGATCGAACCGGACGTTACGGATGGGGCCGCTCACCTTGGGGGCGACGGGGCCTCTCCTGACGACCATCCGCAAAGCGCCGCCGCCTGAGGCGCTTTCGCATAGCGTCGTTGCAGTGCTAGACCTCCTCCCTTGCTGACCCTCGGGGGAGGATGTGGATGACCGACCAGACTGCTGAAACGGCGCCTGAGCACGCGCCGGAAGAAACCACACCCATGACCACGGTCGTGGCCGCCAGCGCGGCCGGCACGGCCTTCGAGTGGTATGACTTCTTCATCTTCGGCAGCATGGCCGGGATCATTTCCAAGGTCTTCTTCACCGGCCTGAACGAGACCGCCGCCCTGATCGCGGCGCTCGCCCTGTTCGGCACCGGTTTCGCCTTCCGGCCGCTCGGGGCCCTGATCTTCGGGCGGATGGGCGACAAGGTCGGGCGCAAGGCCGCCTTCCTCGTCACGGTGACCATGATGGGCGGCGCCACCTTCGCCATCGGCCTTTTGCCGACCTACGAGGGGGCCGGGATCATCGCCCCCATCCTGCTGATCATCCTGCGCATCCTGCAGGGCACGGCCCTCGGCGGCGAATACGGCGGGGCCGCCATCTACGTCGCCGAGCACGCGCCGGCGAACAAGCGCGGCCAGATGACCGGCTGGATCCAGTCCTCGGCGGCGCTCGGCCTGATCGGCGCCCTGGGCGTCATCCTCGCCACCCGCACGGTGCTGGGCGAGGCCGAGTTCGCCAAATGGGGCTGGCGTATTCCCTTCCTGCTGTCGGCAGGCCTGCTGGCCATCTCCATCTTCATGCGCATGAAGCTGTCGGAAAGCCCCAGCTTCAAGAAGCTCAAGGACGCCGGCGAGCAGTCGCAGCATCCCTTCCGCGAGAGCTTCGGCCAGTGGAAGAACCTCAAGCTGGTCCTTATCGCCCTGCTGGCCATCATGTTCGCGCAGGGCGCCGTCTGGTACTGCGCCTTCTTCTACACCCCGGTCTTCCTCGAGAAGTTCCTCAAGGTGCCGGCGGCGACGGTCAACGAGCTGATGATGGTGGTCACCATCGCCTCGGCCCCGATGTACGTCTTCTTCGGCTGGTTGTCGGACAGGTACGGCCGCAAGTGGGTGATGTGGTTTGGCATGGTGCTGGCCCTGCTGGCCTTCCTGCCCGGCTTCCACATGATGGCCCAGTACGCCAACCCGGGACTTGCCGAAGCTGCCCGCAAGACGCCGGTGGTGGTGATCGCCGATCCGGCCGCCTGCTCGCTGCAGTTCGACCCCGTCGGCAAAACGGCTTTCGTCACCAGCTGCGACATCGCCAAGAGCTTCCTGGCCAACAACGGCATCTCCTATGACAACGAGGCGGCCCCGGTCGGCTCCCTGGCCAGGGTCAGGATCGGTGACAACGAGGTGGTCAGCGTCGAAGGCGGCGGCCTCGACAAGGCGCAGCTGAAGACGGTCAAGACCGGGGTCGAGGAGCGCCTGAAGGCCGCACTGGCAGGCGCCGGCTATCCGCTGACGGCCGATCCGGAGCGGATCAACTTCTGGGGCCTGTTCGGGGTCCTGATGGTCTTCACCATCGCCGCCACGGCCCTCTACGGGCCCCAGGCCTCGGCCCTGGTCGAGATGTTCCCGACCCGCGTGCGCTACACGGCGCTGTCCCTGCCCTATCACGTCGGAACAGGCTGGGTCGGCGGATTCGTTCCCTTCAGCGCCTTCGCCATCGTGGCGGCGACGGGGAACATCTACGCCGGTCTGGCCTATCCGATCTTCTTCACCGGCATCAGTGTGCTGTCGACACTGCTGTTCCTGAAGGAGACGAAGGGGCGGTCGCTGGACTTCTGAGTTGGAAAAGAGGGGACATATTGAAATCTTCGATTTCAATGTGTCCCCGTCTCCTACCCCCCCGCCCGCTTCAACGCCCAACGGGTCAGCGCATCGGCGCCGATGACCGCTGCCACCGCGATCAGCGCCGCCACAAGGCACAGCGCGGCCGCCCGCTGCTCCGCGCCCGGCGTCTGGATGGCCTGGTAGATGGCTGACGGCAGGGTCAGGCTGACCCCAGGAATGGCCGCCGCGAAGGTGATGGTGGCCCCGAACTCGCCGAGCGCCTTGGCGAAACCCAGCACAGCGCCGGCCGCCACGCCGGGGAGGGCCAGCGGCAGGGTCACGCGGCTGAGCCGCGCCCAGCTTCCTGCCCCCAGGGTGCGGGCAGCCTGGTCGACCTGGGGCGCAATGGCCTCGATGGACAGGCGCATCGGCCGGACCATCAGGGGAAAGGCCATGACCGCGGCGGCCAGGGCGGCGCCGGTCCAGTCGAAGGCCAGCACGATCCCCAGCTTCGACAACGGCTCCCCGAGCAAGCCCTGGCGGCCGAGCAGCAGCAGCAGGGCGTAGCCGGTCGCGACCGGCGGCAACACCAGGGGCAGGTGGATCAGGGCGTCCAGCAGGCCGCGTCCCCAGAAGCGGCCCCTGGCGAGGGCGTAGGCCGCAGCGAAAGCCAGCGGCAGGGCGAACAGGGTGGCGACGGCCGCTACACGCAGCGACAGCAGGACGATCTCGAGATCCTGAGGGGTGAGGCCCAGCATCAGGTTCCCGACATCATGTACCGGGCGCCGCCAGCATGACCTCGACCATGACGTCCTCGGCGGCCAGCGCCCGCAGGGTGGAGACATCCGGCGCGCGGGTGATGATCCGAACGACCTGACGGCCGGCCCGGACCAGGGCGGCCAGTGACTTGGGATCACATTGCTCGGGACCAAGCCGGCCGGCGTCGCGCCGGGCCAGGGCCAGCACCGAGGGGTCGGTGTCGGGGTCGGCGCAGAGCACATCGGCCTCTGCCAGGGCGCGGGAGGCCCGCAGGGTCAGGAGGTCGCCCGGACCCCGACCGGCCACAAAGGTCAGCCGCCCGATCGGCCCCTCGCCGCGTCCGATATGGGCCCGAAGAAGCGCCTCGGCCCGGGGCATGTCGCCGGCCATGGCCGCGTCCGCCGCCTCTCCCGACAAGACCGAGCGCAGGAAGGCGCGGCGGGCGACGAGGTCGGGGTAGGCGGTGCGGATCTCACCCTGCAGCTTGCGCAGCAGGACAGCCACCCGGCCGGCTCCGGGCGGCACCCGGGCCTCGAGATCGTTGCGGAGCAGGCTGGCCAGCATGGGGGCGGCGCCGGTGGTGCCGACGGCGGCGACCACGGCTCCGCGGTCGATGACGGCGGGGGTGTTGAAGTCGCAAAGTTCGGGCCGGTCCACGACATTGACCAGACAACCAGCGGCCCGCGCCGCGCCCACCGCCGCCTGTATGAACAGGTCATCGCCGGTGATGAAGGCCAACAAGGCCCCGCCATAGGCGCCGACCAGGAAGGCCTGGCTGCCTTCCAGCCGCACGATCTGCGCCGGGCTGCCCTCGAACAGCCGCGCCTTGGCGTCCGCGGCTTCGCCGACGCCGGCGATGACGATACGGCGACCCTCGAGGGGGAAGAAGGCGGGGAAAGCGTCCATCAGTCGGTCCGGCATCCCTTGTATGGCCCGCCCGGGAAGCCTTCCAGCATGGCCTCGTCACCCTTGCCCCAGATCTGGAACGGGCCTTCGCCATAGCGGGCGCCGGAGGCGGCCGGGCGGGGGCCCAGCAGCTGGGTTGTCCCGCCGGCGGTCACCTTGACCCGGTCGCCGGGCAGGCCCCAGGCGGCGGTGAACCGCTTACCCGCGGCGCAGCGATAGACCAGGGTGTCGGCGTTGGTTCCGGGTGACGACAGGGCGGGCTTCGGGGGCAGGGGGGGAAGCTTCGGCGGCGTCGTGGTCGGCGCCGACGCCGGCGGTGTCGGCCGGGGCAGGCTCGCGGGCCCGCCGTCCGTGCTGGCGCAGGCGGCCAGCAGCAGCGGTCCGGTCAGCAGGGCGGCCAGGCTCGGCTTCATGGACGTGGGGTCACTTCTGGGTCTTCAGATAGGCGACGATGGCCGCCCGCGCCTTGGGGTCGGCGACCTTGTTGAACATCTTGGTGCCCGGCGCGAAGGCGGCCGGAGCGGCCAGATAGGCGTCCATCTGGGCGTCGGTCCAGGTCCCGCCTTTGGCGATCAGGGCCTTGGAATAGGCATAGCCCGGCGAGCCGGCGAGCTTGCGGCCCGAGACGCCCTTGAGGCTCGGGCCGGCCGGACCGTTGGTTCCGGTCAGGCTGTGGCAGCTCTTGCACTGGGCGTTGAACAGGGCGGCTCCGTCCTGGGCCGAGGCGGCTCCGACGCCGGCGATGGCGGAGAGGGCGAAGGTCGCGGTCAGCAGCAGGCGCATGGGCATCTCCGGCGAGGGTCGGTTCAACCTAATTGGAGGAAGTGAAGCAGCGCTACAACCTCCCTCCCCATCGGGGTGACGCATGGCCCGCGAACCATGAAGGACCGGTAACTAAGTTACGTGAGTTTAATATCGTTAAACGATATGTAATTTGAACCGGAAGCGCCCCCCGCCTACACCCTCACTCATGGAACGGCGCTTCCGCCGCTCCCGAACTCAAAGAGGGACTGTTCAAATGACTTTCGGAAAAGTGACGTCGATCGTGGACCGCCTTGCGGTCGCCCTGGTCTACACGGCCGTCGTGGTGGTGATGCCGCTGGCCGCCTATACCTTCGTCGCCCAATCGCTGTAATCGGCGGCCCTTCCGTGAGGCCCGCCGCCGAGGCATGCTCGCCGACCGACCCGGACGGGATCGGAATCGGCGGGCTGCAGGCCAGGCCCGCCATGGACTTGCGGCTGTTGAAGGGCGTCACGGTGATGCGAACGTTGGGACCCGGCTCGGTGTCGAGCCTGCTCAAGATCATTCTGGACGTCATCTGGTATGCGCTGTGGGCGGTGATCTGCCTGCTGGCCCTGATCGGCATCGCCATGCTGTTGCTCAGCTTCAACAGCGACATCATCGACAAGATCGACCTTCCCGAGCTCGGCGACCTTGGCCAGAGAGGCCCGGTGCTGGCCGCCGGACTGTTCGCCGGATCGCTTTATTTCACGGGTATCAACCTGATCGTCGGCAACCTGCGCCGCATCGGGCAAACCCTGACCGCGGGCGATCCCTTCCATCCCGACAACATCGGCCGGCTGCGGCTGATCGGGCTGATCCTGGCCGGGCTGGAGCTCGGCAAGTGGATATTCTGGGGCGCTGTCGCCCTGCTGGCCCCCGGCATCGACCGGGCCAACGGCGGCTGGAGCCTGACCACCTGGTTTTCCGTCATGGTCGTCTTTGTGCTGGCCGAGGTGTTCCGCGAGGGCGCACGGCTTCGCGGTGAAGCCGAACTGACGATATAGAGGCAAGCATGGCTATTCACGTCCGCCTCGACCGCGTGCTGCTCGAACGCCGCATGTCGCTCACCGAACTGGCCGACCGCGTCGGCGTCACCATCGCCAACCTGTCGATCCTGAAGACCGGCAAGGCCAGGGCGATCCGCTTCTCGACGCTGGATGCCCTGTGCCGCGAACTGCAGTGCCAGCCGGGGGATATCCTCAGCTTCGAGCCGGGGCCGAGTAATTATGGGGATGAGGACGAGTAGGGCCTTCGCGTGCTTCGACACGCGGCCTGCGGCCGCTGCTCAGCATGACTGACTTTTGTGAGCCCCACCCCATTGCGTCATCCTGAGCAGCCCGCGCAGCGGGCGTGTCGAAGGACGCACTACAGCCCGCAGGCCGCCCGCTGCATCGCAAACAGCTCGCCGATGCCTTTTTCCGCCAGGCCGTACAGGCTCTCGAATTCCGCCCGGGTAAAACCCCGCTTCTCGCCGGTGGCCTGGATCTCGACGATGTCGCCATTGCCGGTCAGCACGAAGTTGCAGTCGGCCTCGGCCTCGGAGTCTTCCTCGTAGTCGAGGTCGAGCACGGGCACGCCCGCGAACACGCCGCAGGACACCGCCGCCACCTGGTCGATGATCGGATCGGCGGTCAGCACGCCTTCGTCGAGCAGGTATTTGGTGGCCAGCCGCAGGGCCACCCAGGCGCCGGTGATCGAGGCGGTGCGGGTGCCGCCGTCCGCCTGGATGACGTCGCAGTCGAGCACGATCTGGCGCTCGCCGAGGGCCTTCATGTCGACGACGGCGCGCAGGGAGCGGCCGATCAGGCGCTGGATTTCCTGGGTGCGGCCCGACTGCTTGCCGGCCGCGGCCTCGCGGCGGCCGCGGGTGTGGGTGGCCCGGGGCAGCATGCCGTACTCGGCGGTGACCCAGCCGGCGCCCTTGCCGCGCATCCAGCCGGGGACGCCGGTCTCGATGCTGGCGGTGACCAGAACCTTGGTGTGGCCGGCGGTGATCAGGCAACTGCCCTCGGCGTAGCGGTTGACCGCCGTCTCCAGGGTGATCTGGCGAAGCTGGTCGGGGACGCGGTTCGAGGGGCGCATATCGGTCCTGCAATAACGGAGGGCGCGGCTTGCGCGCCGGAGGTGGCCGCTTATCCTGTATGCGGCGGTCGACGTCCACCGGCCCTATATGGAAACCCATGAACCCCCTGATCCCCGGTATCGGTCAAACGCCCAGCCTGTCGGACCTCGACGGCCGGGCCCGCGACATCTTCCGGCGGATCGTCGAGAGCTATCTGGAAACCGGTGAGCCGGTCGGGTCGCGGACCATCAGCAAGGGCGGGGTGCATCTGTCGCCGGCCTCGATCCGCAACACCATGCAGGACCTGGGCGCGCTGGGCCTGCTCAACGCCCCGCACATCAGCGCCGGCCGGATGCCGACCCATGCCGGACTGCGGCTGTTCGTCGACGGTCTGCTGGAGGTCGGCGATGTCGGCGAGGCCGAGCGCAACGCCATCGAGGGGCGATTGAAATCCAAGGGCGGCTCGATGGAGGAGGCGCTGCAGGAAGCCAGCGCCATCCTCTCGGGGCTGGCCGGTGGCGCGGGCGTGGTGGTGACGCCGGCCCGCGAGGCCGGGGTCAAGCATGTGGAATTCGTGGCGCTCGGCCCCGACCGGGCGCTGGTGGTCATCGTGCTGGAGGACGGGGCGGTCGAGAACCGCATCATGCGCCTGCCGCCCGGCATCACCCCGTCGGCCCTGACCGAGGCCTCGAACTTCCTGGCCTCGCGGCTGCAGGGACGGACGCTCGGCGAGGCGCGGGGCGAGATGCGCGGCGAGCTGGACCTGGCCCGCCGGGAGCTGGACGCGGTGGCCTCCCGGCTGGTCGAGGACGGATTGGCGGCCTGGGGCGGTGGGACCGAGGACGCCCGGGCCCTGATCGTGCGCGGCCAGGCCAACCTGATCGACGCCGGCGCGGCCGAGGACCTGGAGCGGATCCGGCGCCTGTTCGAAGACCTGGAACAGAAGGAACAGCTGATCGGCCTGCTCGACGGGGTCAAGGAAGCCGAGGGGGTGCGCATCTTCATCGGCGCCGAAACGCGGCTTTTCTCACTTTCGGGTTCCGCTGTGATCGCGGCTCCCTATATGTCGGGCCGACAGAAGGTGCTGGGCGCGATCGGCGTGATCGGACCGGCAAGGTTGAACTATGCCCGCGTTATCCCGTTGGTGGACTATACCGCCAGGGTGCTGGGCCAGATGATGGACGGATGAGACGGGTATGACCGACGAGACGAACGCCAACGAGATTCAGGACGACGACACCATCGACTTCGGCGCGACCGACAGCGAAGTCGAGGCCCTGAAGGCCGAGGTTGTCGCCCTCAAGGACCAGGCGCTGCGCTACGCCGCCGACGCGGAGAACACCAAGCGCCGTGCCGAGCGCGAGGTGAACGACGCCCGCGCCTACGCGATCACCAAGTTCGCCCGCGACCTGCTGGAAGCTGCCGACAACCTCGGCCAGGCCACCGCGCACGCGCCGAAGGACAGCCAGGACCAGGTGGTCAAGAACTTCGTGGTCGGCATCGAGATGACCCAGAAGAAGCTTCTGGAAGCTTTCGAGCGCAATGGCCTGAAGAAGGTCGATCCGGCCGCCGGCGAGAAGTTCGATCCCAACCTGCACCAGGCGATGATGGAGCAGATGTCCGACGAGGTCGGCGCCGGGTCGGTAATCAAGACGCTGCAGCCGGGTTATTCGCTGTTCGGGCGACTGGTGCGGCCGGCCATGGTGGTGGTCGCCGCCAAGGGTTCGGGCGCCGGCGCGCCGGAACAGACGGCGGGCACGGCCAATCCCTATTCCAGCACCGGTGAAGTGTCGGGCGAAGCCATAGATACGAAGGCCTGAGGGTCAGATCCTCCCCCATCGGGGGAGGGGGACCGCGCGCGAATACGCGCGTGGTGGAGGGGGTCCTCACCGGCGGTGGTGGCTGCACGATCGATGCGGCGGCGGCCATTTGAGCGGACCCCCACCGTCAGTCGCCTGTCGGCGCCTGCCACCTCCCCCGAAGGGGGAGGAACTTGGCTTTGCGCCCTTCCACCGTCCGCCAATATCGCTAAAGTCGTCTCCCACCTTTGAAGGCGGATCGGGGGCTGTTTCCCGATTCGCCCGTGACGCCGGACAAGACATGAAGCTGACCATCGAGCGGGCCGCGCTGCTGAAGGCCCTGGGCCACGTTCAGAGCGTCGTCGAGCGCCGCAACACGATCCCGATCCTGTCGAACGTGCTGCTGTCGGCCGACCGCGAGCAGGTCAGTTTTTCGGCCACCGACCTCGACATGGAAATCGTCGACGAGGGCGCCGCCCATGTCGACGTCCCCGGCCAGATCACGGCGCCGGCCCACACCCTGTACGAGATCGTCCGCAAGCTGCCGGACGGCGCCGACGTCTCGCTGACCTATTCGGGCGATGATCCGCGCCTGCTGATCAGCGCCGGGCGCTCGAAGTTCAACCTGCCGGTCCTGCCGGCCGGCGACTTCCCGGTGATGAGCGCTGACGGCCTGTCGGCCCATATCCAGGTCGACGCCAATGACCTGATCCGCCTGATCGACAAGACCCGCTTCGCCATCTCGACCGAAGAGACCCGCTATTACCTGAACGGCCTCTACGTCCACACGGTGATGGACGGCGGCGAAGCCAAGCTGCGCGCCGTGGCCACCGACGGCCACCGCCTGGCCCTGGCCGAGATGCCGGCCCCCGAGGGCTCGGCCGGCCAGCCCGGAGTGATCATCCCGCGCAAGACCATCAACGAGGCCCGCCGCCTGCTGGAAGACGCCGGGGAGTCGGTGGGTTTCCAGGTCAGCGCCCAGAAGGTGCGGTTCGAGTTCGCGGGCGCCTCGGCCCTGACCAGCAAGGTCATCGACGGTTCCTTCCCCGACTACATGCGGGTCATCCCGCGCGACAACCAGAAGATCATGACGGTGGACGCCTCGCTGTTCGCCAAGGCGGTCGACCGGGTCGCCACCATCTCGGCCGAGAAGAGCCGGTCGGTGAAACTTGCTATTGAAACCGGCCGCATGACCCTGACGGTGCGCAACATGGAGGCCGGGCAGGGCGTCGAGGAGCTGGAGATCGACTACGACGGCGATGCCTTCGAGATCGGCTTCAACGCCCGCTACCTGCTGGACGTCGCCGGCCAGATCAACGGCGAGATCGCCGAGTTCCGCTTTGCTGATCCGGCCAGCCCGACGCTGGTGCTGGACCCGACCGACCCGGGCGTGAAGTACGTCCTGATGCCGCTGCGGGTGTAGCGGCCCAGTTCCTCCCCATCGGGGGAGGGGGACCATTGCGCAGCAATGGTGGAGGGGGTCCGCACCGGCGGTTCAGCCTCAGTCAGGTTTACCCGCCGACGTGAGCGGTGACCCCCTCAGTCAGCCGCTTCGCGGCTGCCAGCTCCCCCAGAGGGGGAGCTACTTGATCTTGTCAGGTTCGTCGATCGCTCCAGTTCCAACCTCACAGTCGGGAGCCACGCCATGATCGCCCTTGCCCTTACCTTCATGCTCGCCACCGCCGAGCCCACGCTCGCCGGCGACTGGACCATTGATCTTTCGACCAAGCCGGACGAGCCCTACACCAAGCCCATGACCCTGACCCTCAACGCCGACGGCACCGTCAGTGGCAGCTTCTACGAGAGCGATATCCAGGCCGGTCGGTGGGAGACCTCGCGCGGGCGCACCTGCGCCAGTTTCCGCACCACCGACGGGGCGGGGCCGTATCACACCTCCGTCTGCCTGATCGGCGGCAAGGCGGTGGGCCAGACCTGGGCCGAGCATC
>JAUMCZ010000198.1:0-3473 GCA_032122215.1 Caulobacter sp.
GCCGACCCGGATATCAACGACCACCTTGGCGACGCCTACTGGATGGTCGGTCGCCAGATCGAGGCCCGCTTCCAGTGGACCCGCGTGCTGCAACTGAACCCCGAGCCGGCGATGAAGGCCAAGGCTGAGGCCAAGCTGGCCAACGGCCTGTCCGGCGTGAAGCCCGTGGTCGCCGAGCGATAGATGTCGCTCAGTCAGTTCGCACCGGCCAAGGTCAACCTCTACCTCCACGTCGGAGCGCTGCAGGCTGACGGCTTCCACCCCGTCAGCAGCCTGATGGCCTTCGCCGACGTCGGCGACCGTGTGGCTGTCCAGCCGTCTGAGGCCCTCGACTTCGAGGTCACCGGTCCCTTTGCGACCGGTCTGGCGATGGAACCCAACAATCTGGTCCTGCGCGCTGCCTGGGCCCTGACCAAGCTGGCCGGCCGGCCGCTGCCGCCCTTCCGCCTGATCCTCGACAAGCAACTCCCCATCGCGGCCGGCCTCGGCGGAGGCTCGTCCGACGCCGGCGCGACCCTGCGGCTTCTGCGCCAGGCCCTCGACCTGCCGCTGCAGGACGAGGCGCTCAACATCGTCGCCGCCGAGCTTGGTTCGGACGGCATCGCCTGCCTGTGGGCCGAAACCGTCATCGGTGAGGGCAGGGGCGACAAGCTGGTCGTCGCGCCCCGCATGCCGGTGCTCGATGCGGTGCTGGTCAATCCGCGTGTGGCCTCGCCGACGGGGCCCGTCTACCGCGCCTACGACGAGGCCGGCGCACCGGGCAACGCGGAGCGACCCTGGTTGCCGGAAGCCTTCGAGGATGTGGTCGAGGTGGCCGCCGTGATGGCCACCTGCCGCAACGACCTGGAAGCCCCTGCCGTCGCCCTGACCCCGGCTATCGGCGAGGTGCTGGAGACCCTGCGCGGCGAGCCGGAAACCCTGCTGGCCCGGATGAGCGGCTCCGGGGCGACCTGTTTTGCGCTGTGCAGCGGCGACATCGAAGCCGAGGGCCTGGCCGAGCGGCTGCAGTCCATGCGACCCGACTGGTGGGTCAGGCGCTGCCGTCTCGGCGGCTGACCACACCGCCCCCAAAACGCCGAAGGGCGTGACGGTTTCCCGTCACGCCCCCCGCTGATCTCCCCCCGGAGAGGGAAGGCAGTCCTACCAATGACTAGTGGTAGGCCCGCTCCCCGTGCTCGGCGATGTCCAGACCGTCTTCCTCGGTTTCCGCGTTCACACGCAGGCCGAAGGTGAACTTGATCAGGACGAAGACGATGGTCGAGGCGATGGCCGACCAGACGACGGCCAGGCCGACGGCCTTGATCTGGGCCATCACCTGGACGCCCATGTTGTATTCAGCGGCCGCGGCCTTGGTGAAGTCCACCAGACCGGCGCCCCCGAAGGCCGGGTTGACCAGGATGCCGGTGGCGATGGCGCCGACGATGCCGCCGACGGCGTGGATGCCAAAGGCGTCCAGGCTGTCGTCATACTTCAGCGCGTTCTTCACGACCGAGCAGAAGAAGACGCAGATCGGCGAGACGGCGAGACCCAGGATGATCGAGCCGACCGGACCGGCGAAGCCGGCGGCCGGGGTGACTGCGACCAGTCCGGCGACGATGCCCGACGCCAGGCCCAGGCCCGAAGCCTTGCCGCGCGTCACCTGCTCGACGATCAGCCAGGAGACGCCCGCCGCGGCGGTGGCCACCAGGGTGTTGATCAGGGCCAGACCGGCGTAGCCGTTGGCTTCCAGGTTGGAGCCGGCGTTGAAGCCGAACCAGCCGACCCACAGCAGACCCGCGCCGACCATGGTCAGGGTGAGGCTGTGCGGCTGCATCGGCTCCTTCTGGTAGCCCGTGCGCTTGCCGAGCACGAGGCAGCCGATCAGGGCGGCGATACCGGCGTTGATGTGAACGACGGTGCCGCCGGCGAAGTCCAGCGCGCCCCAGCCCCAGAGGAGGCCGGCGCCCTTGGTCAGTTCAGCCGGATCCATGCCGAACGCCGAGGTGGCGCCCGCCCACCACCAGACCATGTGGGCCATCGGGTAGTAGCTGAGCAGCGGCCAGAGTACGGCGAACACGACCACGGCCATGAACTTCATGCGCTCGGCGACGCCGCCGAGCACCAGGGCGGCGGTGATGGCCGCGAAGGTCGCCTGGAAGGCCACGAAGATCAGTTCCGGGATGACCACACCCTTGGAGAAGGTCTCCACATTGGTGAAGGCCCCGGCGTCGTTGAAGATCGCCCCCTTCAGGCCGACCTTGGACAGGCCGCCGACGAAGGCGTTCAAGCCGCCGCCGTCGGTGAAGGCCAGGCTGTAGCCCCAGAAGACCCAGCAGATGATGCCGATGCAGGCCACGGTGGTCACCTGGACCAGCATGGAGAGCATGTTCTTGGAGCGCACCAGGCCGCCGTAGAACAGCGCCAGACCCGGCACGATCATCAGCAGCACCAGCACCATGGAGATCATCATCCAGGTGGTGTCGCCCTTGTCGGGCGTGGGCGGCGCTTCTTCGGCGGCGGCGGCGGGCGCCGCGACTTCCGGAGCGGGAGCGGGCGCTTCAGCGGCCGGAGCCGCCGGGGCGGCTTCAGCGGCGGCCGGAGCGGCCTCTTGTGCGAACGCGGGAGCGGCCATCGGCGCCCCGGCGATGGCGGCGGCGAGCATCAGCCCCGCCAACCTGCCGAACTTGAGTGATTTCATTGGTTTATCCCCTGTGTTCTTGATCACAGCGCCGAGGCGCCGGACTCGCCGGTGCGGATCCGCACCGCGTCCTCGAGGTTGAGGACGAAGATCTTGCCGTCGCCGATCTTGCCGGTGGCGGCGGCGGCCTTGATGGCCTCCACGGCCTTGCCGGCGGCGCTGTCGTCGACCGCCACCTCGACCTTCACCTTGGGCACGAAGTTCACCTGGTACTCTGCGCCCCGGTAAATCTCGGTCTGGCCCTTCTGCCGGCCGTAGCCCTTCACCTCGGAGACGGTCATCCCCTCGACGCCAGCTGCGACCAGGGCTTCACGCACCTCGTCCAGCTTGAAGGGTTTGACCACCGCTATGATCAGTTTCATCCGACTTGTCCGCCCGCCGATTAGACGCGCGCCCCTCTGTTTCTTGTGCCGGGTCACGCTAGCGGGATGGACCGGCCGACCCCGGCGCGCCCCGTTAGGGAATCGGCAAGAAAGAGGCGGCGCGCCCGATCGCTGGGCGGGGAGGTGTCTGGCTGCTCAAAAATGAGGCGCCCCTTCCGGGCCTTTCCGAAGGTAGTCCGCCTCGGCTTCATCGCGGCGAGGGGGCCCTGTTCTTCCCGGGCTGCTGACTTCACGAACGCGTGAGCGCGGGAAACAGACTCACCGGCCACGCGCTGTTCCTGCCGACGGGGGGGCTCACCGGTTCATCTCACGGGATGGACCAATACCGTCGAGGGACTCCATGCGTTCCACCCCCATTCTGAAGGCCGCCGCCTCCCTGGCGGCCCTGTCTTTCGCCACTGCCATGGCCGGTT
>JAUMCZ010000199.1:0-10037 GCA_032122215.1 Caulobacter sp.
TGGCGGCGGCCAGGCCGACGCCGAGCAGGGCCGGCAGGATCCAGGTTTCCATACCCGGAGCCTACCAGCCCATACCGGTGTTGTCGCTTCAGACTTACGCGGCCTTGCGGAAGTCCGCGTCGATGGTGCGGCCGATCAGGTCGCGGGCCTTGCCCATCGCCTCCTCGACGGCGGCCGGGCCGAAGCCCAGCTTTTCGGCGCGGACGAAGGTCACGTCGGTGACGCCCATGAAGCGCAGCAGGGTCCGCAGGTGCGGCTCCTGGCTGTCCAGGGCGGCCGCCGGGCCTTCACTGTAGAGGCCGCCTCGGGACAGGACGACGATGGCCTTCTTGCCGGTGACCAGGCCCTCGGGACCCGCCTCGCTGTACCGGAAGGTCGCGCCGGCCCGCAGGACGTGGTCGAACCAGGTCTTCAGGCCGCTGGGGATGGCGAAGTTGTACATCGGGGCGCCGATGACCAGAACGTCGGCGTCCTTCAGTTCGGCGATCAGGCCGTCGGCGAGGGCGCGGGCCTCGATCTGCGCCGGGGTCACCGGGTCGGCGCCGCGCACCGTGCCGACCGTTTCGGGGGTCAGGTGCGGGATGGGATCGGCGCCGAGATCGCGCTCGATGATGGCCACGCCGGGCCGGCTGAGCGCGCCGACGGCGGTCTGCACGAGGGCGCGGCTGGCCGAGGCGTCGCCGCTGATGCTGCTGTTGAGGACGAGAACCTTGGTCATGAGAAACACTCCACGAAAATGTCTGAGGGCCCTGTGGCCGTGACGGACAGATGCGCATGGAGGAGCGATATCGGTAGCTGCATAAGTTGCAGTTCTGTGTTGACGAAAATGGAACGCTGGCCATCTGATAGACCGATATTGTTTCACCGGAGGAGCGGTTGAATGTTCGATCTGGAATCCATCCGCGCTTTCGTCGAGGTGGTTGAAACCGGCGGCTTCACCCGCGCCGCCGCAAGGCTGGGCGTCTCCAAATCCATCCTGTCGCGGCGGGTGACCGCCCTCGAGGCCGACCTCGGCGCCCGGCTGCTGTCGCGCACGACCCGTGGCATCAGCCCGACCGAGGCCGGCCTGGAGTTCAAGCTGCGGGCCGAACAGATCCTCGCAGATCTGGAGGAAGCCCGCGAAGCCGTCGCCCAGAGCGGCGAGTCGCTCGGCGGCACGTTGCGCATCGCCCTGCCCCTCTCGTTCGGGCTCCGCCATGTGCAGCCGGTGCTGCAGGAGCTGGCGCTGGAACATCCGCGCCTGAAGATCGAGGCCGCCTACAGCGACGGCGTTGTCGATCTGGTGGCCGAGCGGTTCGATGTCGCGGTGCGCCTGGGCGTGCTGGCCGACTCCACCCTGGTGGCCCGGCGGATCGCCCCGATCCTCGCCGCCGTTGTCGCCAGCCCCGCCTACCTCGACCGACGCGGCCGGCCGCAGACCCCCGCCGATCTCGCCGACCACGACGCGGTCGTACAGACCGGCATGCGGATGGGTGAAGCCTGGCGGTTCCAGGACGGCAAGCGGACCATTACGGTCAGGCCCGAATCCCGCTTCCGGGCCGACAACGCCGAGGCTGTCGCCCGGGCGGCGGCGGCCGGGCTCGGCGTCGCCATGCTGCCGACCTTCCTGGCAGGAACCTTCATCGAGACCGGCGAGCTGGAGCCCATCCTCATGGACTTTCCCATCGGCGCCGACGCCGGCCTCTATATCGTGAGGCCGCCCGGGCCGCCGCCGGCCAAGGTGCGCATCCTCACCGACCGGATGGTCGAACGCTTCGGCGGCGAACCCTATTGGGACGCCTGCGCCTCGCGGCGCCAGGAGATGAAACCGGCGTCATGATTCAAACGATCGATTGACAGCGGTTCTCAACATACCCCAAATTCGAAAAACAACACGGCCGCAGAGCCGTTCGTCACAGGGTGGATTTTTGATGACCGAAGCCGCGCAGCCGCTCGGCCCGCGCCCTCGCGTGGGCGTCGGCACCAAGATGCTCTACGGACTGGGATCCGTGGCCTTCGGGATCAAGGACAACGGCTACCGCGTCTTCCTCCTGCTGTTCTACAATCAGGTGGTCGGCATGGACCCGCGGGTGGTGGGCTTCGCCATTACCCTGGCGCTGATCATCGACTGTGTGATCGACCCGGTGCTCGGTGAGATCTCCGACAACTGGCGCTCCAAATGGGGTCGCCGCCACCCCTTCATGTATGCCTCCGCCCTGCCGGTCGCCCTGTCCTTCCTGCTGCTCTGGAACCCGCCGGCAGGCTGGGGCGAGGGCGCGATGTTCTGGTATCTGGTCGCCGTGGCCGTGCTCGGCCGCAGCTTCATCACCATGTACGAGGTCCCCTCCTCGTCGCTCGCCGCCGAACTGACCGAGGACTACGATGAGCGCAGCTCCATCCTCGGCTGGCGCTATTTCTTCGCCTGGTGGGGCGGCCTGACCCTGACGGTGGTCATGTTCTGGGTCTTCATGCAGCCCACGGACACCATCAAGAACGGCCAGCTCAATCCTGACGCCTACAAGATGTACGGCTACGTCGGCGCGGTGCTGATGTTCCTGTCGATCATTGTCTCGGCCGCCGGCACCCACCGCTTCATCCCCTGGCTACGGCGCGCCCCGGTGCATACCGCCCGAACGGTCGTGCAGACCCTCAGCCAGATGAGGGACACCCTGAACAACCGGCCCTTCGTGGTCATCACCCTGGTTGGCCTGGTCGCGGCCATCGCCCAGGGGGTCAGCTTCACCCTCGCCTTCTACTTCTCGACCTACTTCTGGGAGCTCAACTCCTTCTGGACCGGGGTGCTGGTGCTCGACAGCTACATCTCCTCGGCCATCGCCCTGGTGGCCGCGCCGATGCTTTCCAAGCGGTCGGGCAAAAAGAAGGCCGGCGGCATCCTGCTGGCGCTGTCGGTTCTGACCGGGTTTGCGCCGCTGCTGCTGCGCCTGCTCGGCTGGTTCCCGGAAAACGCCGACATGTACGGCGAAATCCCCTCCATCGTGCCCTGGCTGTTCCTGGATGGCGTCATCCGCGGCATCTTCGGGATCACGGCCGCCATCCTCATCACCTCCATGCTGGCCGATGTGGTCGAGCACTCGGAGGTCAAGACCGGCCGGCGCTCGGAGGGGCTGTTCTTCGCCTTCACCAGCCTGGTCCAGAAGGCCGTCGGCGGCATCGGTGTGATGGCGGCCAGCTTCCTTCTGGTGATCATCGACTTCCCGCGCAACGCCAAGCCAGGCGAGGTCGACGCGGCGGTCATCACCAACATGGCCCTGGTCTACATGCCGGTCCTGGCCATCCTGTACGGGACGGCCCTCGGCATCATGCAGCTCTACAACATCACCCGCGAGACCCACACCGAGAACCTGCGGATCATCGCCGCCAAGAACCAGGCGGCGGAGGCGGCGGATATCGTTCCCTAGGGCCTTCGGGCCCTATCCCCTGCCCGCCTCGGTGATGGCGCTGTAGACGAGGGTCCGAAGCTCCCGCCGCACCGGGTAGGCGCTGCTGGGCAGGACCTGGGTGAGGAAGACCACGGCCAGGTCTTCCTCCGGGTCGACCCAGAAGAAGGTGCTGGCCGCGCCGCCCCAGAAGTACTCGCCCTTGCTGCCCTGGAGCATGGTGGCGGCCGGGTCGATGGTGACCCCGAACCCCAGGCCAAATCCAACGCCGGCATAGGTCGCCTCGCTGAACAGGCTCTTGGACATCTGGGTGAGGTCCTTGCCGCCCGGCAGGTGGTTGGCGCTCATCAGCTGGATGGTCTTGGGACCCAGCAGCCGCACCCCGTCGAGCTCGCCGCCGTTCAGCAGCATGCGGGCGAACTTCATGTAGTCATTGGCGGTCGAGACGAGACCGCCGCCGCCCGACAGGAAGCTGGGGTGCTTAAGGTAGGGGCTCTTCTTGGGGTCGTCCTGCAGCTGGGGCTTCGCCGCGACAGGCAGTTTCGAGCCCAGCGCGCCGACGGCGTAGCAGGCGGTGAAGCGGTCGGCCTTGTCCTTGGGGACCGAGAAGAAGGTGTCTTCCATGGCGAGCGGCTTGAAGATCCGCTCCTCGAAGAAGACATCCAGAGTCTGGCCACTGATGATCTCGACCAGCCGGCCGACGATGTCGGTGGAGACCGAATAGTTCCAGGCCTCCCCCGGCGAGAACTGCAGCGGCACTCCGGCCAGGGCGGTGACGGTTTCGGCCAGGCCCTCGCCGTGGAAGTTCTCGCCGAGCTTGAGCTTGCGGTAGGCCGCATCGATGTTGCCGAACTGCTGGAAGCCGTAGGTCAGGCCGGAGGTGTGGCGCAGGAGGTCGATGACCAGCATCGGTCGGTCGGCCGGCTTCGACTGGAAGGTCTCCATGTAGCCGCCGTTGTAGACCCCGAGGTCCTTCCATTCGGGGATGTACCTGGACACCGGATCGTCGAGAGCCGCCAGGCCCTCCTCGACCAGCATCATGAAGGCGACCGAGGTGATCGGCTTGGTCATCGAGTAGATGCGGAAGAGGTCGTCGCTCTTCAGCTTGCGCTCCCGTTCGCGGTCGGCGAGGCCCAGCACGGTCTCATAAGCCAGCTTGCCGCGCCGCCAGACCTGGACCTGGGCGCAGGGCAGCTTGCCCGGGTCGATGTACCGCTCCTTGAGGAAACTCTCGATGCGGCCGAGCCGTTCGGAAGACAGGCCGAGCTTTTCGGGTTTGGTCACGGGGCGTTCCTCTGTGTTGTTGCCGCGATGGTTAGCGAAGGCCGGGTATGGGGCAACCCAAACTTTGCGAAATTGCGCAACCGTCGCACCACAAACAGGCGACGGAAACGTCAAGAGCCGCAACGACGGCCGACTGGAATCGGAGGTCGCGCAGGGGTTCTTCGCGACATCTTCGTCGTCCTGCGTGATGGCGTCCTCGACCGCGTCAACCCGATGTGGGTCAAGCCAGGCGGCCGGGCCGAGGCCGCACCGGGGGCGGCCGTTCTCACCGGTAGAGGTTTTTCGAAAAGACGGTAGCGGATGACGCGGCGGCGGTCCTAAGGTGCGCCACCAATCTGGACCACTTGATACAGCTTAGATGACCGAGACCGCCGTCCCCGACGTGCCCGCATCGACTGCCCGCTACGCGGCGCGCCGTGAGGCGATACTGGCGGCCGCGACCGGCATTCTGAACAGGCAGGGCGTGAAGGGCATGACCCTGGCCGGGGTGGCGGCCGAGGTGGGGCTGATCACCACCTCGGTGACCTACTATTTCCGCCGCAAGGAAGACCTGGCGGCGGCCTGCTTCCTGCGCGGCATAGAGGCCTTCGAAGACCTGGTCACTCGCTCCGCCGAGGCGCCCGACGCTCGCGGCCGGCTGGACCGGTTCCTGGAGCTGTTCTTCGAGCTTTCGCGCCGCATCCGCCTGAAGGAAGCGCCGCCGATGGTCAGCTTCAGCGAGATGCGCTCGCTGAAGGAACCGCACCACGCCGAGGTCACCGGAGCCTTCACCGACATGTTCCGCCGGGTGCGGGGCTTCTTCGATGCCCCGGAATTCGCAGGGCTGAGCCGGGCAGAGGCCAACGCCCGCACCCACCTGTTGCTGGAACAGGCCTTCTGGACCTTCAGCTGGCTACGCCGCTACGACGTCGAGGACTATCCGCGTCTGCAGGAGCGGATGAGCGATATCCTGACCGGCGGTCTGGCCAGCAAGAGCCGCAGCTGGGCGCCGCCCGCCCTGCCCCCGCTGACCGAGGCCGCGCCGGCCGAACCGGGGCCCGAGGTTTCCCGCACCACCTTCCTGACCGCCGCCACCCGATTGATCAACCAGCGGGGCTATCGCGGCGCCTCGGTGGAGGACATCTCGGCGGCGCTTAACGTCACCAAGGGCAGTTTCTATCATCACAACGAGGACAAGGATGAGCTGGTGCGGGCCTGTTTTGACCGCACCTTCACCGTCCTGCGCGCCGCCCAGCTGGCCGCCCGCGACCTCAAGGCCGACCAGTGGACGCGGCTGGCGGCAGCGGCCTCGGCCCTGACCGAATTCCAGCTGTCGGACGAGGGGCCGCTGTTGCGTGGCTCTTCGATGACCGCCCTGCCGCTGGAAGTGCGCCAGGACATCTCCGACCGCTACGCCCGCATCTCCGACCGCTTTGCCGGGATGATCTCGGACGGCATCGCCGAGGGGTCGATCCGGCCCGTCGATCCGCTGGTGGCCGCCCACATGCTGAACGCCCTGCTCAACGCGGCCGCGTCGATGGGGGCCTGGGTGACCGGGCTCGAGAAGGACGAGGCCGCCGGCCTGTTCGTGCGGCCTCTGATGCTGGGCCTGTTCACGCGCTGAACCAACGCCGCTTATCGAAGCGCCATTATACCTCGGAATGGCGCGGACAACGAAAAAGGGGCGGTCCGAAGACCGCCCCTTTCCGTCCAGTTCGGATCGCTCCGGCTAGAACTTCTTGGACAGGCTGAACTTGAAGGTCCGGCCAAGGCCACTCGCCGTGAAGGGGTCGTAGCTGAGGTCCAGCCGGGCGAAGGGCGGATCTTCGTCCATGATGTTGTCGACGCTGAGCGCCAGCGTCGAATCCCAAGGCAGGAACACCCGATAAGTGAAGTCGACAGTGGTGAAGCTGTCGATGTTCTTGCCGTTGGTGTTGGCCACCGCGGCGGTGCGGATGCCGTTGTCGGTGAAGTAGGTGCCCGCCGCGAACGGCGAGACCCGCTGGTCGGTGTAGCCGTCGATGTGACGGACGGTGACCCGGGCGTTGTGCGGCCCGTTGTTGTACTCCACGAACAGGCTGCCCTTCCACTGCGGCAGCGGGTAGGCCGTGGTCTGGTAGTTGAGCAGGCCGACGGCGTCGAACGACTTGCTGAGCACAACGCCGGCGATGTTGAGATCGTCGGTGACGTACTCGAGGACGTAGGTCGCCGAGCCGCCGATGGTCAGGGAGCCGCCGGCAACGTCATCGAAGGTGTAATCGGCCATGAGGTCGATACCCGAGGTCTTCACCCCGGCGCCGTTGATGGTGTTGGTCGACACCCGGGTGATGGCCGCCGAAGCCGCCGACGCCGTGGCGAAGGAGGCGCAGGTGGCGCCGCCCGAGAAGCTGAACCGCGCGGCGAACGGGCTGGCGCAGTTGGCCACCTGTCCGGCGCCGATGCCGCCCGGGAACACCTGGGCCACCAGACCGGAGACCGGCTCGGTGGTGATCGGGTCCTGGAAGTCGAAGTTGAAGTAGTCGAGCGACGCCTTCAGGTTTCCGACCTCGAGGATGACCCCGACGTTGTAGGTGGTGGCGGTTTCGGGCTCGAGGTCCGGATCGCCGTAGATGTCGACGGCGCGGAAGGTGCCGTTGATCGACTGCAGCGAGGTGACGAAGTCGTTGGTCAGCTGGCTGGGCACCGGAGCGCGGAAGGTGGTGCCGAGCGAAGCGCGGACCGCCAGAGGCTCGATGATCTGCCATTTGGCGGAGATCTTCGGGTTGAAGGTCTCACCGACGTCCTCGATGCTTTCGTAGCGAGCCGCGAGGCTGACGTTGAAGCTGTCCGTGAACGGCAGGCTGAGTTCACCAAAGCCCGACCAGGTGCTCTGCTCGACGTAGGCATTGCTGCCGACGCCCAGGAAGGCGAACGGACCCGACGGGGCGGCGCAGGTCTTGCTGCCGTTGATCGGGGTGTCGAGGCAGGGGTTGATGGCCCGGTTGGAGATGTCGTTGTACCAGACGTCGAAGGTCGAGCGACGGTATTGGCCACCGATCGCCCAGGCCGCGTCGCCGCCGCCGAGGGTGAACATCTTGCCGTTCACAACCGCCTCGACAACGAACATGCCCGTCTTCTGCTCGGTTTCCAGTTTCTGGAAGAACCAGCGGGTCAGGTCAGGATCGTTGGACAGGGCCGGATCGAAGTCAGGCGCGCCCGGAATGGCGCTCGAGAAGGGGTTGAAGTACTGGCAGGTCGACCCCGGGTTGCCGGCGACGATGTTGTTGCAGTTGGCGCCGCCCAGGCCGCGCAGGGCGAGCTGGTAGCGGCCGACGATGGTGTCGTAGCCGGTGCGGTTGCCGCGTTCTTCACCGTAGGTGGCGCTGATCTGCCAGTTGAGGTCCTCGGCGAACTGGCCGGTCAGTTCGGCCGACAGGCGATAGGCCTCGAAGTTGCGGCTACCCTGCGACGCGCCGTAGCCGAACATCGGGTTGCCGCCCAGCAGGTGAGGACGGTTGGCGACGTTGAGCACGCCGCCGGCCAGCAGGGCGGAGGCCCCGCCGACACAGGGGTTCTGGGCCGCGCCGGTGGTGCAGAGGCCGGTTCCCAGGCTGTAGTTGCCCAGCGTCGGGTTATCGATGCCGTAGCGGATCAGGCCCGGATTGGTGGCCGGGATGAAGTAACGGCCCGCGAT
The DNA here is from genome assembly GCA_032122215.1 of Caulobacter sp. Taxonomy (GTDB): domain Bacteria; phylum Pseudomonadota; class Alphaproteobacteria; order Caulobacterales; family Caulobacteraceae; genus Caulobacter. The sequence goes on from JAUMCZ010000199.1 coordinate 8,314, forward strand.
CGGCGAGGTGGTCGAGGTCGGGGTCGCCAGCAGGGCGTAGGACGGCGAGGTCTTCCACTCCGGCACGTCGGTCGAGGCGAAGAGCCCTTCGATGTGCAGCTTGGTGGTGTCGTTGAACTCGTGATTGAACTCGCCGTAGATCTGGAAGCGCTCTTCGCGTTCGACCAGGTTGTCGAACTCGATGTAGTGGGCGTAGCAGACCGGGGTCGCACCGCTGAAGCCGGTGAAGCCGCCCAGGGCCGAACAGTTGCTGTCGCGGAAGCCGGTGGTCGAAGCCGCCAGCGGCACGAAGGTCGAGGGCGAGCCCGCCGCCGTCCAGCCGCCTTCAGGGTTTTCGAGGTAGGGCCGGTTGGCGAAGTCACGCTCGGTGACGCTCAGTTCGGAGCGGTGCTGGAAGCCCAGCGCCACAAAGGCGTCCGAGGAGTCGCCCGACCAGCCCCAGGAGGCGTTGGCCGTCCAGTCGCCGTCCGAGCCGTCGATCAGCTTGTAGCTGGCGCCCAGTTCGCCGCCTTCCTGGCCCTTCTTGGTGATGAAGTTGACCACGCCGGCGATGGCGTCGGAGCCGTAGGTGGCGGCGGCGCCGTCCTTCAGAACTTCGACCCGGCCGATGGCGGCGGAGGGGATGATGTTGGTGTCGACCGCGCCGGCGCCGGCGAGGGCGAAGGGGTTGACCGGCATGCGGCGGCCGTTGAGCAGGACCAGGGTCCGCGTCGGGCCGAGGCCGCGAAGGTTGACCGAACCGGAGCCTTCAGAGCCCTGGGCGCGGGCGTCGAACTGGTTGGTGTCGCCCAGCACGCCGTTGGAGACCGACAGGCCCTTGAGCAGTTCGACCGTCGAGGGCGAACCCTGCTTGGCCAGCTCTTCGGCGCCGATCACGTCGACGGGCAGGGCCGCGTCTTCGGGCGTGCCCGCGATGAGCGAGCCGGTGATGACGACTTCTTCGACGGCCGCCGGTTCATCCTGGGCCGAGGCGATTCCGCCAAACCCGATGGCCGCAACCATGGCCAAGGCGGACCCGCCGGCCAGATACGCAATCCTACGCATAATACTCCCTCCCTGTTGTTTCCTGGTGGCCCCGCGCTTCTTGTGTTCGAGCGTCGGTGACCGGGTTCGTAGTCTGATTATCCGCTGTCGGGATTGCCTCCCCGAACAAGCAGGTCGTTGGGCGCGGACGATGCCGTCCGGCCGATCTCGAAGTGTCGGGATGGAGAGGCAGTGACGCCTTTGGCCCGGACCTCGGTCCGGGTTCCGTTGAGGTCAGACAGGTTTGGCGATCTCGCCAACGCGCCCCCGAGGAACAGCCACCCGCTTGCCGGGACAGTCCGGCAAACAACTGTTCGATGATGCGGTATGTTCTAACGCCGCGTCAACCGGGGTTACGCCGTTGGGTTTCGTCTTTGAAACATATGTGGCTCTAAAGCCTGCGGCAGGGTGACGCGCTTCCGTTTACGTCCACGGAATGGACATGCGCAGTTTGGGTCTATAACGGCGTTCTATCAGTTTTCGAAAAGGACGGATGCTCCGGCATCAGCGGCGCCGGCCAGACCCCGCAAACTGGCGAACAGCTCACGGCCGTGGCCAATGCCCTCCGGGGGCGGCGGGGCCGGGGCTCGGGCCGCGAACTCGTCCGCATCGACGGCGATGGTCAGGGTCCCGGCCTCGGCGTCCAGGGTGATGACATCGCCGTCCCGCACCCGGGCCAGCGCCCCGCCGTTCAGGGCTTC
>JAUMCZ010000200.1:0-14743 GCA_032122215.1 Caulobacter sp.
CAGGTCGCGCCGGAACAGGGCCGACGGCGGGGTCGAGCGGGCGCGGGCCAGCGGCACCAGGCTGAAGGCGGCGGCGGCCAGCAGGCCGAAGGCGGCGGCCTTGAGCAGGGGCATGGGGTAGACGGCGAACAGGGCCGGGATCGGCAGCTTGTCCCGCGCCAGTTCGCCGAGGATCAGCGGGGCGCTGGCCCCGATGGCCAGGCCGATGCCGACGCCGAGCAGGGCGAGAACGGCGACCTGGATCAGGTACATGTTGCGGATCAGCACCCCCTCGGCGCCGAGCGCCTTGAGGGTGGCGATGGAGGGCTTGCGGGCTTCCAGATAGGCGCCGACCGCGCCGGCGACGCCGAGGCCGCCGGCCACCAGCGAGGCCAGGCCGATGAAGCCCAGGAAGTATTCCAGCTGGTCGATCAGCCGTTTGACGCCATTGGCGGCTTCGTCGCGGGTGCGGACCTGTAGATCGCCGGCGCCGGGACCGCCGGACGGGGGCCCGGCCTGGCGACCGCCCGGGCGGCGCTGGCCAAGGCCGTCCCTGGGCCGGTTGGGATCGAGAGAGCGGGCTGCGGCGTTGGCGTCGGCCCCGTTGGGCAGGGCGATGCGGACGGTCTCACCGCGGTCCGGCAGGCCCTCGGCCAGGAAGCCGCCGTCCTCGACGGCCTTCAGGCTGGTCAGCACCCGGGGGGCGAGGGAGAAGCCGCGCCCCAGGCGGTCGGGTTCGGAGACGAGGATGGCGCGGGCGACGAACTTCGCCTCGCCGATCAGGAACTGGTCGCCGAGCTTGAGGCCCAGGCGGTCGAAAAGCGCCTGCTCGATGGCCGCGCCGGCCGCCGCGCCTTCCGGGGCGAAGGCGGCGTCGAGGGTCGGGGCGCCGGTCAGCTGGACCTTGCCGACCAGCGGGTAGCCGGGGGTGACGCCGCGCAGCTCGACCAGCCGGCGCTCGCCGTTCGGGGATTCGGCCATGGCGGCCTGGCCCACCGCAAAGACGGTCCGGCCGAGCGCCTCGAACTTGGCCCTTTCCTCGGGCGTGAAGCGGCGATTCTCGACGCTGACCCGAAGGTCGCCGCCGAGGATCTCGCGACCCTGCGTGGCCAGACCCTGACGGAAGGCCTCGGCCGTCGAGCCGGCGGCGGCGATGGCGGCGACGCCGAGCGCCAGGCAGGCCAGGAAGATGCGGAAGCCGGCGACGCCGGAGCGCAGTTCACGGGCGGCGAAGCGGAAGGAGAGCGGCAGGCTCATGCGGATTGGCGCTGTTCTTCTGTGATTTCAGGAGGTTGTCTGGAAACGACGGTGGCCCGGCGGTGGGTTTTTGGTGGCCTTTGGGTCGCCCTTTGGTGTGCCTTTGGTCGGCTGGAGGTGACCCGTGGGTCGCCCGCGGAATTTCCCGGGGTGCTTATCGAAGCGGCAGGACCATTATCGCACGGACGCGGCGAACTCACCCGACGACCCGCCCGTCGCCCATGGTGACGGTGCGGTCGGCGCGGGCGGCCAGCGCGACATCGTGGGTCACCAGGACCAGGGCCGCGCCGGTCTGGGCGACCAGGTCGAACATCATGTCGGCGACGGTGTGGGCGTTGACGCCGTCGAGGTTTCCGGTCGGCTCGTCGGCGAACAGCAGCTTGGGCTGGACGGCCAGGGCGCGGGCCAGGGCGACGCGTTGCTGCTCGCCGCCGCTGAGCTGGTGCGGATAGTGGGTCAGGCGTTCGCCCAGGCCGACCTTGGCCAGCCATTCGCGGGCGGTGTCGTCGGCGCCTTTGCGGCCGGCGATCTCCAGCGGGGCGGCGACATTTTCCAGGGCGGTCATGTTGGGCAGCAGATGGAAGCTCTGGAACACCAGGCTGACGCGGGCCCGCCGCAGTTTCGCCCGCCCGTCCTCCGACAGTTTGCCCATGTCCTGTCCGAACAAGGCCACCGACCCGCTGGTCGGCCGCTCCAGACCCGCCGCCACCGCGATCAGGCTCGACTTGCCCGAGCCCGAGGGGCCGACCACGGCCACCCGTTCGCCCGGGGCGACCTCGAGATCGACGCCCTTGAGAATCTCCACCGGCCCCGCCGCCGACGGCAGGGTGAGGGTGACCGCTTCAAGGCGGAGCGGCGAGGTCGTCGTCTGGGCGTCGTACATTTTGGGGACCGGGCGATTGAAACGGGGAGGAGGCGTTTGTGGATACGAACTCCTCACCTACATAGGGCGCTGAGATGGCGAACACACCTGAACGATCTTTCACGCGACGCGCGGCCCTGGCGGGCCTGGCTCTGCTGCCGGCCGGCGCGGCCTTTGCCCAGGGTCCGGGCAATGCCAAACCCCGCATTGTCACGGTGCTGGGCGACAGCATCACGGCTGGCCTTGGCCTGCCGCGAAACCTGGCCCTGCCGGCCGTGCTGGAGGCCGACCTGCGCAAGCTCGGCAAGCCCGTCAGGGTGCGCGGAGCCGGGGTCTCCGGTGACACCTCGGCGGCGGGCCTGGCCCGGGTCGACTTCAGCGTCCAGGCCGACACCGACGTCTGCGTCGTGGCCTTCGGCGGCAACGACCTGTTGCAGGGCATCGATCCGAAGAAGACCAGCGCCAACCTCGACCGGATCATCAGCAAGCTGAAGGCGCGGCGGATCAAGGTGGTGCTGGCCGGCATGGCCCCGCCCCCGGCCCTGGGCCGCAGCTATGCGCGGGATTTTGCGGGCGTCTTTCCGGCCCTGGCCAAAAAACACGGGGTCGCCCTCTATCCGAACCTGCTGGCCGGGGTTGGCGGGGTGCCGCGCCTGAACCAGCGGGATGGCATCCACCCGACCGCCGAAGGCGTGCGGATCATTGTGCGGGGGCTGGCGCCGGTGGTGTCGCGGGCGCTGGGCTAGGGACTTTTCGTTCAATCCGAGGCGCGAGGCCCTGACTTCCCTCAGGGCAGTCCGGCTATGGGTCAGGAAAACAGGGGATACGAGGGGCAGATGCAGTACTCACAACTCGGCCGTACGGGCATTTCGGTGTCGCGTTGCTGTCTCGGCACCATGACCTGGGGATCGCAGAACAGCGAGGCCGAGGCCCACGAGCAGATGGACTACGCGCTCGAGCGCGGGGTGAATTTCTGGGACACGGCCGAGATGTACGCCTCGCCGCCGACGCCCGAGACGCAAGGCTCGACCGAGCGGCATATCGGGACCTGGTTTTCCAAATCGGGCAAACGCGACAAGGTGGTGCTGGCCAGCAAGGTGGCCGGGCGCTCGCCGATGAGCTGGCTGCGGACCGACGGCTCGCCGACGCGGCAGACCGCGGCGCAGATCGACGAGGCGGTCGAGGCGTCGCTGAAGCGGCTGCAGACCGACTACATCGATCTCTACCAGCTGCACTGGCCGGACCGGGCGGTGCGCATCTTCGGCGGCATGACCTGGCAGCCCTACGGCCCCGACCATGAGGGGTTCGAGGCCATTCTCACCGCCCTGGACAAGCATGTGAAGGCCGGCCGGATCCGCGCCATCGGGGTCAGCAACGAGACGCCGTACGGGGTGATGAAGTTCATCGAGGCGTCCGACCGCCTGGGCCTGCCGCGCGTCGCCTCGATCCAGAACGCCTACAGTCTGGTCAACCGGGTCTATGAGTACGGCCTGGCCGAGATCGGGGTGCAGGAGGACGTGGGTCTGCTGCCCTATTCGCCGCTGGCCCAGGGCGCTTTGACCGGCAAGTACCTGGACGGCGCCCTGCCGCCCGGCGCGCGCAAGACCCTGTACAACCGCATGCAGCGCTATGACGGACCGGGGTCGCAGGAGGCCATTCGCGGCTATGTGGCGCTGGCGGCGCAGCACGGCGTCGATCCGGCCACCCTGGCCCTGAAGTTCTGCGACAGCCGGTCGTTCGTCACCTCGACCATCATCGGGGCCACCTCGATGGCGCAGCTGACGACGGACATCGATGCGTTCGACTTCGAGTGGACGGCGGAGCTGGAGAAGGCGGTCGACGCGCTGCACGTGGAGCGGCCGAACCCCTGTCCGTAGGGTGGACAACCTCCTCCCCCCGCGAAGCGGGAGGAGGACAGGTTCGGAGCGAAGCGACGGACCAGGGGGCGGGCCCCGCTGGTTGGGTTTGGCGATGGTGAGGCAAACACTTGCCCCCCTCGGCATGGCTCGCTTGCAGCGCTCGCCATGGCCACTCCCCCCGCAGGCGGGGGGAGAGTAACATCGGAGCATGCTTCGACTCTTCACCGCCATCGCCATTCCCTGGGACATCGCCCAGGGGCTGGCCGAGCATCAGACCGGCCTCAACGGCGCCCGATGGCGGACCGCGGAGCAGCTGCACATCACCCTGCGGTTCATCGGCGACACGCCGGAGAACAAGGCCGCGGACCTGGACGCCGAGCTGTCGGCCATTGCGCTGGAGCCCTTCGAGCTGGAACTGGCCGGGGTCGGCCATTTCGGCGAGGCGGTGGATATCCACGCCATCTGGGCCGGGGTGGCGGAGAACCCCGCCCTGCTGCGGCTGCAGAAACGCTGTGAGAGCGCGGCAAGGCGGGCCGGGCTGGCGGCGGATACGCGGGTCTACCGTCCGCACGTGACCCTGGCCTACCTCAGGCGGCCGGACCCCGGGGCGGTGATGGACTGGGAGGCGGCCAACAATCTGCTGCACAGCCCCGTCTTCACCGTGAAGCGGTTCGGCCTCTATTCCAGCGACCTGAGCAACAGCGGCTCGGCCTATGGGCTGGAAGGAGACTACCCCCTGCGATGACCCTGTCCGGTCCGAAAGCGGGAGCGGGACGGCTGATCGCCTGCTGGATTCTTGGGCCGGTCTACGCCGCCTTCGGGGTCTTCCACCTGATCGCCGTGCAGAGCTTCCTGCCGATCATGCCGCCCTGGGTTCCCTATCCGGCGCTGGTCATCCAGTTGACCGGGCTGGCCGAGATCGCCGGGGGCATCGGCCTGCTGATCCCGCCCTTGCGCCGGTGGGCGGGTCTGGGGCTGGCGCTCTATGCCATCGGGGTATTTCCGGCCAACCTGCACCACGCCTTTGGCGGCGTTCACGTGCCCGGGCTGCCGGACAGCTGGTGGTATCATGCGCCCCGGCTGGCCATGCAGCCGGTGCTGGTTGCTCTGGCCCTGTGGGCCGGTGGCTGGTTGACGCCACGACAGCATTGCGCCCGGCGCGGATAAGGCCGCACCTTCCCCGTCAACGATAAGACCAGGGGGAAACGCGTGAGCACTGCGGAAGCTGTTGTCGTTCCGGCGTTCAAGCCGCCCCTACAGGTCAAGGCCGCCTATGGCCTTGGCCAGGCGGTGCAGAGCGGCGGCTTCGATGTCGCTCTGCCTCTGACCTTTTTCTACTACACCCAGGTGCTGGGGCTTTCCGGCATCCTGACAGGCGTCGCCGTGGGTCTCAGCCTTTGCGCCGACGCCATTCTGGATCCGTTGGTCGGGTCGATCTCGGACAACATCAAGTCGAAGCTGGGCCGGCGGTTGCCGCTGATGCTGCTGAGCATTCCGCTGGTGGCGCTGGGCTTCGGGCTGATCTTTGCGCCGCCCAAGGGCCTGAGCGACGCGATGCTGTTCGGCTGGCTGCTGGGCGCCTCGCTGGTCGCGCGGGGGGCCACCTCGCTGTTCAACGTGCCCTTCATCGCGCTGGGGGCGGAGCTGTCGGACGGCTATCTGGAACGCTCGCGGATCGTGGTCTGGCGGACCCTGATCGGCCTGGCGTCCGCCGTGCTCGTCATCCTGCTGGCCTACAGCGTCTTCCTGACGCCGCCTGAGGGGCTGTTCAAGCTGGCCGCCTATCCGGCCCTCGGCTGGTCGGTGGCCGGGCTGCTGACGGTCTGCATGCTGCTCTGCTGCGCCGGGGTGGCGCGCTATGCCATCGGGCTGCCGCAGCCGCAGATCACCGAGCGGTCGATGATCCACCGGATCCCGGGCGAGGTGGCGGAGATCTTTTCCAACAAGTCGTTCCGGATCCTGTTCTTCTCCTGCCTGCTGATCATGGTGGCCATCGGCGTCAACGGCACCACGGGTGCGCACCACAACACCTATGTCTGGAAGATCGGCACCGAGCAGATCCAGACCCTGACCTTCGTGCTGCTTATCGGCACGGTGTTCGGGGTGGCCATGGCCTCGTCGCTGGCGCGCTGGTTCGAGAAGCGGTCGGTGGTGATGATCGGAGTGACCATGCTGAACCTGGTCTGGCTGATCGCGCCGGTGCTGTGGATCAGCGGCCTCTACCGGCCCTCAGGCGAGGCGGCGATTCCGCTGCTGATGTCGATGATGATGACGGCCGGGATCGGAGTGGGGCTGGTGCTGGTGGCCTTCCCGGCGATGATGGCCGACGCCGCCGACGAGCATGAACTGCGCTTCGGTCGCCGGCGGGAGGGGTTGTATTTCAGCGGCATCACCTTCGCGGCCAAGGCGGCCAGCGGGGTCGGGGTGCTGCTGGCCGGCATCGGCCTGGACCTCATGGGCATGCCCGAGAAGGCCGATCCGCTGGTGGCGGTCGATCCGGACGCGCTGATCCGGCTGGTCATCGTGCATGGGCCGCTGGCGGCGGTGATCTCCTGCGTCGGGGTGGCGCTGATCTGGCCCTACGCGATCACGCGCGAGGCCCATGACGAGATTTCGCTGAAGCTGCGGGGGCGCTAGAGCGGGACCCGATTTGATGGAATCAAATCGGCCGCTCTAGCGTCTTTGTGGTCGCGCGTTTGATCCGATAACCGGTTCCCACTTATCGGAACGCGCTCTAGACGGTTTCCACCGTCAACGACCCGTTGGTGTAGACACAGATGTCGGCGGCGATGCCCATGGCCTTGCGGGCGATGGCCTCGGCGTCGAGGTCGCCGTCGATGAGGGCGCGGGCGGCGGCCAGGGCGTAGGACCCGCCGGAGCCGATGGCGGCCACGCCCTGGTCCGGTTCCAGCACATCGCCGACGCCGGTGACGGTGTAGATGCTGGTCTTGTCGGCGACGATCAGCATGGCCTCCAGCCGGCGCAGATAGCGGTCGGTGCGCCAGTCCTTGGCGAGGTCGACGCAGGCGCGGGCCAGCTGGTCCGGGTACTGTTCCAGCTTGGCTTCGAGGCGTTCGAGCAGGGTGAAGGCGTCGGCGGTGGCGCCCGCGAAGCCGGCGATGACCTTGCCGCCGGCCAGGCGCCGGACCTTCCTGGCCGAGCCCTTGACCACGGTGGCGCCCATCGACACCTGACCATCGCCGGCGATGACGGTCTTGCCGTCCTTGGCGACCGCGAGGATTGTGGTGCCGTGCCAGTCGGGGAAGCTGTTGCTGTTTTGCATGGCTTCGATGTGGTCGTGAGCCTGGTGCGCGTCAAGAATGATGCAGCAGCCTAAACGAGGGATCCATGGGAAACAGCGCCGAACCGATGCCGCTATCCGAGGCCGAGAAGCTGCTGATCGAGGAATACAAGGAGGTCGGGCACGAGGTTCGCTACAGAGATGTCCTGATGGTTCAGGAATTCAGCGTCTCAATGGCCGGCATAGGCGTACTGGCCAACTACCTGTCCTCCGACAGCAGCAGCGTCACCAAAATCGTAATCCAATCGTTTGTCTGCGCGTCTCTATGGCTTCTGTGGGTTCACATGAGAAATATCAATCAAGACCGGATTTTAGGCGTGAAACGAAAGGACGAACTTTCAAACCTTCTCGGTTTTAAGACCCTTCACCAGAATGTTTCCGGGCTTAGCAGGACACCCGCCCCACGAATGATGGTCGTTCTCATGTTTATCGTCAGCTATCTTTGGACTGGCTGGACCGTTTGGCGCGTAGTCGAACTGGCTCAAGGTCCGAAATGACCAGTCCACAGTCCACTCCAGCGTTTGGATCGCTTGAGGTCGATCGGTACGCCCGGCATCTGGTGCTGCGCGAGGTCGGCGGGCCGGGACAGCAACGTTTGAAGGCCGCTCACGTGCTGATCGTCGGGGCCGGCGGCCTGGGATCGCCGGCGGCGCTGTATCTGGCGGCGGCGGGCGTGGGCGCCCTCACCCTGAGCGACGATGACGTGGTCAGCCTGTCGAACCTGCAGCGTCAGGTGCTGTTCGCGACCGCGGACGTGGGGCGGTCCAAGACGGCGGCCGGGGCGGACCGGCTGACAGGGCTCAATCCGCATGTGACGGTTCACGCCGCCCCGGCGGTGACGGCCGCCAATGTGGAGAGCCTCGTCGCCGGCCACGACCTGGTGCTGGATGGCACGGACAATTTCGAGACCCGGCTGCTGGTCAGCGACGCCTGCGTGGCGGCCGGGGTTCCCCTGGTCAGCGGCGCCATCGGGCGGTGGACCGGGCAGGTCGGGGTTTTTGCCGGCCAGCCCTGCTACCGCTGCCTGGTGCCGGATGTCCCGCCGGATGCGGAGACCTGCGTGGCGGTCGGGGTGGTCGGGGCGCTGGCGGGCGTCATCGGTTCGATGATGGCGCTTGAGGCGGTGAAACTGATCACCGGGGCGGGCGAGGCCTTGAGCGGGCGGCTGCTGATCTACGACGGCCTGAACGGCGAGAGCCGCACGGTGCGCATCGGGGCCGACCCGGCCTGTCCGGCCTGTGCGCGATAAGACAAGCTTTGTTGGCCAAGGGCCCCTATATCCAGAGGGCTGAAGGTTGCGGCGCGCCGCGCCAATCTTTCGGCGCGAAAGGACGTCATGTCCGGCAATCCCCCGAAAACCCGCCATTTCCTGACCGACAGCCGTTCGAGCGGCGCCGTGCGGGTTCCCAGGCCGATGAACGGCACCGGCCTTTCCGATCCGCGCTCGACGCGCAGCCCCAAGTGAGCGGCTTCTGGCGCTTTCTGGGCGCGGTCGGCGAGGGCAGTGTCGGCAACGCCGAGATCCGGGCCGAGGCCTGGGCCCTGGGCGGCCGGCATCGCGGCGAGGTGCTGGAAGGCGCCCGCGCCGAGCTGGCCGGCGGCGGCAACAGCCCGCACCGCACCGCCCTCCTGCAGGCGGTGGTGAAGTCGCAGCTGGCGCTGGCGGCCAGGGCGTGAGCGACGAGCTTTCCCGCCTTCAGCGCGAAAACACCTATCTGAAAAGCCGCGTCGCCCAGCTGGAGGACGACGTCACCGACCTGAACGCCGAGACGACCCGGCTGCGGCAGGTGCTGGACGCCACCATGGCCCGCCGCGCCGCCGCCCGTCCCAATCCGCTGTCCGGAGGCCAATGATGCCGTTGAGTGAAGGGCAGCTGACGGCCCTGCGTAACCTGTCTCTGAAGCGGGCCGGCAAGCCGGTCGACTTCATCAACATCGCCGACGCCCGGGCCCTGACCGATCTTGGCCTGGCGGTGCGCAGCCGCGAGGGCTGGGAGATCACCAGCGAGGGCGAGGCCCTGCTGGCGGCGACGCCAAACGACGGCTGAGCGGTTCAATCCGCCTTCGCTTGGCGCTAGGGTGCCCCGCATGATCCGCCATCTTCCCCTGATCGCCCTTCTCGGCCTCGCCGCCTGCGGCAAGCCGGCCGAGCAACAGCCGACCGCCCCCGTGGCCGCGGCCACCGAGGCCACCCTGCCGGCCGATGCGCCCAAGGCGGCGCCGGCCTGGACCGCCAGCAACGATGGCGTCGGGCCGATCACCGCCGCGACGGCGTTTGATCGCGCGGCCGTCGTCGCCCTGTTCCCCGACTCCGAGGTCAAGACCGCCTTCCTCAGCGAAGAGGGGGCGCAGACGCCGATCCTCACCGTGTTCGGGCCCGAGGAACTGGGGCTGGAACTGAAGCAGGCGTCCAGGGGCGGCGGCGTCGGCGCCATCCTGGCCCAGGGCGGCCCGGTGGTCGGCCCGCGGGGCGAGACCCTGATGAGCCCGTTCCCGTCGCTGGGGTTCAAGGCCGCCGACTGCGTCATCGGCGCGGACCGGTTCAGCGGCGCGGCCCTGTGCCGCCGGGCGCCGGGCGATGCGCTGGCCTATGTGATCGGCAAGCGCGGCGAGCTGACCGGTAATCCGGGCGATGCGCCGGACAGCGCCCAGTTGGCGGACGGCTTCCTGCGCGAGTTCCTCTGGCAGGCCCCGATCAACTAGGTGCGCATCCTCGCCGTCGATACTTGCCTGGACGCCTGTTCCGCCGCCCTTCTGGACGGGGACGAGGTGCTGGCCGCCGTTTCCGAACCGATGAGCCGGGGGCATCAGGAGCGGCTGGCCCCGATGGTGGCCGGGATGATCGCGCCGTTCGGGTTTGCAGGCCTGGACCGTATCGCCTCGACCGTGGGGCCAGGCTCCTTCACCGGCCTGAGGGTCGGGCTGGCCTTCGCCAAGGGGCTGAGCGCGGCCCTGTCGGCGCCGCTGGTCGGGGTCGGCTCCCTGCCGGCGCTGGCGGCGGGACGGACGGGGTTCGTCTGCGCGGCGGTCGATGCGCGGCGGGGCCAGATTTATCTACAGGCGTTCCGCGACGGGGCGCCGCTGATGGCGCCCGACGCCCTGGCTGCCGAGACAGCGAGCGCCCGGCTGGCGGAGCTGGCCGGGGATGGGCTGGTGACCCTGGTCGGATCAGGCGCGCCCTTGCTGGCGGGATTGATCCCCGGGGCGAAGGTCGAGACGCCCGGCGGGCCGGACCCGGCCTGGGTGGCGCGGCTGGCGGCGATGGTGCGCGAGCCAATCCCGGTGGCGCGGCCGCTCTATCTGCGCACCCCGGACGCCAAATTGCCGGGGGGTATCGACCCCTATGCCTGACGGCTCCCCACAGCCGCTTGCGGACCTGCACGCCCAGGCCTTCGATCATCCCTGGACCGCGGCCGAGATCGCCGGCCTGCTCGAGACTCCGGGGACCTTCGTGGTCGCGGAGGACGGCGGCTTCATCCTCGCCCGGGCCCTGGCCGGAGAGGCGGAGATCATCACCCTGGCGGTGGCGCCGGCCGCCCGGCGGCAGGGTCTGGCGCGGCGGCTGGTCGCGGCGGCGATGGTGCGGGCCCTGGCGCTGGAGGCCGAGGTCCTGTTCCTCGAGGTGGCGGACGACAATGTCGCGGCGCTGGGGTTGTACCGGGGGCTCGGGTTCGAGATTGTCGGGCGCCGGCGGGGCTATTATGCCCGCACTGACGGCGGGCCGCCGACAGACGCGCTCGTGATGCGGCTATCCCTTAACAGCTAGCCTCGCGGTGACTATCTTGCCCGCGACTCGCTGGAGGCCCCATGGACCGTCTTGAAAAGCTTTGCGTCGAAAAAGGCATGCGGATGACGGACCAGCGCCGGGTGATCGCCCGTGTGCTGTCGGGCGCGCAGGACCATCCGGACGTCGAGGAGCTGTACCGTCGCGCCCACGACGTCGACCCGCACATCTCGATCGCCACGGTCTACCGGACGGTGCGCCTGTTCGAAGAAGCCGGCATCATCGAGCGCCACGACTTCCGCGACGGCCGCAGCCGCTACGAGGAAGCGCCCGACCACCACCACGATCACCTGATCGACATGAAGACCGGCCAGGTCGTCGAATTCGTCGATGAGGAGATCGAGCGGCTGCAGCAGGCGATCGCCCGCAAGCTGGGGTATCGGCTGGTGGATCACCGGCTGGAACTCTACGGGATGCCGCTGGAAGACTCCGAGAAGGTCACGCAGTAGCGGAGCCGGTGCAGCGCCCCTCCATCCCCATAAAGGGGAGGGAGGGTTCTAACCTTGCGAGTCCGGGGGCAGAGCCCCATAACCCCGGCATGACGACGACCGCGCCCCAGAAGCGTCTCTACATCAAGACCTACGGCTGTCAGATGAATGTCTATGACAGCGAGCGCATGGCCGATGTCCTGCGCCCGCTGGGCTATGGCATGACGGACGATCCGGAAGGCGCCGATCTGGTCGTCCTCAACACCTGCCACATTCGCGAGAAGGCCACCGAGAAGGTCTATTCGGAACTGGGCCAGATCAAGCGGATGAAGGCCCGCAAGGCCGAGGCCGGCGATGGCGTGATGACCATTGCGGTAGCCGGCTGCGTCGCCCAGGCCGAGGGCGCCGAGATCATGCGCCGTCAGCCGGCGGTCGACCTGGTGGTCGGGCCGCAGGCCTATCACCAGATGCCGGAACTGATCGCCCGCGCCCACCGGGCCAAGGGCGAAGGCCTGGCCGCCGAGTTTTCGCCGGAAGAGAAGTTCGACGCCCTGCCCGAGGCCCGCCACGTCAGCGGCGTCACCGCCTTCCTCACCGTGCAGGAAGGCTGCGACAAGTTCTGCACCTTCTGTGTCGTGCCCTATACCCGGGGCGCCGAATGGTCGCGGCCGGCCGACGCCATCCTGGCCGAGGCCCGGGGCCTGGCTGAAAAAGGCGTGCGCGAAGTCACCCTGCTGGGCCAGAACGTCAACGCCTACGACGGTGTGGAGGGCGGGCTGGCTGCGCTCGTCCGCCAGCTGGCCAAGGTCGATGGGCTGGACCGCATCCGCTACACCACCAGCCATCCGCGCGACATGGACGAGGCGCTGATCGCCGCCCATGGCGACCTGCCGGAACTGATGCCCTATCTGCACCTGCCGGTGCAGGCGGGGTCGGACCGGATCCTGAAGGCCATGAACCGCGACCATACCGCCGAGAGCTATCTTCGGCTGGTCGAGCGAATCCGCGCCGCCCGGCCGGACATCGCCATGTCCTGCGACTTCATCGTCGGCTTCCCCGGCGAGCGGGAAAAGGACTTCCAGGCGACGCTCGATCTGGTGGCCGAGGTCAAATACGCCTCCGCCTTCTCCTTCAAGTACAGCCGCCGGCCGGGCACACCGGCCTCGGCCATGCCCGGGCAGATCGCCGAAGAGGTGATGGACGACCGGCTGCAGCGGCTGAACGCCCTGCTCGGCCAGCAACAGCAGGCCTTCAACGAGGCCCAGGCCGGCAAGGTTCTGCCCGTGCTGATCGAGAAGCCGGGCCGCCGGGACGGACAGCTGGGCGGCCGCAGCCCCTATCTGCAACCGGTTCATCTCGACGGGCCGGATCATCTGGTCGGGCAGATCGTTCCGGTGAAGATTGTCACCGGCCACAAGGGAAGCCTCACCGGTGAACTGGCCGAAGTGTTGGAGCCCGCGTGAGTCGCATCCCTGAATTCCTGCCCCTGTCCGACGCCGCGTCCCGCGCGGTCGCCGGTCCCGGCAGCCGTCACGCCGCCCTGATCGAGGACGCCTTCAAGGTGCTGGTCGAGACCCCCGGCGGCGGCGTTTCCGTGGACGGTGACGGCCGGGCCCGCAGCCTGGCCAAACGGGCCATCGCCGCCCTCGCCGCCCAAGCCGATTCCGGGGCCGAGGTGACCGAGGCGGACGTACGCGTGGCCGTCGGCCAGGCCCGCTCGGGCGAGACCGGCCCGGTCGCCCCCGGGGTCGCCCGTCGCGGCGCCGTGTCGCCCAAGACGGCGACCCAGGCGCAGTACATGGACATGCTGGGCCGCCACGACCTGGTCTTCGGGCTCGGTCCCGCCGGCACCGGCAAGACCTTCCTGGCCGTCGCCCACGGCGCCGGCATGCTGATGCGCGGCGAGATCGACCGGCTGATCGTCACCCGGCCGGCCGTTGAGGCGGGCGAGAAGCTGGGCTTCCTGCCCGGCGACCTGACCGAGAAGGTCGATCCCTACATGGCGCCGGTCTGGGAAAGCCTGATCCAGATCATGGGCGCCGAGCAGCTGCGCAAGCGCCGCGAGAAGGGCGAGATCGAGGTCGCCCCGATCGCCTTCATGCGCGGCCGCACGCTCAGCCACGCCTTCATCATCGTCGACGAGGCCCAGAACACCTCGCGCCTGCAGATGAAGATGGTCCTGACCCGGATGGGCGAGGGCAGCCGCATGGCGGTGACTGGCGATCCCAGCCAGATCGACCTGGTCAATCCGCGCGATTCCGGCCTCGCCCATGCCGTGGCGATCCTGGAAGGCGTCGAGGGCGTCGCCCTGACCCGCTTCACGGCCGCCGACGTGGTCCGCCACCCGATGGTCGCCCGCATCGTCAAGGCCTACGACGAAGATGCGGCCAAGCGCGGCTGATGAGCGATCCTGAACCAGACGTGCCGGTCATAGAGGTTGAGGTCGAGGACCCGGCCTGGAACGCCGTTCCTGAGGTCGAGGCCCTGGTCCGGCGCGCGGCCCTGGCGGCAAGGCCTGACGGCGGCGTGGTCGTGCTCCTCGCCGATGATGACGCCGTGGCCGAGCTGAACCAGCAGTTCCGCCACAAGGCCGGCCCGACCAATGTGCTGTCGTTCCCGGCGCCCGAGAATCCCGAGAATCTGCTTGGCGATATCGCCCTGGCCTACGGCGTCTGCGCCCGCGAGGCGGCCGAGCAGGGCAAGACCCTGGCCGACCATCTGAGCCACCTGACGGTGCACGGCGTGCTGCACCTTGCGGGATACGACCACCAGACCGATGATGAGGCGGAAGCGATGGAGGAACTGGAGCGGCGCGTACTGGCGGCTCTGGGCGTCTCCGACCCCTACGCGACCGAACAGAGCTAGATGACCGACAGCGATCAAGACCCGCCCCCGTCCGAACCTCCCCAGCGAAGTCGCGGGGGCCCCAGGCATGGGGGATTGGGCGGCATGCTGCGCCAGGTGCTGCGCGCCTTCGGCGAAAGCGATGAGCCCGGCTCCCCGGACCTTCCGGCCGCCAACGAACTGGCCCAGCACGCCCGGGAGTTCGCCCAGCTCGACGTCGGCGATGTGATGACGCCGCGGGCCGACATCCAGGCCATCGAGATCGACACCCCCTTCGAGGATGTCGTGGCCCGTTTCCTCGAGACCGAACACAGCCGCCTGCCGGTGTTTCGCGAGACCCTCGACGATCCGGTCGGCGTCATCCACATCAAGGACATCTTCCGGCTGATGGCCGATGGCCGAAAGGCCAAGACCGGGGCCCTGCTGCGCA
>JAUMCZ010000201.1:0-27298 GCA_032122215.1 Caulobacter sp.
CATAGGTCTTCGGCCCCTTGGTCGCCAGCGTCTCGAGGTCCATGGCGATCGGTGAGCCCTGTTCCCAGAGGGCCAGCAACTCGCCGCCGATCGGCAGCAGGGCGGTGTTGGCGGCGTTGCTGTCGTCGGCGCTGCGCACGGTCGCCCCGGGCGCCGCCATGGCCGCGAAGCCGGGTCCGACCATGGCTCCGAATTTCTCATCCTGGCGCCGCTTGAAGGTGTCGACGAACCGGCCGGCCAGGCTGGCCTTGCCGTTCTGGATGCGGAAGGCCCGCACCAGGCCGTCGGCATCGAACCAGTGGGCCGGGGCGCCGGCGCCGCGCCGGAACCTGGCCGGACCGTTGCGATACAGAGTTCCGGCCAGCGCCTTTGGGGCCCGGCCGTGGATCAGCCGCAGGCCCCGGGGCGCCAGGTCGCTCTCGATGTCGCCGACCGCCAGGGCCCAGGCGGGATTGGCGGCGGCGGAAGCGGCCAACACCGCTTCCGGGGTGATGGCGGCAAGGCTGGTTCCAGCCAGGGCAGTGAGGAAGGCGCGGCGGTCCATGAGACGATCCAGAAGCTAGATGAGACGTTGTGTGACTTGGGAGGTGAAGTTCAATCCGGGCGCTGACGCCTCGCGAGCACCCCGCCCAACCCTCCCCCACCGAGGGGGAGGGCTTCGAGCGGGCGCTCAGTTGATGACGATGCTCTGGACCGCGCCGTCGGCGGTGACCTCGAAGGCTGCGTCAGACCAGTTGGGCGGCCCCATGGTCGAGGGCGCGTTGTTGGAGGCCGCGTAGGGTTCGGTGGGGATGCCGAAGGCGTTGGTGTTCATCCGGCCGTCGCCGTCGACGTCGTGGTAGACCTTGATGGCGTACCGGCCGGGCTTCAGCCCCTTGATCGACTTGCCGACCGTGTCGCTGTCGACCGCCAGTCGGAAACCGTCGACCGGCTGGCCGCCGGCGAAAGCCGCCTCGTTGTCATAGACCCCGACGAACAGAGCGCCCTGGACGGTGCGCATGCCGGAAAAGGTGACGCTGACCTCTCCGGCCTCTTGCGCCTGTGCCTGAGGGACGTTCAAAACCGCGATGGCGGCGAACAGGCTGGCGGCGAGGGCGGCTTTGGTGGATCGGGTGAACATTGCTGGCTCCGTCGTGTGGTTGGCGATGACCCACACCCTGCCGACTGTCCGATGAGCCCGCAGCCGCCAAGCCGTGGGCCGACGCCGCCCGTTCGCGAACGGACAGGCGCCGCCGTTCACGCATCGTGGATGACCACCCTCATCGCGAACCGCCACGTGCGGGGTGTCGGCATGGCGGTGGTGGTCGGTGTCTTCCTGGCGCTCACCGGCGCTTTCGAAACCAGCGACAGCAGCCTCGTCGTGCGGCTGACCTACTGGATGCTGATGATGCTGACCGGCTCATTGACCGGGGTCGGCATCTCGATCTTCACCGAGCGCTTCGGCTGGCTGGAGGAGCGCCCCTGGTTGCAGGCGGCGATGATCGTGGCCCTGCTGACCCCGCTCCTGACCCTGGCGGTCTGGCTGGCCACCACCCTGTTCTTTTGCGACTGCGGCCTGCCGGTCTCCCGCATCCCGCAGTTTGCGCTGCCGGTGTTGGTGGTGACCGTGGCCATGACGGCGCTCAACTACATGATCCAGAAGAAGCCGGAGGAGACCCACGCCGCCGCGGTCGGGGCCGCGCCGCCGCGATTTCTTGACCGCCTGCCGCCGAAGCTTCGCGGCGCCGACCTCTACGCCGTCGAAGCTGAGGACCACTACCTTCGCCTTCACACCAGCAAGGGTCAGGACCTGATCCTGATGCGCCTCTCTGACGCCGTCGCCGAGCTGGAAGGCATCGAGGGCGCCCGGACCCATCGCAGCTGGTGGGTGGCCAAGGAGGCGGTCACCGGGGCCCGGAGAGGAGACGGACGCGCCACCCTGTCCCTCAAGGGCGGCGGCGAGGCTCCGGTCTCCAGAGCCTACGCCGGCGCCTTGCGAACGGCCGGCTGGTACTGAAGCTGCGCTTGCCATCTTCGCGACGTTGCAGCATCTAGGCCCCAGGCGGTCCCCCATAACGGGGGCCAAGAGGGAAGGGGGTGTGAATCCCCCGCTGTGCCCGCAACTGTCAGCGGCGAGGGCCGCATCGGTCCTTCTCCTTCACGGGAGAGGGCGTCACTGGGAAACCGGGAAGGCGACGATGCGAACCTGATGACCCGCAAGCCAGGAGACCTGCCGCCGTCGTCGTTCGTCCGTGGCCCGGGTCCAGGCTGTCGGCGCGGGGTCTCCCGTTGAAGCGACCGTCGGCCGGCGCGCCGACGTGTGTCGCTTGACCCTGACCTGCCACGCGGCGCCGCGCGGGCTCCTTGAAAGGAGAACGCGCCATGCGTTTGACCACCCTGTTGCTTGCCGCCAGTTCGCTCGCCCTGCTGTCGTCCCAGGTTCTCGCGGCTGAAGCCGATGAGGGCGACGTCGACGCCGTCATCGTCACCCGTATCGCCAGCGAGCCCAAGGACGTGCTCGGTCTGACCGTCATCACCGAAGAGGACATCGACCGCCGCCAGGCCGTCTTCGCGGCCGACCTGCTGACCACCACGCCCGGCATCTCGCTCAGCCGCAATGGCGGCTTCGGCGGCGTCACCACGGTGCGCACGCGCGGCGCGGCCGGCGACAAGACCCTCGTGCTGCTCGATGGCGTCGTCCAGAACGACCCCTCCAGCCCCAACGGCGGCTTCGACTTCGCCGCCTTCGACCTGGCCGATATCGCCCGCATCGAGATCCTCGAAGGACCGCAGGGCTCGCTCTGGGGGTCCGACGCCATCGGCGGGGTGATCAGCTTCACCAGCCGTGACCTCAACGGCTACCGCCTGAACCTCGAGGGCGGCAGCTTCTCGACCATCCGCGGCAGCGCCGCCGGTGGCATCGCCACCGACCGCTACGCCATCGGCGGCTCCGTGGCCGGCTACAAGAGCGATGGCGTCTCCAAGGCCGCCAATGGCTCCGAGGACGACGGGCTGGAAAGCTGGACGGCTTCGGTCAACGGCCGGTTCGACATCAGCGACACCGTCAGCCTGGATGGCCGCGTCCGCTACAACAGCTATGACGTGGATATCGACGGCTACGACGCCTTCTTCGCCTTCGGCGACACCACCGACCGCGCCAGGGCCGAGGCCTGGTCCGGCTTCGCCCGGCTGAAGGCCGAGGACGTCATCGGCCTCGACCACAGCCTGTCGGTGGACCTCTACGACATCCAGCGGGACAACATCTCGGCCTTCTCGTCCTCCTACGAGGCCGACCGCAGCACCCTGCGCTACACGGCCGGCCGGGGGGGGGCGGGCGATCCGCTGGCCTTCGTGGTCGGGGTCGAGCGCGACGACACCGAGGCTTCCGTCAGCACCGGGGCCAAGGCCGATCTGGGCTCGACCTCGGCCTTCGGGGTCATTCGTTTCTCGCCGGTCGAGCCGCTGACCCTGTCGGGCGCCCTGCGCTACGACAATCCCGACGAGTTCGAGGCCAGGACCACGGCCCGCCTCTCCGCCACCTGGGACATCGGCGCCGGCTTCGCAGCCCAGATCAGCTGGGGCCAGGGCTACAAGACCCCGACCATCAGCCAGACGGTCTGCGACTTCTGTGGTCCTGGTGGCCCGTCGGTGGGGTTGAAGCCTGAAACGGCCGAGGGCTGGGACGTCGGCGCCAGCTGGCGCTCGCCGGACGACGCGATCTTCATCCAGGTCACGGGCTACAGCCTGGATGTCGAGGACCAGATCGCCTTCCGGGCCGGCCGTTATGTGAACATCACCAGGACCTCGTCGACGGGGGCGACGGCGTCGCTCGACGCCGCGTTCGGCCCGTTCACGGTCAAGGCCGGCTATGCCTACACCGACGCGATCAACGATGCGACCGGCGCCCGGCTGCTGCGCGTGCCGGAGCATAGTGGTTCGGCGAGCCTGGGCTGGAGCAACGAGCGCTTCAACACCCTGCTGACCATCCGGGCCGAGGGCGAGCAGGCCGACAGCAACCCCTCGACCTTCGCCAGCGAAGCCCGCGACGGCTTCGTCACCGCCGACCTGACCGGCGGCTGGAAGCTGAACGACAAGGTGACCTTCACCGCGCGGATCGAGAACCTGGCCGACGAGGACTACCAGGAAACCCTCGGCTACGGCGAAGCCGGCCGCGCCGCTTACATCGGCGTTCGCTTCCGGAACTGATTTCGCCTGAAAAGAGTCCTGGATTCGGAACGCAATTGGCCGACCGGTGTTTATTCATCGAAGCCGCCCGATTACGCCCCCCCCGATACCCAGGGCGGTTTCCAAGAGCCCGCCAACTCCCCCCGTTGGCGGGCTCATTCCGTTCTGGTCCTCCCCCCTCGGGGGAGGTGGCGGCGGCAAAGCCGCTGACGGAGGGGGCACCGCCTTCCTCTCGGGTAAACCTGCTTGCGGCTGAACCGTCGGTGCGGACCCCCTCCACCATCGCTTCGCGACGGTCCCCCTCCCCCGATGGGGGAGGATCTTCAGGCCGCGTACTTGGCCAGGTCCTGTCGTCCGCCAGTCAGGTCCAGCACGTCCCGCATGGCAAAGGACGGATCAGCGCTGTGCAGGGCCGCGTAGACGCCCCGCGCAAAGGTCATGTCGGCGTGGGTTTTTACCCGCCAATCGAGACCCGACAGATCACGCGGCGCGGCGAAGTTGGCATGGCGCCAGCGGACCGGGTCGGCGCGCAGGAAGGCGGTCGGCGAGGTGCGGGCCTGCGGGTCGCGCGGCTCTGCGGCGGCGGCGATCAGGGCCGGGGCGGCGATGACCTCGACCTCCATGCCTTTGGGAAAGCCGAACCAGCCGCGGTTGGCGACATAGTCGGCGCCGCTGTCCAGGGCGATACGCACGGCCTTGTCGACGATGGCCGGGTCGACGAAGGGCGCGTCGCCCTTGATCCGGACAACATGGCTGACGCCGCCGATGCTTTCGGCGCAACGGGCGAAGCGGCCGAGCAGGTCGACCGGCGCGCCGCGATAGACGGCCTGACCCCGCGAAACGAGGAAGGCGGCCAGCGGGTCATCGCCGGCTTCGACACTGGTGGCGACGACAATGCGCGAGAGGGTGCGGGCGGCGCGCAGCCGCTCGATCTGTCGCTGTATCATGGGTTGGCCGGCCAGGCTGGCCAGGGCCTTGCCCGGCATGCGCTGACTGGCCATGCGGGCCTGCAGGATGGCGAGGATCATGGGGCGTTTGCTCCTTCTGAGCGGTGCGCCGGGCTCTTTTTACGCCTTCAGGCGGCGGCCCAGCTGCTCCCGGAATCGAGGGCGATCGGGTCATCGAGCGCCATCTCGTCCCAATCGAGGTCAGGGGGTGGGCTGGCGGCGGCGGCGATGATGGCCGACAGCTCGGCGGCGGTGGTCGGACTGACCAGAACGGCGGTGGCCTCCGGACGCGACAGGGCAAAGCCCAGCGCCGCCTGCAGCGGATCGCTGCGGCCCTCGGCGATCATCCGGCGCACGCGCGACAGGCGGCCGGCCGCGCCCTTGAGCGTGGCGGGCACCCGGTCGGGCGGCAGGAAGAGGAGGCCGTTGAGGAAGACCGAGCGCAGCTGCACCTCGATGCCCATGCCGGCGATCCGCGCCAGCGAGCCGTCGGCCAGCAGCCGCTGGTCGAGCAGCGAGGCCGGCGCCTGCACGAGGTCGGGCTTGAAGCGCCTGGCGACGCCGCAGGGATCATCCGAAGCATGCACCGCGATGCCGATGCGGGCGAACAGGCCCTGACTTTTCAGCGCCTGCAGGCGATCCCACAGCGCCATGCCGTGAGGACCGAACAGTTCGCCGACGCTCGGCACGACGATGGCGTCGGCCCGCTCGACGGCCAGTCGCCGCAGGGAGGCGCGGGCCTCCTGCTCGACAAAGTCGGGGCCCCGGTCGGCGCGAACGCTGTTGAGCGTCAGGCGGAACGAGGACGGACGCGGAATCAGGTCGCCGAGGATCTGTTCGGCGCGGCCATAGACGCCGGAAGCGTCCAGCACCGACAGCTGGCCGCGCGCGGCGATGTTCAGGATGTCGCGCGCTTCCACTTCCGGCGAGCGCGAGCGGGGGCTGGGGCTTCCGCCCAGCCCGAACTGGGCGGCGGACAGGCCAAGCTTTGTCAGGGGGAAACTCATGCGCGTCCTTCTGGAGCGGCCAGATGACTGGGACTGGAATACAGGGGGTCGTAGACCGGCCGGGGCCGGGCGAAGATTTCGGCCAGGTTGCGGGCCATCATGGCGGGCAGCACGGCGGCGTAGGCATCGACCAGGGCGGCCACCTCGACCTCTCCGTGAGCGGCGCTGAGGGCGTGCGGCCCGACGACGATCAGGCCCCGGGCCGTCATCTCCCGCATCCACAGTCCTTCAAGGATGGGGGCGGCGAACAGCGGGGTGGGCAGGGTCGGATCACCGGCCAGGGTAAAGACGCGGGCCGCGCCGGCCCGCTTGATCAGGCTTTCGACCTCGGTCTGGATCTCGGCGCCCATCACCTGCAGGTGCGGCGCGACCGGGGCGATGCCCAGGGTTTCCAGCGTGGCGGCGGCGGCGGCCAGGCTGTCACCGCGCGGGGCGGGCAGGTCTTCGGGATCGAGGGCGGCGATCAGATCCTCCGAGCCCGTGATGGCGCCGATCGGCCGGCCGTTGGCGATGCCGGCCCCGAACACGGAAAAGTCCGGCCGCACGTTGGAAAGGCCCTGAACACCCTGGGCATGGACCCGAAAGCCGCTGGAGCCTTCATCGAAGATCAGCAGGGCCCCGGCGGTGGTCGCCGCCTTGCGGGCCAGCCGCAGCTGGCCGGGCGTCATGCCGAGCGGATCGACCAGCACGGCGGCCAGGTCCGTCTCGCCGTTGCAGACGCCGCTCCTGGGGTCCCAGACGGCGACACGGCGGCAGCCGGTGACCCTGCGGGCGGCGGCGACGGCGGCCGGCAGGGCCTGGCCCTCCGCGGCGCAGAGGGCGACGGCCGGGCGGCGCGGCAGCAGGGCCGCGAGGGCGGAGGAGACGTCTTTCGGGGTGGCCTTGCCGGCGACGACGGCGGCTTCGATCCGAGGGTGGGCGTGACCCAGCAGCACCGCGCCGCCGGACATATCGAAGTCGATGCGGGCCGTCCCGTCTTCATCGACGAGGCGGCAGCCGCTGGCGACCGGCCGGCTGGGCGCGCGGCGGACGAAGCTGTCGGCGATGAAAGCGGCGTTGGGCATGGCTGCCTCGGCCTCATGGTGAACTCAGTGGCAACCATGCGCGCCAACACCTTAAGGGAGGGTGCCTGAAGCCTTTCGCTGGGGTTAACATGGGGGGGTGACCCAGACCCTGCCCGCCCCCTCCTTGCCGGACTGGCCCCTCTATGGCCTGACCGACGACCAGCGACCCGCCCTGCGCGCCCTGCGCGACGTCGGCGAGCCCGCCGTGCTGGCCACCATCGTTGCGCTCGGCGGCGGCGGCCCGCGTCCGGTCGGCGCCCAGATGGTCTTCGGCGGCGATTTCGTCAGCGGGTTTCTGTCCGGTGGCTGCGTCGAAGGCGACGTCGCCCTGCACGCGGCCGCCTGCCTCGCCGATGGCCAACCACGCCGGCTGGTCTATGGCGAGGGCAGCCCCTGGCCCGACATCCGTCTGCTGTGTGGCGCAAGGATCGAGATCGAGCTCCAGCGGCTGCTTCCCGACGATGCCCAGGTCGGCGCCGTCCTCGCGGCCATGGACGCCAGACGCCCCGCCGAACTCGCGACCCCCGGCGGCCTGGTCCTGACCTATGCGCCGGTGTGGAAACTGATCGTCATCGGCGCCGACCCCACCGCGCTGGCCACAGCCACGCTCGGCGCCCAGTCCGGCTTCGAGACAACCCTTATCCGCCCGCGCGGCCCCATCGCCTGCCCGCTGGCGAACGTCGCCTACAGCCGCGCCGAGCCGGCGCAAGCCTTCGCCGCCATCGGTCTCGACGCCTGGACAGCGGTCGCCATCTGCGGCCACGACATGGACATCGACCACGCGGCGCTCGGCGCCGCCCTGCCGTCAGCCGCGCCCTATGTCGGCCTGCTCGGCGCCCGCCGCCGTCTGGGCGAGCGTCTGGAGCGTCTGCGCGCGGCCGGTCTCAGCGAAGCACAACTGCAACGCCTCCGCGCCCCCATCGGCCTCGACCTGGGCGGCAAGGCGCCATGGGAGATCGCCATCGCTGTGATCGGCGAGGTCATCGCCGTACGCCATGCGGGCACAGTTGCTCCCCCAGGGCCGAAGGCCCGGTTCGGGGGAGCTGTCAGTCGCGAAGCGGCTGACTGAGGGGGTCCCCACAGGCGCCCGCGGCCGCGTCTGGCAGGTTTACCCGCCGACTTCAGCGGTGACCCGCTCCACCATCGCTGCGCGATGGTCCCCCTCTCCCGGTGGGGGAGGAACTGCCCTAGAACCGCTGCGCGCCGTCCAGTCGGATCGTTGTGCCGTTCAGGAAGTCGTTGTCGCAGATGTGGCCGGCCAGGATGCCGTACTCGTCCGGATCGCCCATCCGCTTGGGGTTTGGCACCATCGGACCCCAGTGGGCCTGGGCCTGTTCGTCGGTCATCCGTGAGCTGTAGGCCAGGGTCAGGAACGTGCCCGGCGCAATGGCTACGGCGCGGATGCCCAGCGGCGCCAGATCCCGCGCCACGGTCAGGGTCATGCCGATAATGCCGCCCTTGGCCGCTGAATAGGCCGCCTGGCCGGGCTGGCCCTCATAGCCGGCGATCGAGGCGGTGTTGATGACCACGCCGCGCTGGTTGGATTCCAGCGGTTCATTGGCCGCCATGGCCTCGGCCGCCTGACTGGTCACCGCGAAGGCGCTGTTCAGATAGACGTTCACCGTGTGCATGAACTGCGACAGCGGCAGGCGCTTGCCTTCCCGGTTCACCGTCCGAGAGGGCCCGGTCGAGCCCGGGGCCGGCGGCCCGCCATGGACCACCACCGCCGCCCGCAGCGGCGCCAGCGACACGGCCTTGGCGACCGCCTCGGCGATGGAGTCCTCGCTCATGATGTCGGTGTGGACGAAGACCGCGCCGCCTCCGACCTCGGCCGCCAGCGCCTCGCCCCGATCGGCGTGCACATCGGCGATGACCACCCGCGCCCCGCGCTGGGCCAGCCGGCGCACCGTGGCGCTGCCGAAACCGCCGGCCCCGCCGGTGACGAGCGCCGAAGCATTGCTGAGATCCATGGTGTCCTCCCTGTTTTGCGGGAAGGCCATCACGTTGAGCAGCCCTTGAAAAGATTCACGTGGCGTCAGGCGCCGCGCTTTTGGGGACGGGTTGGCCGCGCAAGCGGCCTACCTGTCCCCGATTGGCGCCGGCGATAGCTGCAAGCCCGCTCCAGACGCATCGCGCCAATCGTCTGGAGCGCGCCTCGGACCGATCCTCGGCGCAAGCCGGGGACAGGTAGGCCGCGTTGCGGCCAACCGGTCCCCTATGCCACCTCGAACTCGGCCTCGGTCTTGGCCTTCACCTCGTCGAGCGTCACGCCCGGCGCCAGTTCCAGCAGCTTCACCCCGGCGCCGCGGCCGATGGAGAAGACCCCCAGGTCGGTGATCAGGGTATCGACCACCGCCTTGCCGGTCAGCGGCAGGGTGCATTGCTTGAGCAGCTTGGGCGCGCCGGTCTTTTCGCAATGGTCCATGACCACCACCACGCGCTTGACGCCGGCCACAAGGTCCATGGCCCCGCCCATGCCCTTGACCATCTTGCCGGGCACCATCCAGTTGGCCAGGTCGCCATTGGCCGCCACCTGCATGGCGCCGAGGATGGACAGGTCGATGTGCCCGCCGCGGATCATGGCGAAGCTGTCGGCGCTGGAGAAATAGCTGCTCGAGGCCAGCTCGGTGATCGTCTGCTTGCCGGCGTTGATCAGATCGGCGTCGGCCTCGCCCTCGAACGGAAAGGGGCCCATGCCCAGCATGCCGTTCTCGCTCTGCAGCGTCACATGCATCCCCTCGGGGATGTAGTTGGCCACCAGCGTGGGAATGCCGATGCCGAGGTTCACATAGAAGCCGTCCTGCAGCTCGCGGGCGGCGCGGGCGGCGGTCTCGTCGCGGGTCCAGGGCATTACACAGTCTCCTTGGCGCGGGTGGTGACCCGTTCGATCCGCTTCTCGAACACCGCACCCTTGAAGACGCGGTCCACATAGATACCCGGGGTGTGGATGTTGTCCTTGTCCAGGCTGCCGACCGGCACGATCTCCTCGACCTCGACGAGGCAGACCTTGCCCGCCGTGGCCATCATCGGATTGAAGTTCCGCGCCGTCTTCCGATAGATCAGGTTGCCCTCGGCGTCGGCCTTCCAGGCCTTGACGATGGACAGATCAGCGGTCAGCCCGCGCTCCATCACATACTCTTCGCCGTCGAATTCGCGCACTTCCTTGCCCTCGGCCACCAGGGTGCCGACGCCGGTCTTGGTGAAGAAGGCGGGAATGCCCGCGCCGCCGGCACGAATGCGTTCGGCCAGCGTGCCCTGCGGATTGAATTCGAGCTCCAGCTCGCCGCTGAGATAAAGTTGTTCGAACAGCTTGTTCTCACCGACGTAGCTGCTCACCATCTTCTTGATCTGCCGGTTCTCCAGCAGGATGCCCAGGCCGAAGCCGTCGATGCCGCAGTTGTTGGAAACGACGGTCAGGTCCTTCACCCCGGTCTCGCGGATCGCCGCGATGAGGTTCTCAGGAATGCCGCAGAGGCCAAAGCCCCCCGCCATGATGGTCATGCCGTCGAAAAGCACCCCTTCGAGGGCTGCGGCGGCGTCCTTGCGGACCTTGTCGGCCATGAAAGCTCCTGCGGCTGGAAAACCGGCGTCCTTTCGCCCATCTCCCGGGGAAATTCAACCGTTGGTGAATTATGCGGCGGTGACCTTAGAGCGCGCCAGGCGGAAGTGTCTGCGGTTCCGCCGCCCGGCGCGCTCGAACGAAAGAACCGGTCATCCCGCGCAGCAGGATGACCTAGGGGGATACCTAGCATGAGCAACCCCCTGCGCGACAGTAAGGTCCTGCTGGTCATGGCCCACCCGGCCCTTGAGAAGAGCCGTGCAAACAGCCTCCTCTGGACCGCCTCCGATGGCCTGGACGGCGTCACCCGCCACGACCTCTACGAGACCTTCCCCGATTTCGTCATCGACGTGCCGGGCGAGAAGAAGAAGCTCAAGGAGCACGACGTCATCGCCCTGCAGTTCCCCTTCTACTGGTACGCCATGCCGGCCCTGATGAAGGAGTGGTTCGATCTCGTCTGGCTGCACGGCTTCGCCTACGGCAAGGGCGGCGACAAGCTGAAGGGCAAGAAGCTGTTCGTGGCCACGACCACCGGCGGCCCGACCTCGGCCTATCACAAGCTCGGCTACAATCACTTCACCATGGAGGAGTTCCTGCGCCCGCTGGAACAGACCGCCGACCTCTGCCAGATGCAGTGGGAGACGCCCTTCGTGGTCCATGGCGCGCGGATCAAGGACCCGGCGGCGCTTGAGGCCGAATCGCAACGCTACCGCGCCCGCCTTACGGGCCTTGTTGGTGAGAAGGTCGCCGCCGAATGACCGAGAACCTCCTCCTCCAGGCCCTGGTCTACCTGACCGCCGGCGTCGTCGCCGCCCCCATCGCCAAGCGGCTCGGCCTCGGCTCGGTGCTCGGCTACCTGATCGCCGGCGTCATCGTCGGCCCGTTCGCCCTGTCGCTGGTCGGCGAGCAGGAAGACGTCATGAAGTTCGCCGAGTTCGGCGTCGTCATCCTGCTGTTCATGATCGGGCTGGAGGTCCGGCCGGCCCTGCTCTGGTCGATGCGCAAGACCATCTTCGGCCTCGGCGGGGCCCAGGTGATGTTCACCGCCATCGCCATCGCCGGCTTCTCCCTGGCCTTCGGGCTCAACTGGAAGACCGCCCTGGCCGTCGGCCTGGTGCTGGCCATGTCCTCCACCGCCATCGTTCTCCAGACCCTCGACGAGAAGGGCCTCAGGCAAGGCCCGGTCGGCCGCGCCGCCTTCGGGGTCCTGCTGCTGCAGGACCTGGCCATCATCCCGCTGTTCGCCCTGCTCCCCCTGCTGGCCGAAGCCCCGGCCCAGCTGATCGCCCAGACCGCGCACGCGGCGGAGGGGGGCGGTCACGGCGGCGGCAGCCTGATCAGCGAGTTCCCCGGCTGGCTGCAGACGATCGCCGTTCTGGCCGCCGTCGCCGCCGTTGTCGGTGGCGGCCGCTATGTGGTGCAGCCCATCTTCCGCTTCATCGCCCAGACCCGCCTGCGCGAGATCTTCACCGCCACCGCCCTGCTCATCGTCGTCGCCGTCGCCGTGCTGATGCAGATGGTCGGCCTGTCGCCGGCCCTTGGCGCCTTCCTGGCCGGCGTCGTCCTGGCCGAGAGCGAATACCGCCGCGAGCTGGAGACCGATATCGAGCCGTTCCGCGGCCTGCTGCTCGGCCTCTTCTTCATCACTGTCGGGGCCGGCATCAACTTCAACATCATCCTCGCCCAGCCGCTGGTGCTGGTCGCTATCGTGCTGGGCCTCATGGTCCTGAAGTTCGCGGTGATGTTCGGCCTGGCCCTGATCAGCGGGGCCACCGGCCGCGCCGCCGCCGCTGTCGCCACCGCCCTGGCCCAGGGCGGCGAGTTCGCCTTCGTCCTGCTGACCTTCACCGTCGGGGCCGGCGTCATCGGCGCTGATCTGGCGGCCCTGCTGACCGCCGCCGTCGCCGTCTCCATGGCCCTCACCCCGCTGGCCATGATCGTCTACGAAAAGGTGTCGGCCATGCTGGACGCCGCCATCCCTGATGTGAAACCCGACGACCCCGACTTCGACGAGGCCGAACCCGACATCATCATCGCCGGCTTTGGCCGCTTTGGTCAGATCACCGGCCGCCTGCTGCAGGCCAACGGCTTCAAGTCGGTGGTTCTGGACAGCGACATCGAACAGATCGAGGTCCTGCGCCGCTTCGGCCGCCGGGTGCACTACGGCGACGCCACCCGCCTGGACCTCCTGCGGGCCGCCGGCGCCGAGCGGGCCCGGATGCTGGTCGTCGCCCTCGATGACAAGGAAAAGACCAGCGAACTGGTCGAGAAGGCCCGCCAGGCCTTCCCCAACATCACCATCCTCGCAAGGGCCTATGACCGTCGCCACGCCTACGACCTGTTGGCCAACGGCGCCGACGCGGTCGAACGGGAGACCTTCGAGGGGGCCCTGCATCTGGGCGTTACCGCCTTGCGGACCCTCGGCTTCCGCGCCCACCGCGCCCACCGGGCGGCCGACTACTTCCGCGGCCACGACCTGCGCGCCTTCGAGGAACTGCGTCCCATGTGGGGCCAGGAAGAAGCCTACATGCTGGCCAGCCGCGACGCCGCCAAGACCACGGAACGCCTGCTGGCGGCCGATCTGGCGCGCATGAAGCCGGGGGGCGAGGACAGCTGGGACGTCTCGGGGCGCGCCGAGGACGAGCGGGAGGCGGCGAAGGAGGACGAGCGGTAACGACGGAAGGTGCGCGACCTCCCTCCCCTTCGGGGAGGGCAGACGCGCGGTTACGCGCGTCGGGTGGGGAAGTCGGTCACTGACTGTTGAGATCGTGCACTGAGAAGACGAACCGATGGGGGCCGGTGACCCACTTCCCCACCCGGCGCGCAACGCGCGCCTGCCCTCCCCAATTCGGGGAGGGAGGTCAGTGTTTCACCAAATCGTCCGCATGCACCATCGGCCCGGCCGTGAACCCGATCACCGCCTCGATGGCGTCCGACCGCAGCCCGGCGATCTGTTCGGCGTCCGCCGCGTCATACCGCGACAGCCCGCGGCCGATCTCTGCCCCGTCCTCGCCGACGATCAGCACCGCGTCGCCCTTGCCGAACCGGCCCTCGACCCGGCGCACGCCGGCGGCCAGCAGGCTCTTGCCTGACATCAGCGCCTTCGCCGCTCCGGCATCCACCACCAGCGTCCCGGCCGGCGAGAGGCTGCCCGCGATCCAGCTCTTGTAGGCGGCCGCCGGTGTCGTTCCGGCCTCGATGATCGTCGCCGCCGCGCCTTCGCCAAGAGCGCCCAGCGGATGCGCGCGCCGTCCCAGGGTGATGATCGTCGCGCAGCCGGCGCCTTGCGCGATCCGCGCCGCCGCCAGCTTGGTCGCCATGCCGCCCGTACCGACCCCGGCTCCAGCATTGGCCCCGCCGGCCATGGCGACGATCTCCGGCGTCAGGGTTTCGATACGCTCCAGCCGCCGGGCCGCCGGATCGCGCCGGGGATCGGCCGTGTACAGCCCGTCGATGTCGCTCAGCAGAACAAGGCGGTCGGCCCCGATCATCTGGGCGACGCGCGCCGCCAGCCGGTCGTTGTCGCCGTAGCGGATTTCCTCGGTGACGACGGTGTCGTTCTCATTGACCACCGGCACCGCCCCCAGCCCCAGCAGGGTCTCGGTCGTCGCCCGCGCATTGAGCCAGCGCCGCCGCACCTCGGTGTCGTCGCGGGTCATCAGGACCTGCGCCACCGTGCGTCCATGCGGCTCGAAGGCCTCTTCCCAGGCCCGCATCAACAGGGACTGGCCGGCCGCCGCCGCCGCCTGCTTCTCAGGAAGCGTCAGCGCCTTGCGGGTCAGCCCCAGCCGTCGCCGGCCCAGCGCCACCGCTCCCGACGAGACGACCAGCAGCTGGGTGCCGTCCTGCATCAGGCGCGCCGCATCGGCCGCGAACGCCGTCAGCCAGGCGCGGTCCGCGTCGCCGCTGGCCGCATCGGCGACCAGGGCCGAGCCGACCTTGACGACAATCCGTTTGGCCCCCGCCAGCATGTCAGATCACTGGCCGGGCTTGGGTTTTTTGAGTTTGGGCAGGGTGACCACCGGGGCCGAGAACAGCTCGGCGGCCTTGTCGCAGGCCATCGCCACGCCGGTGTTGCGCCAGACGGTCATGGCGTCAGCTTTTGAGAAGGCGATCACGACCTGGCATTCGCCGTCACCCTGCCGGCCACAGACCAGCGCCCCGGCGGCGTTTGGCGCACAGACCGTCGCCCCGGCCACCTTGACCGTCCAGATCAGCACTTCGCCGTCGACGGCGGGCCGCACGGCCAGCGGCGGCCCAAGCTTGGAGGTAAAGTCGGCCTTCGGCCGGCCCTTCATCGCCACCAGGGTGTCCTCGAGCTTCTGCGAGGGCGGCGGCGGCTTGGCCGGCGGGGCCGGAGCCGCAGGCGCCGTCGTCACCGGCGCTGCCGGCGGCGGGGCGGGAGCGGCGGCCGGCGCCGGCGTCCCCTGGAGGGCCAGCAGCATCATCGGCAAGGCAAACGCGATCATTGGGCTACTTTCCTGAACGCTAGACCGGGGACCAGGTGGCGTCGTCGGCGTTCTCGTCCGCCCCGTCGTTCTCGAACTCGTCGTCCTCGAAGACTTCGCCCCGGTCACGCCGCACCATGCGCCAGCAGTCGCGCAGGATCTGCCGCACGTGCTGACCGGAGACGCCCGACACCAGGCGCGGGGTGATCCCCGTCGCCTCGCGGAATTCCTCGACCCGCCACTGGGCGGTCTCGGCGTCGACTGCGTCGATCTTGGACAGGGCGACGATCTCGTTTCGCTCGGCCAGGCCTTCGCCATAGGCCTCCAGCTCGGTCCGCACCGTCTTCCAGGCTCCGACAATGTCGTCCTGGGTGATGTCGACCAGGTGGATCAGCACGGCGGTCCGCTCGACGTGGCCGAGGAACCGGGTCCCCAGACCCTGGCCTTCGGAGGCGCCCTCGATCAGACCGGGAATGTCGGCCAGCACGAACCGCTCACCAAGGCTCAGGTCGACCATGCCGAGGTTGGGCGCCAGCGTCGTGAAGGGATAGTCGGCGATCTTCGGCCGTGCTGCGCTGGCCGCGGCAAGGAAGGTCGACTTGCCGGCATTGGGCAATCCCACCAACCCCGCGTCGGCGATCAGCTTCAGGCGAAGCCAGATGGTCTTCTCCTCGCCTTCCTGCCCGGGGTTGGCGTGTTTGGGGGCCTGGTTGATCGGGCCCTTGAAGCGGTCGTTGCCCCAGCCGCCGTTGCCGCCCTTGGCCAGCAGGACGCGCTTTCCCGCCTCGTCCATGTCGGCGATCAGGGTTTCCTTGTCCTCTTCGAGGATCTGGGTGCCGACCGGCACCTTCAGCACGACGTCCTCGCCGGCGTGGCCGTGGCGGTTGCGGCCCATGCCGTGGATACCGGTGTCGGCCTTGAAATGCTGCTGGTAGCGATAGTCGATCAGGGTGTTCAGACCCTCGACCGCCTCGGCCCAGACATCACCGCCACGGCCGCCGTCACCGCCGTCGGGACCCCCGTACTCGATGTACTTCTCGCGCCGGAACGACACAGCGCCGCCGCCGCCGTTTCCGGAGCGGATATAGATTTTGCACTGGTCTAGAAACTTCATGGCTCGGCTTATGAATTCAAACGGGGGCAGGGAGAAGGCGCCGCCCTTACCACAAGTTCACTTGAGGTGCGCGGGTTTCGCCTTCAACACTTCTCGTCATGCTCCGTCGCCAGATGCTCGCCACCCTGTCCGCCGCCGGCCTGGGGCCCATCCTCGGCGCCTGTTCGGAGGAGGTCGAGGTCCAGGGTGTCAACGCCCTGCAGGCCCAGAGCGGCGCCCCCGCGCTTGCGGGAGCCGTGGTCGGCGCTGAGGGCATCAAGCTGATCGAGTTCGCCGGCGTTCGTCGCCAGGGCGAACAGCCGAGGGTCGGCCCCGCCGAGCTCTGGCACCTCGGCTCCAACACCAAGGCCATGACAGCGGCGCTCTACGGCCGGCTCGTCGACCAGGGAAAGGCCCGCTGGCAGGCCACCCTCGGCGAGCTGTTCGAGGGCGTCCGGCTGGATCCCGGCTTCGCCAATCAGCGCGTCGAGGCGCTGATGGGTCACCGCACCGGTATGCTCGACGCGTCGGTCATGGGCCCCGGCTACCTGATCAACGCGCACGATGACGTTCGACCGGCGCCTGTCCAGCGGGCCGATCTGACCGCCCGGATCCTCGGCAAGCCGCCGGGGGGCAAGGTCGGGACCTTCGCCTACAGCAACCTCGGCTACGTGGTGCTGGGCTCAGCCATCGAACGGATCACCGGACGGTCGTGGGAGGAGGCCATTGCCGCCGACCTGTTCATGCCGCTCGGCATGGCCAGCGCCGGCTTCGGCGCGCCGCTGGGCGCCAATGCCTGGGGTCATCGCCCCGCGCTGATCTTCGCCGGCCCGCTGAAGGGGGTCGATCCGGCCGGCGCGTCGGACAATCCCGTCGCGCTCGGACCGGCCGGCCGCGCGCACGCCAATCTGACCGACTACGCCAGGTTTCTGCGGCTCTTCCTCACCGACGGCGGCGATGTCCTGACCCCCGCCACGGTGAAGGCCTTGACCACACCTCTTCCCGGCGAGGACACGCCCTACGCGCTCGGCTGGGGGTTCATGACCCCGCCCTGGGCAAAAGGGCCGGTGCTCGGGCATGAGGGCAGCAACACCATGTGGCACGCCGTCGCCATCGTTTCCCCGGCCCACAAGCTGGCCTTCGTGGGTGTCGCCAACGGCCCGCGCGGCGCCACCCGCAGCGCCGCCCGCAAATTCGCCGTACAGCTCCGCAAACGTTTCATCCCCGACTGATGGGAAAGCCCATGACCCGCGCCCCCAAGAAGAGCGAAAGCCTCGAGATCCGTCTCCCCTACGAGACCAAGACCGCCTTCATGGCCCGCTGTCGCCAGGACGGGCTGACGGCCAGCGAGGCCCTTCGCGCCGATATCGACGCCCGGCTGGCCCGCAAGTCCGCCGCCCCGTGGAAACAGGTTCGCGCCCTGGCCGGGGCCGCTGTGCTCCTCGGTGTCGGCGCCACCGCCCTGCCGTCGCTCGCCGCCGCTGTCTCCGGCCCCAGCTTCGCCAGCCTCGACAAGGACCGCGACGGCGCCCTGGCCTTCCGTGAGTTCTCGGCCGCCCCGGTGCGCATCGAGGCCGGCGGCCTGAAGTTCGCCGCCGACCCGGCCCTGACCCGCCAGCTGCAACGCCGCGCCTTCGACGCCTGCGACGCCAACCACGACGGCCTGCTCAGCCCGGCCGAGTTTCACAAGGGCGCGCAGGCCTAGCGGATCGGTCTGAAGAACCGGTCCCACTGCAGGTCGAGCCAGGTCCAGGGTTTCAACAGCCCCGCGCCCGGATGCCAGGAGGCCAGCACCATGTCGGCCCGCCCGACGATGTCCTGCGCCGCCACGAACCCGACCCCACCCGCCGCCGTCGGCCAGCGGCTGTCCAGCGAGTTGTCGCGGTTGTCGCCCATCATGAAGTACTGGCCCTCGGGCACGACATAGACGCCGGTGTCGTCGCCGGGCGCTTCTCCCCGGTCGAAGGTGGCGTAGGCCCGGCCGCCGGGCAGGCGCTCGTCAAAGCGGTTCGGGTGGATGTCCGGATCGTCCCGGTCGAGGGCGACGCCCCGGTCGGCGCGCGCGATGGCCACGCCGTTGACGCTCACCACGCCGCCCTGAACCTGCACCCGGTCTCCGGGCAGGCCGATCACCCGCTTGATCAGGGTCTTGCCCGGATCGATGCTGCTGAGAAACACCACCACCTCGCCCCGTGTCGGCCCCGCGCCCAGCACCCGGCCTTCGAACAGCGGCGGCGCGAACGGCAGGGACGCCCGGCTCCAGCCGTAGGCGAACTTGGAGACCACGATGTAGTCGCCCGTCACCAGGCCCGGCTCCATCGACGAGGACGGGATGGTGAAGGGCTGCCAGGCGACGATGCGGAAGATGATCGCAAGGCCGAGCGCGATCGCCGCGGTGCGCAGGATGTCGAGGGCCTCGGCCAGCAGGGTGGGTTTGGGGGCGTCGTCGGTATCGGTCACGGGAGGCTCCGGCTGTTATCCCGCCAGCAGAGCCGCCGCCCTGCCTTCACGCCAGCAAACCCCTGTCCGGGCGCCTGTGAAAGTCTGTCCGGACAGACCCGGGCGTCAGTCGTGCGTCTCGTAGAACCAGCGGCTTGGGGCCGGGGTCAGCGGGTTCGGCCGGGTCGAACCTGCCTCCCGCGTCTGGATCATCCAGCTGGCCACCGGCACGGCCCTGGATTGGCCGTAGGTGGAATCAGCCCCCGTCATCAGCCAGACGTCGCCGTCGGTGATGCGGGCTTCCAGCACCCCCAGGGTCTGCATCGCCGTCTGCAGCCTGGCCTTGTCGCCCTTGCCCGCGCAGCGCGCTTCGGGCTGGCCGACCGCCTTCATCTGCAACAGGCCGCAAACCCGCACGTCCGCCGCCAGCCACTCATAGGCCTTGCGATGCTGGGTCAGCTTGGCTTGCGACGCATCGAACCCGAGCACCGGGTCCTGCCGGGCGCAGGCCGCCAACGCCAGGGCGATCAGAACGACGGCAAAACGGGGCAAGGCGTCCTCCGGAGCAATATGTCTAGACTTATTCATCGGAGCGAGCCGGGGACACCTTGAATTGCCGGGCTCAGCCTTGGGCGAGCCTGGGCGGCGGCTCCGGCGGCCATTCACGGTGTCCTCTCTCATCTGCTCGGCGTCACCAGCGCGGCCACAAATCGACCCACAAACCCCGCGCGTCGGGCGACGCCACGACCTACGCCACGGGCTACATTCCCGGCCGCCCGGGCAACTCAAAAGCCTACGCCGCAAAGGCTTTGAGCCGGTTTTCGGCGTCCATGCGGCGCATCGCCATTTTTTGTGGGTCGAGCCGGGGCGATATAATGGGTTGCTGCTTCGATAGGCGGGGCGCCAGTCTGCCGGCTGGGAGACCACCATGACCACTTCGACTGCCGCCAAGTCCTCCGGGTCCTGGATCGCCATCGGCCTCTGCCTGCTGGCGGCCATGCTGGAGGGATTCGACATCGCCTCCATGGGCGTGGCGGCGCCGAAGATGTTGCCGGACCTCGGCCTGTCGCCCGGCGAGGCGGGAACCGCGTTCAGCGCCAGTCCCTTCGGTCTGTTCGTCGGCGCCCTGATGGCCGGGCCGTTCGCCGACCGTGTGGGCCGCAAGCCGGTGCTGCTGGTCTCGGTGGTCATCTTCGGCCTGTTCAGCCTGGCCACGGCCTGGGCCCGGAGCCTCGACGTCCTGCTGGTCATCCGCTTCCTTTGCGGGGTCGGATTGGGCGGCGCCATGCCGATGCTGCTGGCCATGTCGTCCGAACTGGCCGGCGAGAAGCGCAAGGCCCTGACCGTCGGCCTGGTCACCGCCGGCCTGCCGCTCGGCGGCGCCCTGGTCGGCCTCCTGGCTCGCAGCGACGCAGCCCAGGCCGACTGGCGGCTGATCTTCATCGTCGGTGGCGCGGCGCCCCTCCTGCTGGCGGTGCTGCTGTGGCTGTTTCTGCCTGAAACGAAGGCGAAGTCAGCCGAGGACGTTCTGTCCGGCGATTCCCTTCACGCCCTGTTTGGTCGCGAACGGCTGGCCACGACGATCTCCCTCTGGCTCAGCTTTGCGGCCATCGCCCTGGTGCTGCACCTGTTCCTGAACTGGCTGCCGATCCTGCTGGGCCAGCGCGGCATCGCGCCCCGGGACACCGCCGGCGTCATGACCCTGTTCAACATCGGCGGGGCGCTCGGCGGACTGTTCGCTGGCTGGGCCATTGACCGCATGGGCGCAAGACGGCCGTTCCTCGGCATCTTCCTGCTGCTGATGCTGGTGCTCATCGTCCTGTCCGGCCTGACCGGCGCGACCAGCCTGTCCCTGTTCGCCCTCGCGGCCGGCTTCCTGATCATGGCCGGCCAGTTCGGCCTCTACGCCCTCGCGCCACAGCACTATGGCGAGAAGGTGCGCGGCGTCGGCGTCGGCGCGGCGGTCTCGGCCGGTCGGTTGGGATCAGTGTTCGGCCCGCTGGTGGCCGGAGCCCTGCTGACCGGCGGGGCGACCAGCGGCGACGTCGTCATGTCGACCGTGCCGATCGTCGCCGTCGCCGGCCTGGCGGCCCTGGCGCTCACGAAGTGGGGGAAGAAGGCGTAACCTCCTATGGCAAAGCCCCCCGGCGCAAGCCGGAGGGCTCCTGCCCGCTGCTTTCATGCTGCCGGAGACCGGCCCCTTATTCAGCTAACGTCCGAAACGGCGCGAGCGTCTGGAGTATCGCGGCCTTCCCGCCGTCGGACCAGGCGACCAAGCGTCCGCCTACAGCGGCGCGCTCAGCTCCTCGACCTCTTCAAAGGTCCGCAGGCCCGGCTTCTGGGCGCAGACCAGCACGGCCATGTTGCCGGGCGGGTGCTTGTTGGCCAGCATCTTTTCGTGGGCGTCCGGGATGGCGTCCCAGGTGAAGACTTCCGACAGGGCAGGGTCGACGCGGCGGTCGATGACCAGCTGGTTTGCCGCCGAGGCCTGCGCCAGGTTGGCGAAGTGGCTGCCCTGGACGCGCTTCTGGCGCATCCACAGGAAGCGGGCGTCCATGGTCAGGTTATAGCCGGTGGTGCCGGCGCAGATGACCACCATGCCGCCGCGCTTCACCAGGAAGACCGACACCGGGAAGGTCGCCTCGCCGGGGTGTTCGAACACCATGTCGACGTCGCGCTTGCCGGTGATGTTCCAGATGGCTTTGCCGAACTTGCGGCTTTCCTTCATGTAGTCGTCGAACTCGGGTCCGTTCACCGTCGGCAGCTGGCCCCAGCAGTTGAAGTCGCTGCGGTTCAGAACCGCCTTGGCGCCCTGGCTCAGCACATAGTCGACCTTGTCCTCGCTGGAGACCACGCCGATGGCGTTGGCCCCGGTGACGGCGGCCAGCTGGGTGGCGAAGACGCCGAGGCCGCCCGAGGCGCCCCAGACCAGCACGTTCTGGCCGGGCTTCAGCTCATGCGGCTTGTGGCCGAACAGCATGCGGTAGGCGGTGGCCAGGGTCAGGGTGTAGCAGGCGCTCTCTTCCCAGGTCAGGTGCCTGGGGCGCTGCATCAGCTGGCGGGACTGCACCCGGCAGAACTGGGCGAAGCTGCCGTCCGGCGTCTCATAGCCCCAGATCCGCTGGCTGGAGGAGAACATCGGGTCGCCACCATTGCATTCCTCGTCGTCTCCGTCGTCCTGGTTACAGTGAACGACGACCTCGTCGCCGACCTTCCACCGCTTCACCTTGGCGCCGATCTTGTAGACGATGCCGGAAGCGTCGGAGCCGGCCACGTGGACGGGCTGCTTGTGACCGTCGAAGGGGCTGACCGGGGTGCCAAGCGCGGCCCAGACGCCATTGTAGTTGACGCCCGCGGCCATCACGAGAACCAGCACCTCGTCCTCGCCGATCTCCCAGGTCGGAATGACCTCGACCTGCATGGCGCTCGACGGCGAGCCGTGGCGCTCCTTGCGGATGGCCCAGGCGTACATCTTCGCGGGTACATGGCCGAGCGGCGGAATCTCGCCGATCTCGTACAGGTCTTTCAATTCGGTCTTGTCGAGGGTTTCGGTCGTCATAGGCGGTCCCCGTGGCACTTCTGCTGCAATGCGGCAGCACCCGTCTCCGTTCCGGACAGGCCCACCATGCAATCTTGATGCTCAGGATCGTGTGGCGCCGCCGGAAAGCTGGCAAGCAGTTTTTGTGCGCCGCAACATGGGGCGGCTACTGAATGACCGCCGCCGAGAACCGCTCCATCTCTTCCAGTTGCGGGCTCATCTGCAGCAGCAGCAGGTCCAGCCCCGCCGCCTCGAACTCGGCGACCCGCGCCTTCACCTGCGCCGGTGTCCCGACCAGCCCGGGCCGCAGGCCCCGGTTGGAAACGCTGTACTCCTGGATCTTCAGCTCGCGCTCCAGCTCGGTGCCGGCGATCCACTGGTCGAAGTTGGCGAAGCCCGGTGCGGCCGGATCGAGCGTCGTGATCCGCGCCTGTTCGGCCAGCGCCTCGTCCTCGGTGTCGCGAACGATGGCGTAGGCGGCCATGCCATACTGCATCGGCGGCAGGCCCTCGGCTTCGCGGCGGGCCTTCATGTCGGCGATCTTGGGGGCGATGTGTTCGGGCGCGTCGCCATGCATGACGTAAGCGTCGCAGTGGCGGGCGATCAACGTCTTGGCCGCCTCGGACTCGCCCCCGGCATAGATCACCGGCCGGGGCCGCGAGACTGGCTTGGGCTCGCAGATGGCGTTCTCCAGCTGGTAGCGCTCGCCATGGTGGGTAAAGGGCGTCTGGCTCCACAGGCCGTCCACGACCTGCAGCCATTCGGTGGTCCGGCCATAGCGGTCGTCGTGCTGGTCAAACTGCAGGCCATAGCTCTTCGCCTCCTCCGCCCACCAGGACGAGACGACGTTGAGCGCCAGGCGGCCACCACTGATGTTGTCAATGTTGGCCGCCTGTTTGGCGAACAGGGCCGGGTGATGGAAGTTCGGCCGCACCGCCACCATCAGCTCCAGCTTCGACGTCACCGCCGCCAGCGCCGCCGCCGTCGACCAGGCGTCCAGGGCCGGCTGGTCGGTCCCCTTGATGTCGTTGAGATTGAGCTCGGCGACCAGGGTCAGGTCATAGCCGATCTCCTCGGCCCGCCGGCACAGGCGGCTCATATAGTCCCAGCTGGCGCTCATGCCCTCGTCGGGCACGTTGCGCAGCCAGCCGCCGAATACCGGAGCCCAGAAGCCGTACCTCATGCCGCGTCATCTCTCTTGTGGTTGGCGATCTCGGCGACCAGGAAATCGACGAGTTGTTCGTGGGGGTCGTAGCCGAGCACATTGATCGGGTCGGCGACGAAGTTGGACAGGGCGTTGATGTCGTAGAACCGCGCCTGTCCGTCCCGCTCGTCGATCATGTATTCGACACCGCAGATATCGAGCCCGCCCATGGCCGCAACGGCTTCAACGGCCGCAACGATGTCGGCCGGGGGATGAAACTGTTCGATGGTGATCGACGGCTTGTCGACCATGCAGACGTCCGCCGGGCAGAGGTCGAAGGTCGAGCCCGCGCCGTTCAGGGCGATGGCGTAGAGGAACCGCCCGGCCAGGATCTCGCAGCGGATCACCTGGGCGCTGTCGGCCGGCACATAGTCCTGCACCAGGGTCACCCCATCGACCCCGACCGGCAGGGTCCCGACGAAGGAGGCCAGCTCTTCCAGGCTGTCGTAGCGGGTCACGCCGCTGCCCGAGCCACCGATGTTGGGTTTGACGATCAGCGGAAAGTCGAAGCCGGCGGCGACGCGGACGATGTCTTCCTGGCGGTGGACGGCGCGGGTCTTGGGAATGGCCAGGCCCAGCTTGTTGAACAGGCTGAGTTGCCGCGCCTTGTTGGTGTCGATGGCCATGGCGGCGGCGCCGTTGATCACCCGGGCGCCGGCCAGCTCCCAATGGGCCAGGACGGCCTGGCTGTAGAACAGGGCGTGCTCGTCCTGGCGCAGGAAGCTGCTCATCGCCAGGCGGTTGAGGATCACCAAGGCCGGGGCCGACAGATCGCCGGGGTCGAAGACGTGGTCCTGGATCGGGATGGCGATCCAGTCGACGCCCCGCCTGTCCAGCGCCGCGAACAGCGGGCGGAACCACTCGGGATGCTCGTAGTAGACGGCGAGGTCGGCCATGCGGGTCTCCGGACGCTTGGCATCTAGGGCGGCGGACGCCTTTGGGCCAGTCCGCATTTACAGGTCCGGCCGCGGACCGCATGGATGGACGCCATGACCCTGCACGTCTCGCAACCCTCGCCCGCCGTCCTCCTGCTGGAGATGGACCAGCCGCCGGTCAACGCGCTGGGCATGGCGGCCCGGGCCGACCTGTCCGCCGCGCTTGACGCCGCCGACGCCGACCTGGGCGTGCGCTGTATTGTCCTCACGGGCCGGGGCCAGGCCTTCTGCGCCGGCGACGATCTGATCGAGGCGGCCGGTCGCGGCGAGGCGGGCCTCGAGGCCATCCATCACTTCAACGCCCTGATGGCCCGCATCGAGGCGGCCCG
Source organism: Caulobacter sp. (assembly GCA_032122215.1). GTDB lineage: Bacteria > Pseudomonadota > Alphaproteobacteria > Caulobacterales > Caulobacteraceae > Caulobacter. The sequence continues at coordinate 24,728 of JAUMCZ010000201.1, forward strand.
CGCCCCGGTCATTGCGGCGATCAACGGCTTCTGCCTCGGGGGCGGGCTGGAACTGGCTCTGGCCTGCGACATCCGCCTCTCCAGCCCCGACGCCATCTTCACCGCCTCCGGCGTCAACGTCGGCCTGATGGCCTCGGTCCGGCGGCTTCCCCGCCTGATCGGCGAGGGACCGGCCAAGGCCATGCTGCTGACCGGCGCCCCGGTTGACGCCGAGACCGCCCTGATCCGGGGCCTGGTCACCGGCCTGCACAGGGCGGTGGTGAAAGACGCCCTGACCCTCGCCGACCGCATCGCCACCCGCGCCCCGCTCTCGGTCGAAGCCGTCAAACGCGTCGTCGGCCGCCCCTTCGACGAACGCGCCGAGCTGGCGGCCCTGTTCCAAAGCGAGGACCACCAGGCGGCGCTGGCGGCGTTTTCCCGCAAGCAGGCCCCGACGTTCGAGCGTCGCTAGGCACCACGCGTCCCCACCCCAATATTGCGCTGCAGCACTGACACGATCATGATCCGCGCCCGATGACCCAGACCCCCTTCCAGCACGCTCCCGACGCCCCGTGGATCTTCCGCACCTATGCGGGCCACTCCACGGCGGCCAAGTCGAACGCCCTCTACCGCAAGAACCTCGCTGCCGGGCAGACCGGTCTGTCGGTGGCCTTCGACCTGCCGACCCAGACGGGCTACGACGCTGACCACATCCTGGCGCGGGGCGAGGTCGGCAAGGTGGGCGTGCCGATCGGCCATCTGGGCGACATGCGCACCCTGTTCGAGGCGATCCCGCTGGACCGCATGAACACCTCGATGACCATCAACGCCCCGGCCGCCTGGCTGCTGGCCATGTATGTCGCCCTGGCCGACGAGCAGGGGGCGGCGCGCAGCAAGCTTCAGGGCACCACCCAGAACGATCTGATCAAGGAATACCTGTCGCGCGGCACCTACATCTTCCCGCCGGAGCCCAGCCTCAAGCTGATCGGCGACATGGTGGCCTGGTGCTACCGCGAGACGCCGAAGTGGAACCCGATCAATGTCTGCAGCTACCACCTGCAGGAAGCCGGGGCGACGCCGGAGCAGGAGCTGGCCTATGCCCTGGCCACCGCCATCGCGGTGCTCGACACGGTGCGGGCCGGCGGTCAGGTGCCGGAGGCTGACTTCGAGATCGTCTGTTCACGGATCAGTTTCTTCGTCAACGCCGGCGTCCGCTTCGTGACCGAGCTGTGCAAGATGCGCAGCTTCACCGCCCTGTGGGACGAAATCCTGAAAGACCGCTACGGCGTCCAGGACCCCAAGGCCCGCCGCTTCCGCTATGGCGTCCAGGTCAACAGCCTCGGCCTCACCGAGCAGCAACCGGAGAACAACCCATACCGCATCCTGCTCGAAGCCCTGGCCGTCACCCTGTCGAAAGACGCCCGCTGCCGCGCCCTGCAACTCCCCGCCTGGAACGAGGCGCTCGGCCTGCCGCGCCCCTGGGACCAGCAGTGGAGCCTGCGCATGCAACAGGTTCTGGCCTACGAGACCGACCTGCTGGAATACGAGGATCTGTTCGCCGGCAGCTATGTCGTCGAGGCCAAGGTCAATGAACTGAAGGCCGGCGCCCTGGCCGAACTTGCCAGGATCGACGCCATGGGCGGGGCCTCGGCCGGTATCGGCTACATGAAGGAACAGCTGGTCAAATCGAACGCGATGCGCTTCCGCGGCATCGAGACCGGCGACATGACCGTGGTCGGCGTCAACCGCTGGACCGACACCGAGGAAAGCCCGCTGTCGGCGGGCGAAGGCTCCATCGAAACCGTCGATCCGCGCCTCGAGGCCGAGGTTGTCGGCAAGCTGAGGGCCTGGCGCGCCGCCCGCGACCAGGCCGCCGCCGACGAATCCATCCGTGTACTGAAGGAAGCCGCCTCCGAAGGCCGCAACGTGATGGAGGCCTCCATCGCCGCCGCCCGCGCCGGCGTCACCACCGGCGAGTGGAGCTTCGCCCTGCGCGAGGTGTTCGGCGAGTACCGCGGCCCGACCGGCGTCGCCATGACCGTCGCCACCGGCGATGCCGAGGACATCGAGGCGGTGAAGGCCGAGGTCGCCCGCGTCTCCGTCATCCTCGGCCGGCCGCTGACCTATCTGATCGGCAAGCCCGGCCTCGATGGCCACAGCAACGGCGCCGAACAGATCGCCACCCGCGCCCGCGCCGTCGGCATGGACGTGGTCTATGACGGCATCCGCTCGACGCCGGAAGAGATCGTCGCCAGCGCCCGGGCCTCGAACGCCCACGTCGTCGGCCTCTCCATCCTCTCGGGCTCGCACCTCGACCTGGTGCAGGAGGTCGTGCGCCTGATGCGGGCCGAGGGTCTGGGCGACATCCCCGTCGTGGTCGGCGGCATCATCCCGCCGGAGGATGCGCTGATCCTCAAGCAGATGGGCGTTCGCCGGGTCTATACGCCGAAGGACTTCAAGCTGACCGAGATCATGGGTGACGTGGTCAAGGTGGTGGAAGAGAGCGCAGTCGCCGCCGTATGATCACGGTATGATCGTCGCGGCCCAGCCAAGCCTTGCCAGCCGTTTTCGCGATGCCGCCGGCATCGCCTT
>JAUMCZ010000202.1:0-26589 GCA_032122215.1 Caulobacter sp.
GTCCGTCGTCGCCCCGATCTGCCTGCTGTCCAGCTTCATCGTCCTGGCGCCGCTCGGCTTCTCGCTGAATCTTCTGACCCTGTTGGCCCTGGTGCTGAGCATCGGCCTTGTGGTCGACGACGCCATCGTCGTGGTCGAGAACATCCAGCGGCGTGTCGACGAGGGTGAGCCGGCGCCGGTCGCCGCCATGCGCGGCACCCGTCAGGTGTTATTCGCCGTCGTCGCCACCACCGTCGTTCTGATCAGCGTGTTCGCCCCGCTGATGTTCCTGCCGGGCTACATCGGCCGCTTGTTCGTCGAGCTGGCGGTGGCCATTGCAGCGGCGGTGGCCTTCTCGGCCCTGCTGGCGCTCAGCCTGTCGCCGATGATGGCGTCGAAACTGTTGCGCCCCGCCCAGAGCGAAGGCTGGCTGGCCCGCAAGGTCAATGCCGGCATGGGCCGCCTCAGCGCCTCCTATCACGACAGTCTGGACATGCTGCTCGGCAAGCGGATCGCCAGCATCGGGGCCGTTGTTCTGGTCGTGGTGCTGATGGGTCTGGCGGCCCTGCTGTTCAAGGTGGTGCCGCAGGAACTGGTGCCGAATGAGGATCGCGGCCGGGTCGACGTCAGCATCAGCGGGCCGGAAGGCGCAGGCTACGAATACACCCTGAAAGCCGCCGCCCAGGTCGAGAAACAGCTCAAGGCCTACTACGACCGGGGCGAGGCGGAGCGCTACATCATCAGCGTCCCGCGGTTCGGCCAGAGCCAGTTCAACACCGGCAATGGCGTGGTCGTCATGAAGGGTTGGGGCGAGCGGAAGATGACCTCGGACGAGGTCGCCGCAGAGCTGAACCGGTCCCTGAGCCGCATCACCGGCGTTCGCGCCGTGGCCAGCGTGCGCGGGCCGTTCCAGCGGGGCGGTGGTGGCGGTGGCGGTGGCGGGGCCAACGTCGACCTGATCGCGCTGGGCAACGACTACGGCGAGATCGCCCGTTGGCTGGCCCCGATCCTCGACGCCGCTGAGAACAACCCCGGCATGGCCCGGCCCCGCATCGACTACGAGCCCAATGCACCGCGTCTGTCGGTGGATATCGACCGCGACAAGGCCGCCGCTGTCGGCGTTTCGGCCCAGTCGGTGGGCCGGGTGCTGGAGACCATGTTCGGCTCACGCCGGGTCGGCACCTACATCAAGAACGGTCAGGAATATAACGTCATCGTCCAGACCGACCTGGAACGGCGGCGGACCATCGACGATCTGAACACCCTGTATGTCCGGTCCGGATCCGGCGCCCTGGTGCCGCTGTCCAGCGTGGTCACAACGACCGTGCGCGGCGACGTGCCTGATCGGCCGCGTGTGGATCGGCTGCGGGCCATCACCCTGACCATGCAGCTGAACCCGGGCTACACGGTCGCCGACGCCATCGACTTCCTGAAGGCCGAAGCCGACAAGCAGGAAAGCTCCTCGGTCAGCATCGCCTGGGGCGGCCAGGCGCGCGATTTCCTTGAGGCGTCCGGCGCTGTCGGCCTGGCGTTCGGTCTGGCGCTGCTGCTGGTCTTCCTGGTCCTTGCGGCGCAGTTCGAGAGCTGGATCCACCCGGCGGTGATCATGCTGACGGTGCCGCTGGCGGCGCTGGGCGGCCTGTTCGGGTTGCTGATCACCGGCTCGACGATCAACACCTACAGTCAGATCGGACTGGTCATCCTGATCGGTATCGCGGCGAAGAACGGCATTCTGATCGTCGAGTTCGCCAACCAGATGCGCGACCAGGGGCGAACGATCCGCGAGGCCGTGATCGAGGCGGCGTCCCTGCGTCTTCGCCCGATCATCATGACCAGTATCTCCGCCGGCTTTGGCGCCCTGCCTCTGGTTCTCTGGGCCGGGGCGGGGGCGGAGAGCCGCAAGACCATCGGGGTGGTGATCTTCTTCGGGGTGATGATCTCGACGATCCTGACCCTGTTCATCGTGCCGGTGTTCTACAACCTGCTGGCCCGGTTCACGAAATCGCCGGAGTACACCACCAGGCAGATCGAGGCGTTTGAACAGCAGGAAGACGGGTCGGCGAAGCCGGCGGCGCAGTAGCCGCCGGGTCAGTCCAGGCTACGCAGCCGCTCGAGGATCTGTTCGTCCGATCTGCGCAGAGCCAGCATGCCCACCAACGCCAGAACGGCGGGAACAACGGCCCAGGGCATGCCGGCGGCGGCCAGGAAAGTCGCCCCGGCGATCAGGCCGCCGATAAGCAGGATCGGAATGACCAGTAGCCAGTGAACATTGCCGCGCCGGCGGAAATCAGCCCGGCGGCTGGGCTTCTGGTACCAGATGTTGAGCATGCCGCTGGCCCATCCCGAGGCGATGGCGCCGACCGCCGCGACGAAGGCGATCCAGGGCGACCAGAAGCCGACGGCCAGGATCGGCAGCGCCACCAGGGCGATAGTCGGGATCAGGCCGGCCCACAGCTTGGCGCGGGTGATCACCGACATGGCGGTCGGCGAGGCGACCAGAAGTTCCGGCGAGTCCTCGGCCGAGACCGTGATCCAGGTGAAGCTGGACGCCAGCTGGCCGGCCATCAGGGCGAGGGCCGCGGCGCCGCCGGGCAGCAGCAGGCTGCTGCCTGTACTGGCGTTGCGCACAAAAAGGAAAGCCAGCGGCAGCATGTAGAAGACGCGCAGCAGCACCTGGCTGAACAGGGCGACATCGCGAAACAGCAGGCGCATTTCCTTGCGCAGCGTTGCCGCGAAAGCGCCGGCCGCGAAGGCGCCGGTCTTGCCCGCCTTGCGCCGGGAGGCGTCACTGCCGACCGCCACGGAGGCGTCCCGGGCGAAGCGGCGGCCCAGGCCCTGGGTGACCAGCAGGAAAACGGCCAGGCAGAAGCCGACGACGATGAGCAGAGGGATGGGCTCACCCAGCGCGGCGCGCGCCGGCAGGTCCGCGTATGGCGGCAGGTCGATATGGACCTCTCCGGTGATGTAGGGGCGAAGCCAGTTCATGCGGCTGTAGTTCGAGTCCACGCCGCGCATGATGTTGGGTAGCTGGAAGGCCAGGAAGACGGCCGCGCCGATCAGGGCCGACAGAACCTGGGCCAGGACGCGGGTGCGGCGAGGGCCGAGCAGGCGGAAGAGGAGGGTGGTCAGCAACAGACCGGCGGCGCTGGACAGCAGCCCCAGAGAGAGCAGCACGGGGAGCGCCGCAAGCACCCTGGGCTCGCCCAGCACGGCGATCGGGACGGTCAGCCCGAAGGCGATGAACAGCCAGAAGACGGTAACGCTGAAGGCGATGCCGGTGAAGCGGACCGCGAGGATCTTGCGGGCCGGGATCGGCGACGAAAACAGCAGGTCGAGATCGTCGCGCTGATAAAGGACCTGGGCGGCCCGGGCGAGGGTCGAAGAGGCCATGATGCTGAACATCACCAGCACCGACAGGTCGACGATGGTGACGATCAACGGATTGATCGGCGGCAGGCCGGTTTCGCGGATCAGCAGGCCAAGGCCGACCCCGCATCCCAGCAGGAAGACCATGAAGATGGACAGCATCACCCACTGAAACACCCGCGCCTTATCGCGCTGCATCTCACGGGACATCATGCGCAGCTCGTGCAGGGCGAGCCAGGGGACGGAGCCAGCCTTGAACATCAGCCAATCTCAGCCTGGAGGGTCGCCGGCTCGGTCAGCTGCAGGAACAGGTCCTCAAGGCTGGTATCGCCGCGGCCACCCTGGGCGCGCAACTCTTCGAGGGTGCCTTCGGCCAGCAGGCGCCCGCCCTGGATGATGCCGATACGGTCGGCCATCCGCTCGGCGACCTCGAGGATGTGGGTGGTCAGGATCACGGTGCCGCCCTGGCGCACCCGTTCCTGCAGCACGTCCTTGACCTGGCGGGCCATGGCGGCGTCGAGGCCGGTCAGCGGCTCGTCGAGCATCAGCAGCCTGGGGTCGTGGATCAGGGCTCCGGCCAGCGCCGTCTTCTGCTTCATGCCGCGCGAGAAGCCCTCGCAACGCTGCGAACGCTGCTCCCACAGGCCCAGCCACTTGAGCAGTTCTTCGGCCTTGGCGCGGGCGGTCTTGCCATCGACGCCCCACAGGCCGGCGACGAACTCCAGGTACTCCATCGGGTTGAGCCGGTCGTAGAGCATCGGCTCGTCGGGGGCCCAGGCGATGATGGCCTTGGCGGCGGCCGGGTCGCGCAGGGCGTCGATGCCGAACACGCTGATCGAACCGCTGGTCGGGGCCAGCAGACCGGCGACCATCCGCAAGGTGGTGGTCTTGCCGGCGCCGTTGGGGCCGAGCAGGGCGTAGAGTTCGCCGGAGCGCACGGTGAGATCGAGGTCGGAGACGGCCGCCTTGCCGCCGAAGGATTTGGTCAGGCGGCTCAGTACCAGGGCGTCGGTCACGGGGGCGGTTCAACCTTTGAAGATACGCCGACCGTTATGACCGAAGCGATTGATCGCGGCTAGATTGAAGCCATGCCGGAGGGCCCCTTCGCCGGTAGAGCCCTTGGCTGCGGTCAGGTGGGCGGATCGCCCTTCGGCTGCTCGGCGGGCAGCTGCTCGCGGACTTCAACCGGGTGTCGGCTGGAGGGATCGAAGGCGGCGTTCAACTCGCCAAGCGCCGGCCCGAGTCCACCGCCGCCGCGCCGCCGCATGTCGCACAGCATCCATGACCAGAGGGGCGCGAGCAGGACGACAATGACCAGGAGTCCAAGGGCGTACAGCCAGTCCATCGTTCGATCCTCGCGACAGCCTGTATCTGAGGGGGCGCCTCTGATTGCGCAACGGGGTCAGATGGCTGGTGGGAGGTTATCTCGTCGCGCGCTCGAGCGATCGCCGAGACTGTTCCGCCGGTAGCCTTTACCGGCGACCACGCCTATGAAGGGTCGAAATCTTCGGCTTTGAATGGCGTTTGAGCATGGATGACGGATCGGCGAGCCCCGGGCGGCAGGACATCGCCCTGCTGCGCAGGCTCGAGGAGCGGGTGCTCTGGCTGGCCAGCTGGACGATCCACAACGCCAACCATCTGCGTGAGAGCCGCGATGGGTTGAAGGTCGGTGGTCATCAGGCGTCCTGCGCCTCGATGACGACGCTGATGACGGCGCTCTATTTCCGCACCCTGCGGCCGCAGGACCGGGTGGCCGTCAAGCCGCACGCCAGCCCGGTGTTCCACGCCATCCAGCACCTGTTCGGCCGCCAGACTCTCGACCAGCTGCAACGCTTCCGTAGCCTCGGCGGGGCGCAGTCCTATCCCTCGCGGACCAAGGACATCGACGACGTCGACTTCTCCACCGGCTCGGTTGGCCTGGGTGTGGCGATGACCGCCTTCGCCAGCCTGACCCAGGACTATCTGGCGGCGCGCGGCGCGGTAAAGCCGGACGCCATGGGGCGAATGATCTCGCTGCTGGGCGATGCCGAGCTGGACGAAGGCAACATCTACGAGGCCCTGATCGAGGCCTGCAAACACGATGTGCGCAACACCTGGTGGATCGTCGACTACAACCGCCAGAGCCTGGATGCGACGACGTCGGACCGGATGTTCACCCGCTATGGCGAGATCTTCGAGGCCGCCGGCTGGCGGGTCGAGACGCTGAAGTGGTCGAAACGTCAGCTGGCGGCGTTTGCGCGGCCCGGCGGCGAGGCGCTGCGCGGCTGGATCGAGACAGCGCCGAACGATCTTTATTCGGCGCTGACCTATCAGGGCGGCAAGGCCTGGCGCGAACGGCTGTCGGTCGATCTGGCCGGCGACAAGAAGGCGCTGAAGCTGATCGAAGGCTACAGCGACGATGACCTGGCGCTGGTGATGACGAAGCTGGGCGGCCACTGCCTGGAGACCATCCTGGAGGCCTTCGAACGGGCGGCCGAGGACGACGCGCCAAGGTTCTTCATCGCCTACACGGTCAAGGGCTGGCGGCTGCCGTTCCAGGGCCACAAGGACAACCATTCGGGCTTGATGACGCCGACCCAGATCGGCGAGCTGCGCGGAAGGCTCGGCGTGGTCGAGGGCGAGGAGTGGGATATCTTCTCGGGGCTGGGCGACAACGAGCGGGCGGCCTTGCGACACACCGTCGATACGGCCCCGTTCGCGGCCCGCAAGGATGGCCGCAAGGTCGCGCCGACCGTGGCCCTGCCAGGCGCCGACGACCTGCTGGCAGCCGTCGTCGCCGACAAGGACATCTCGACCCAGGCCGCCTTCGGCAAGGTGATGTTCGAGATCGCCAAGCGGACCGACGACTTCTCCGGCCGGGTGGTGACCACCTCGCCGGACGTGACGGTGTCGACCAACCTGGGCGGCTTCGTGAACCGGCGCGGCGTCTTCCATCGCCGGGCCCATGAGGACGTCTTCAAGAACCGCCGCATCCCCTCGGCCCAGGTCTGGTCGATGGTCGAGACGGGACAGCATGTCGAGCTGGGCATCGCCGAGAACAACCTGTTCATCGCCCTGGCGGCGCTGGGCCTGAGTTCCTCGGTGTTCGGTGAGCGCCTGTTCCCGGTCGGCACCCTGTACGACCCCTTCATCGCCCGCGGCCTCGATGCCCTCAACTATGCCTGCTACCAGGACGCCCGCTTCCTGCTGGTGGCGACGCCCAGCGGCCTGACCCTGGCGCCGGAGGGCGGGGCCCACCAGTCGATCGGCACGCCGCTGATCGGGATGAGCCAGCCGGGACTCGATTCCTACGAGCCCGCCTTCGCCGACGAGACGGCGGTGCTCATGGCCCACGCTTTCGACCGCATCCAGCGCGACGACGGTGGCTCGACCTACCTGCGCCTGTCGACCCGCAGCCTGGTCCAGCCGGTCCGCGCCGACGAGGCCTGGCGCAGCGGCGTCATCGATGGCGCCTACTGGATGAAGCCGCCGGCCGCGGGGGCGAAGCTGGCCCTGGTCTACAGCGGCGCCATCGCGCCTGAGGCCCTGGCCGCCTTCGAGGCCATCCTGGAAGATCTGCCCGAGGCCGGCCTGCTCGCCGTCACCTCGCCGGACGTTCTCCACGCTGACTGGACAGCCGCCGGCCGGGCCCGCTGGACGGGGGGCGAGGCGCGGATGGCGACGGCCGAACGGCTGCTGGAACCGCTGGCCGCCGACGCCGTGCTGGTGACGGTGCTCGATGGCTCGCCGGCCGCCCTGTCCTGGCTGGGCTCCGTGCGCGGCCAGCGGGTGCGGGCGCTCGGCATGGAAAGTTTCGGCCAGTCGGGCGATCTGCCGGACCTCTATGCCAAGTACCGCCTGGACGCCGACGCCATCGTCGACGCCTGCGCCGACCTGTTGGTCTAGGCTCCAAGCGCCTCACGCACGGTCGCCAGTCGCGACCGGCTCACGGGCAGGGTCGTGCCGGACTGCAGGATCAGCCGCGAGCGCCCCGCGTCGCGCTCCAAGCCGGTGGCAAAGGCCAGGTTGGCGATGGCCGAGCGATGAACACGCAGGAAGCCGGCTGGCAGCTCGGTCTCCAGGCGGTCGAGCCGGGCCGCGTGCAACAGACAGCGACCGCCGCTCAGCCTGAGCTCGACGTAGTCGTCAGCGCCAAGGATGGCGACAACGTCGGCGATCGGCACCCGCTCGACCCCGCGGGCTGACACCACCGTCAGGCAGTCCGGTCGCGCCACCTCGCGGGTCAGGGCGGCTTCGCGACCCCGGTCGTCGCGGCCGAGCCGCACGACCTCGAAGGCCAGCAGGGGCAGGATGAGGCCGGCGGCGAGCAGGAAGTAGGAGAGATCGACGAGCCAGGCCGGGAAGGCCAGGCCGACGAAGAGGAACAGCGACAGGTAGGCGAGGATCGGTACGGATCCGGGGCGGCGGCGCCAGACAGCCGCGCCGGCCAACAGGGCGCTGATGACCACGCCGGTCAGCAGCGCGAAGCCGGTCTTCAGGTCAAAGCCGGGCGCCAGGCTGGTCGCCGCCACCGCAACGACGGCCAGGCTGACCAGGGCGTGTCGCGCGCTGGGCCAGAAGCGCGCCGCGACGAAGGCGACCAGCAGCACCGAGAAGACGGCCGCGAGGCTCCATATGCCGACCAGGCGCCAGGCGTGCAGGGGGTAGGCATAGGCGATCAGGGCGCGCAGGCTTTCGAGGACCGCCTGCAGGCCCGCGACCCCGGCGATGAGCGCCAGGATCAGGCTGGAGTCGGTGCGGCGCAGGGCGTGGATGACCGCGAACCCGAACGCGCCGGCGAACAGGGCGCCGGCCGCGATGAAGGTGATGGCCAGCAGGCCGCTGCGCGAGGGCAAGGGATAGCGGGCGATGAAGATGGCGCCGATAGGCCGATCGAGGCGCAAACCGCCATGATGCGACGACAGCCGAACGACCAGCTCGTTATCGCCCGGGCGCCAGACGGCGTCGCGGATCGGAAAGGCGATCTGGAAGCGCCCCGGGGTCTCGGCTGACGCCGTCGCCGCCGGCGTCCCGTTAGCGCCGACCCGGGCGCCGTTGAGCCAGGCCTGCGACGAGGCGGTACCCGCCAGATAGAGGGCCTGTGGATCGTCACCCGAAGGCTGCCGGACGATGCCGCGCAGCCAGATCTCCCGGCCTTGCGGGTTGATGGGGCCCAACTGAGGACGGCAGTCGCTGAGTTGGGGGGCGCCGTCGGCGATCACCCCCTGGCAGGCGTGCCAATCGACGCCTTGGGCGCTGGCCGACACGGGCCAGCAGAGCAGAAATCCGGCGAGGATGAGAAGCAGGCGCCACATGGGCAGCACCCTAGCGCGCCATTCACCGAAGTGCGCTGCCGTTCGCCGACCCGGTGCGACCGTTCACCGAAACAGCCCCGACAGGCACGGTGAGATGTCCAAAGCTGACGGTATGACCTTCACCGCTCTCAGCCGCCGCGCCGTCCTCGCCGCCTCCGCCCTGGCCCTTCCCGGCCTCGCTCTCGCCCAGTCGCCGCCGCTCGGCCCTTTTCGCTTCAAGGGCTGGCGCGGCGAAGAGACCGATGCCGAGCGTGGCGCCTTCATGGTTCCGGAGGATCGGCGTGATCCCGCCTCGCGGCAGATCCGCCTGACCTATGTGCGCTTCCCGTCGCGGGCGGCAAGGCCCGGCCCGCCCATTGTCTATCTGGCCGGTGGGCCCGGCGGCACAGCCACGGGTACAGCGGCGGGGCCGCGCTTTCCGATCTTCATGGCCCTGCGCGAGGTGGCTGACGTCATCGCCTTCGATCAGCGTGGCACGGGGGCGGCGAGCGCCATTCCGCCCGCAGCGCCGCGCGAAGGGCCGTTGCCGGTCCTGACCCGGGCCGGACTGGTGGCCGACCAGAAGGCTCAGCTGGTCAAGGCCTGGGCCGACTGGACGAAGGCGGGTGTCGCAATGCGGGGCTACAACACCCGTGAAAGCGCCGACGACGTCGATGCCCTGCGCCGTCACCTGGGCGCGGAGTCGATCGATCTGTGGGGGATCAGCTATGGCTCCCATCTCGCGCTGGCCATCCTGCGCCAGCATGGCGACAGGGTTCGGCGAGTCGCTCTGGCCAGCCTCGAGGGCCAGGACCAGACGGTGAAGCGGCCCGGGCGGCTCGACGCCTACTTCCGGCGCGTCGACGCCCTGATCGGCGCCGATCCGGCTGTCCGGGCGAAGATCCCCGACCTTCCGGCCCTGATGCGGCGCGTTCATGCCAGGCTGGAGGCCCAGCCGGCGACGGTGCGGGTGACGGTGCGCGGTGCGCCAACCGATCTGAAGGTCGGCGGCTTCACGGTACAGATCCTGGCTGGCAGCTTGATCGCCAATCCGGACACCCTCGTCATGCTGCCGGGAATGTACCTGGCCCTCGATGCCGGTGAGACTGCCGTCCTGGCCCCCTTCCTGAAGGATATCGACCGGATGCTGGCCATCTCCGGCATGTCGGAGGCCATGGACATCGCTTCAGGTATTTCACCCGGCCGACTGGCCCAGGTGCGCCGTGAAGCGCGCACGGCGGTGATGGGGGACGCCCTGAACTTCCCGATGCCCCACCTGCTGGGCGCCATTCCGGGACTCGATCTCGGCGCTGCCTATCGCGCTCCCATGCGTATTGATCATCCCGCCTTGCTGATCGCCGGAACCCTCGATGGCCGCACGCCGCTGGAAGAGCAGGCGGAGGTGGCGGAGCAGTTCCGGCGTCGCAGCCGGGTGTTCGTCGAAAACGCCGGTCACAATGTCTTCGAGTCCCATCCGGCGGTGCAGGACCTGCTTCTGCGGTTCTTCCGGGGAGAAGCGATCGCCGACACGCAGCTTGCCCTGCCGGCGCCGACCTTCAGGATCGGCTAGCTGGCGTCCATTCGCTGGATCAGGCCGTCGGGGCCGAAGGTGATGACGTGGGTGACCTTCTCGTTGCCCCAGAGCGTGCCGTCGGGCCGCTTCATGGTCTGGGCGGCTGTGACGACCAGTCGGCCGTCGGGCAAGGCGTCGATGGTCAGGGGCGTGACCTCGAAATCCATCTGCTTGAACTGCTGCGTCCAGTAGGCGCCGACGGCATCTCGACCCTTGATCGGCACGCCCTTGAGCATATCCAACCACTCGGCATCCGGCGACAGGCTGGCGACCATGGCCGGAACGTTACGCTGGTTGTAGGCCTCGTACAGAGCCTCCAAAAGGTCCCTGCGCACTTGTGTCTGGTTCATCCGGTCTGTTCATCAAGCCGGTCAAATCGCAAGATCAGTCCATCCCGGAAGTCGAAACTGTAGTCCACCAGACCATCATGCCACAGGGCGCCGTCGATGCTGGTCACATGGTGATGAATGCGCACCTCCATGCTGCCATCCGGCCGGGCGCGAAAGGCGGTTGGGGTGCTTTCGCCGGTGACCAGGCCGAAGGCCCGGACGTAGTAGGCGCGCACGGCGGCGGCGCCGTGCAGGCGGTTGTCGCTGTCGAGCTGATCCGGGAAGTCGACGTCGGGATGCAGCAGGGCCATGATCGCATCGACGTCCTTGGCGTCGAGTGCCTTGTAGAACCGCAACAAGAGAGCTCTGCGCGCGTCCATGGCGTCCTTGTCATTCTCCCGGTTTGTAGCCTGTCTCGACCTTGATGTAGGCGATCAGGTCACGGCGCTTCTGTTCGTCCTTCAGACCGACGAACGTCATGCGGTTGCCCGGCAGGAAGGTCTTGGGGTTGGCAAGCCAGGCGTCGAGCTTCTCGGCGTCCCATTTGAACCCGGCGGCCTTGAGCGCGTCGGAATACTTGAAGCCCTCGTGGGCCCCGGCGACGCGGCCGAAGACTCCGTAAAGGTTGGGGCCGGTCTTGTTCGGTCCGCCCTCGGCGATCGTGTGGCAGGATTGGCAGAGGGCGAAGGCCTGCTTGCCTGCAGTCAGGTCGCCGGTGTTGTAGGGGGCGGGCAGGGTAGCCAGGATGGCGGTCTTCTCCGCATCAGTCAGCTTGGGGGCCGGCGGCGCGGCGGGGGCGCTGGACGGCGCCGAGGCCGGCTCGGAGCCGGTCGGACCACAGGCGGCGGCGAGGGCCGCAAGGGCGGCAATCCCTGAAGCGACAAAGACTGAGCGCATTTTTATTCCCTGGACTAACGGTTCAGATAGGTCGTGAAGGCGACGCTTTCAATGGCGTCACGATGTTATGCGAGTGTGGCTATTCGTCGCCGGCAGGTCGCCCTCGTCCGGACTTGATCGTCCCCCTGCGCGACTTTGCCGAAAGCCGTCGCTCCTTGGAAGCCTTGGTAGGGCGAGTCGGCCGGCGTTTGGGCGGCGGAGGCGTTGCAGCCTGGGCGATCAGCGCCGTCAGACGCTCGATCGCGTCGGCACGGTTGCGTTCCTGGGTGCGGAAACGATTGGCGGTCAGCACGATCTCGCCATCGTTGGTTAGTCGCGAGCCGGCCAGTTTTTCGAGCCGCTCACGGACATAGTCGTTGAACGACGGTGAATTGCGCACGTCGAACCGCAACTGCACCGCGGTGGCCACCTTGTTGACGTTCTGGCCGCCGGGACCGGACGCGCGGATGAAGCTCAGCTCGATCTCGCTGTCGTCCAGAGTGATGGCGGGGGTGACCGGGATCATGGCGGCGTCAGATAGACCTCGCCGCCATGATCCGCCAGTCGATCAATATCAGCTGAAGGTGTCGGCCGCGCCGCGACCCTTGGGGTCGGGGCCGAACTTGTTGGAGCCCGGGGTCCCATCAAGCACGAAGAAGATCAGCAGGACGATGGCGCCGATGATCGGCAGGAGGATCAGAAGCAGCCACCAGCCGGAGCGATTGCTGTCATGCAGCCGGCGGACGCCTACAGCGATCGAGGGGATGAGGATCGCAACGGTCCAGATCCAGGACAGCAGGTTGCCGCCGCTGAACGGATTGCTGGGATCGTTGCCGCCCATGACGAGGCCGCCGACGAAGGTGAGGATGATCGACACGATTGTGGTGAAGAGCCAGAACAGCCAGTACTCCGACCGGCGAGCCCGACCGTTGAAGTCGGCGTATTTGCGCAACGGCGCGAACATCAGATCCATGAACAGCCCCTTTTCCAACCCAGTTGGTCCCAACACACGCGGGACGGTGGCGCGAGCCTGCCCGAGGCTCGCCTGTCAGGCAACCACCGTTCTGTTCTGCTCTGCTATCAGGTGAAAATTCGGGCCGTGTCTTCGGTGGGGGCGCGGGGATCGGGGCCGTGGCGGTTCGTGCCGTTCGTGCCCTGCAGCAGCATGAAGATGAAAATCACGAAGCCACCCGCCGGGATCAGGCCAAGCAGAACCAGCCAGCCGGACAGGTCCTGGTCGTGGAACCGGCGAACGGTGACGGCGAGTTCCGGGATCAGCAGGCCGACATAGACCAGGCCGCCGAGGATCATGATCAGGCCGATGCCGAGGCCGAAGCCGCTGGCGTTGCCATCGGGATCGGCCGGCGCACCGCTGTCGAGGGCCGCCAGAATGATCATGGGGATGATGAAGGCGACGACCAGCAGCACGCGGAACAGGAAGAACATCCAGTACTCGGTGCGCGTGGCCCGTCCGTAGAAGTCGGCGTACTTGCGCAGCGGCGCGAGCATCATGTTCATGAAAGGCCCTCCATCCCAGGGCGGCACCTTAGCCTGTGAGACGCAGGCATCAACCGGGACGGCGTTTGGCGATATTCACGGCCTGGTCCAGGGCCTGCAGGAAGCGCGAACGGTCCTCACGGCCGAACGGGGGAGGGCCGCCGGTGATCTCGCCGGTCGAGCGGATGTGCTCCATGATCGAGCGGGTCGCCAGGGCCGAGCCGATGCTGTCGGCGGTGAACGGCCGTCCGGTCGGCTTGAGCACCTGGGCGCCGGCCTTGAGGCAAAGGTCGGCCAATGGAATGTCGTTGGTGACGACGATGTCCTTCGGCCCGCAGCGCTCGGCGATCCAGGCGTCCGCCACGTCCGGGCCGGCGTCGACGATGACCCTTTCGATCAGCGGCGACTGCGGAACCATCATGAAGCTGTTGGCGACCACGAAGGACTTCAGGCCGTAGCGGCCGGCCACCTTGTAGATCTCGTCCTTCACCGGACAGGCGTCGGCGTCGATGAAGACGCGGATAGGGCTGGTCATGACCTGTCCTTAACAGGGGTGTCCGGTTTGTCAGCCGCCGGACAGATGAAACCAATGGTCTCCGTTAACGTTTGATCGCTGACCGGCCCGCTTCGGGCCCTGGAGGGTCGCCATGCGCAAGTTCTTCAAGCGACTGGTCGCGAACGTCGATGCGGTGATCTGGAACCTGACGACCGGACCGCAAGCCCGTCACTGAAAAGCTGGTGCCGGCTGCAGGGATTGAACCCGCGACCTTCGGTTTACAAAACCGCTGCTCTACCGCTGAGCTAAGCCGGCCAAGGGCGCCTGATAGCGTTTGCGCCTATCTCGCGGCAAGCCCCGCAAAAGCGACATACTCATTTCGTGGCATAGTAATCCAACGCCGGCCTGGTCGCGTACCTAAGGTCCACGGCTGTTTCGCCGTGCGTATCCAAGGATTTCCCCCATGCGTAGTCTGAAATCCCGCGCTCTAAGCGCGGCCGCCGTGCTCGTCGTCGCTACCGCCCTGACTGCGGCCTGCTCCAATGACAGCACCGCAGAGATGGCCACGACTGAAGCCGCCGCACCCGCGGCCGCCCCTGCCACCGCTGCTGACCAGGCCGTCATGGTCGGCGGCGCCTCCATGTATCCGACCAAGAACATCATCGAGAACGCCGTCAATTCGGCCGACCACACGACCCTGGTCGCGGCGGTCAAGGCGGCCGGCCTTGTCGAGACCCTGTCGGGCCCGGGTCCGTTCACCGTGTTCGCCCCGACGAACGCCGCCTTCGCCAAGCTGCCGGCGGGTACGGTTGACACCCTGGTCAAGCCGGAGAGCAAGGCGACGCTCACCAAGATCCTCACCTACCATGTCGTGGCCGGCAAGATGAGCGCCGCCGACATCCTGGCCGCGATTGAAGCCGGCGGTGGCACGGCGACCCTGACCACCGTGCAGGGTGAACCCCTGACGGCTGCCAAGACCGCGGCGGGCGTGGAAGTGACCGACGCCAAGGGCGGCAAGTCGCTGGTGACCATCGCCGACGTCAACCAGTCCAACGGCGTGATCCACGTCGTCGACACGGTTCTGATGCCCAAGTAGCCGTCCGCTTGCCGGAGGCTGGAAGGGCGGGTCCCGTTCGGGGCCCGCCCTTTGTCTTGCTCGCAACCGGGGGGGCGGGTTGCGGGTTAGGCAGACGGCCCCCAGATTGCAGGTGAGCTGTCGTATCCAGGGAATCGCCGTGTCCAAACCGCTTACCATCAACCTCCCTCACCAACTGGGCCAGGCCGAGGCGCGCCGGCGGATCGAAGAGGGGTTCGACAAGATCGAGCAGCAACTGGCCGGCGGTGGCCAGGCCAAGGTCGAGAAGACCTGGACCGGCGACACCCTGAACTTCACCGCCATCGCCATGGGTCAGACCGTGACCGGTGCGCTGCACGTGCTGGAGCAGGAAATCCGGATCGATATCGTGCTGCCGGGCATCCTCGGCATGCTGGCCGGCAAGGTGCGCGACAAGGTCCAGAAGCAGGGCCAGCTTCTGCTGAAGTAGGCCTTCAGACTGCGGGCGCCGCCCGCGACCGCCACTTCGTTCCGATGGACCAGCAGATCACCCCGATGGCGACGACGCCGATCAGCAAGGTGCAGACCGCGTTGATCTCCGGCGACACGCCGAGCCTGACCTGGCTGTAGATCCGCATCGGCAGGGTGGTGGCGCCGGGGCCGCTGGTGAAGCTGGCGATCACCAGGTCGTCCAGCGACAGGGTGAAGGCCAGCATCCAACCGGCCAGAATCGCTGGAAAGATATTCGGCAGGGTGACCTGCCAGAAGGCCCGCGTCGGCGTGCAGCCGAGGTCCTGGGCCGCTTCCTCGAGCGCCTTGTCGAAAGTGGCCAGGCGCGACTGCACGACCACGGCGACATAGGCCATGGTCAGGGTCGTGTGGGCGACGGTGACCGTCAGGAAGCCGCGGTCGATCTTCAGGGCGACGAACAGCAGCAGCAGGCTGAGGCCCATGATGACCTCGGGCATGACCAGCGGCGCGTAGCTCATGCCCGAAAACAGCGTACGGCCCCGGAAGCGACCGTGCCGGGTCAGGGCGACGGCGGCCAGCGTGCCGAGGATCGTCGCCAGGGTGGCGCTGATCAGGCCGACGCGCAGGGTGACCCAGGCGGCGGCCATAAGCTGTTCGTTCTGGAACAGCGTGCCGTACCATTTGGTCGAAAAACCGCCCCAGACGGTGACCAGCTTGCTGGCGTTGAAGGACCAGACCACCAGCAGCAGGATCGGCAGGTAGAGGAAGGCAAAGCCGACGGTCAGGCTGACCAGGTTGAAGGGGGAGGGACCGCGCTTCATGCGCCCGCCTCCAGGGCCTTCACCTGCTGGCGCTGGTAGAGGACGATCGGCACGACCAGGGTCAACAAGAGGACCACCGCCACCGCCGAGGCGAACGGCCAGTCCCGGTTGGCGAAGAATTCCATCCAGATCGAGCGGCCGATCATCAGCGAGCCGGGTCCGCCGAGCAGGTCGGGAATGACAAACTCGCCGAGCATGGGGATGAAGCAGAGCAGGCAGCCGGCGATGACGCCCGGGACAGAGAGCGGGACGGTCACCTGCCAGAAGCTCTTCCAGGGCGGCGAGCCGAGGTCGGCGGCGGCCTCGAGCAAGGTGTAGTCCATCTTCTCCAGAGCGGCGTACAGCGGCAGCACCATGAAGGGCAGGTAGCTGTACACCAGGCCGATCTGCACAGCCGCGGGGGTGTAGAGCAGATCGGTCGGCGGGATGCCGACGAGGGCAAGACCGGCGTTGAGCAGCCCCTCGGGCTTGAGAATGCCTACCCAGGCGTAGACCCGGATCAGGAAGCTGGTCCAGAACGGCAGGATGACCAGCATCAGCAGCAGGCTGCGCGTCGAGGGTTTGCAGCGGGCCATGCCATAGGCCATCGGATAGCCGACCAGCAGGGCGAGGATGGTGCCCTCCGCGGCGAAACGCAGGCTCGAGATGTAGGACTTGGCGTAGAGGCTGTCGCTGCCCAGCTGCTTGTAGGCGTCGAAGTCGAGCCCGCCGAGGAAGGCCTTGATGCCGTCGATCCCTCCGCTCCAGTCGATCTGCGGCTCATAGGGCGGGATCGACAGGGCGCTGTCGGACAGCGACAGCCGGAACACCATCAGGAAGGGCAGGGCGAAAAAGATCAGCAGCCAGGCGTAGGGGATCAGCGCCGACAGCTTGGGGAGCGGTGATTTCATGCCGCCCTCCCCATTCCGTCATCCCGGCCGAAGCGCAGCGAAGAGCCGGGACCCAGGGGCCGCGCGCGCCGATTCTGGAAGCGGCTGGTATGGTGATCTGTCCCCCCCTGGGTCCCGGCTCTTCGCGCTGCGCGCTGCGGCCGGGATGACGGACGGGAGGTCATTGGGTCAGCACCACGCCGGCGTCGTCAGCGAAGGTCACGAAGACCTTGTCGTCCCAGCCGATGGGCCGCTCGACGATGCGGCTGGCGTTGGCCTTGGCCACCCGGATCAGCTTCTCGCCCGGCAGTTCGACGATGTAGTTGGTCCAGTCGCCAGTGTAGCCGATGTCCCAGATTTCGCCGGAGAGGACGTTGTGGGTCCCGGCCGGCGGCGGCTCCAGGCTGATGCGCATCTTCTCGGGACGGACGGCGAGGTTCACCGCCGTTCCGGCTGACGGGCAGTCGTCATCGAGGACGTAGAAGCCGTCAGGGGCGCCGGTGGCGGACAGTCGGGCCATCGGGTGCTCGATGGCGCTGACCTTGGCCTCAAACAGGTTCACGTCGCCGAGGAATTCCGCCACATAGCGGTTGGCCGGGGTCTCGTAGACCTCCTCTGGACGGCCGATCTGGGCGATCTCGCCTTCGCGCATGACGGCGATGCGGTCGGCCATGACCATGGCCTCTTCCTGGTCGTGGGTGACGATCAGGAAGGTCATGCCGAGCTCGACCTGCAGGTCCATCAGCTCGAACTGGGTCTCCTCGCGCAGCTTCTTGTCGAGGGCGCCGAGCGGCTCGTCGAGCAGCAGCATCTGGGGTTTGCGGGCCACGGCGCGGGCGAGAGCCACACGCTGTTTCTGGCCGCCGCTGAGTTGGTCGGGCTTGCGGCGGGCGAAGGGCCGCAGCTTGACCAGCTCCAGCATCTCGACGACGCGGGCGGCGATCTCGGCCTTGGGCAGGCCCTCCTGCTTCAGACCGAAGGCGATGTTCTGCTCGACGGTCAGGTGCGGGAACAGGGCGTAGGACTGGAACATCATATTGACCGGCCGCTTGTGCGGCGGGATGCCGGCCAGGTCCTGCCCGGCCAGGGTGATGGTCCCGGCGTTGGGCGTCTCGAACCCGCCCAGCATGCGCATCAGGGTCGTCTTGCCACAGCCCGAGGGGCCAAGCAGGGCGAAGAACTCACCTGGATAGATGTCGAGCGAGACGTCCTTGACCGCCGTCTGGTCGCCGAACCTTTTGGTCACCCCCTGGAAGCGCACCAGGGGCGTGGCGGCCGGATCGTTCCACGGCGCGAAGCTGGACCGCACGGCCCCGATGTTAAGGCGTTTACCGGTCCCTTTGGCGGGCCGGCCCCCTTTGGCAGGGGTCGGGGCAGGACCGCTCATTGACCGTCGCGGACCTTGGTCCACTGGCGGTTGACGACCTTGACCAGGGCCTGGTCCTTGGTGGTCGTCACGAACAGGCGATTGAAGACCTCCTGGGTCGGATAGACGTTGGGGTCGTCGCGCACCTCGGCCTTGACCAGCTGGGTCGCCGGCAGGTTGGCGTTGGCGTAGTTGGTCGAGTTGGAGGCGCGGGCGATGATCTCCGGCCGCATCATGAAGTCGAGGAACCTGTAGGCCGCTTCCTTGTTCGGGGCGTCAGCGGGAATGGCGAAGGTGTCGAACCAGACCTGGCTGCCTTCCTTGGGGATGAAGTAGCCGACCTCGACGCCCTTCTTGACCTCGTCGGCCCGATCCCGAGCCTGGAGGATGTCGCCGCTGTAGCCGACAACCAGGCAGGCATCGCCGTTGGCCAGGGCCTCGATGTACTCGCTGCTGTTGAACTTGCGGACGTAGGGACGCAGCTTGAGCAGGAGCTCGGTGGCGGCCTCATAGTCGGCCGGGTTCTTCGAATTGGAGTCCTTGCCCATGTAGTGCAGGGTCACCGCATACATGTCTTCCGAAGCGTCGAGGAAGTAGACGCCGCAGTCCTTCAGCCTGGCCAGGTTGGCGGGATCGAACACCACCGCCCAGCTGTCGAGCGCCACGCCCGGCAGGCGCCTGGCAAGCTCGGCCTTGTTGTAGCCGATGCCCATCGTGCCCCACATGTAGGGGGTGCTGTACTTGGCGCCCGGATCGAACGGCTCCAAGCGGGCCATGAGGTCGGGCCACAGGTTCTTGCGGTTGGGCAGCTTGGCGAAGTCCAGCGGCTCCAGCGCGCCGGCCGTGATCAGCCGGGGCAGCAGGTGGTTGGACGGGGCGACGATGTCGTAGCCGGTGCCGCCGGTCAGCACCTTGGTCTCCAGCACCTCGTTGGAATCGAAGGTGTCGTAGACGACCTTGATGCCGGTCTCCGTGGTGAATTCCTCGAGCAGCTTGGGATCGATGTAGTCAGACCAGTTGTAGATCTTCAGCGTATCGTTCTTGGCCTTCTCGCCGCCCCCGCAGGCGGCCAGACCCAGAACCGATACCGCCGCCATCGCCACGGCCAGCCGCCGCGTCATCGATCCAAGCATAGCGCCCTCCGCAAATCGTCCCTGCCGGCTTTTATAGGGCCAAGCGGCCGCGCGTTAAGCGGTTTCGCCGCATGGCTGTCATTCGGCGCCGACCTCGCCTATATCCGCGCCCCATGACGCGCGTTCTGATCACCTCCGCCCTGCCGTACATCAACGGGATCAAGCACCTCGGCAATCTGGCCGGTTCGATGCTGCCCGCCGACGTCTTCGCGCGCTTCAAGCGGGCCGCGGGCGCCGAGGTGCTCTACATCTGCGCCACCGACGAGCACGGCACCCCGGCCGAACTGGCCGCCGCCGAGGCCGGCCAGGACGTGCGCACCTACTGCGATGAACAGCACACCCAGCAGCACGACATCAGCCGGTCTTTCGGCCTGTCGTTCGACTGGTTCGGCCGCAGCTCCAATCCGCCCAATCACCGGCTGACGCAGCACTTTGCGGAAGTGCTGGAATCCAAGGGGCTGATCGAGGAGCGGACCGACAAGATGGTCTACTCGGTCGATGACCGCCGCTTCCTGCCCGACCGCTATGTCGAGGGCACCTGCCCGCACTGCGGCTTCGAGAAGGCGCGGGGCGACCAGTGCGACAACTGCGGCAACCTTCTGGACCCGGTCGACCTGATCAATCCCTACAGCAAGATCTCGGGCTCGCGGAACATCGAGGTCCGCGACACCAACCACCTGTATCTGCTGCAGACCAAGGTCGAGGAACGTATCCGCGCCTGGATCGATGCCAATTCCGCCAACTGGCCCCACCTGACCAGGTCCATCGCCTACAAGCACCTGGACGAAGGGCTGATCGACCGGGGCATCACCCGCGACCTCGCCTGGGGCATCCCGGTGATGAAGGACGGCCTGCCGCGACCCGGGTTCGAGGACAAGGTCTTCTACGTCTGGTTCGACGCGCCGATCGAGTACATCGGCGCCACGGTCGAATGGGCGGAGTCGGAAGGGACCGACTGGGAACGCTGGTGGCGGACCGACAAGGGCGCCGACGACACCGAGTACGTCCAGTTCATGGGCAAGGACAACGTCGCCTTCCACACCGTCAGCTTCCCGGCCACCATCCTCGGCTCCGAAGAGCCCTGGAAGACGGTCGACCGGCTGAAGGCCTTCAACTGGCTGAACTGGTACGGCGGCAAGTTCTCGACCAGCGAGAAGCGCGGCGTGTTCATGGACACGGCGCTGGAGCTGCTGCCGGCTGATCTGTGGCGCTGGTACCTGACGGCCAATGCGCCGGAAGGGTCCGACACCGCCTTCACCTGGGAGCAGTTCCAGTCGGCGGTGAACAAGGACCTGGCCGATGTGCTGGGTAACTTCGTCAACCGCATCGCCAAGTTCGCCGAGAGCAAGTTCGAGGGCGTGGTGCCGGCCGGCGGTGAGCCGGGCGAGCTGGAGCTGAAGCTCTACGCCGACATCGACGCCGGCATCGCCGACCTGACGGCGCAGCTGGAGGCCATCGAGGTGCGCAAGGCCGCTCAGGCGCTGCGGGCCCTGTGGGTGCTCGGCAACGAGTACCTGCAGGTGGCGGCCCCCTGGACGGCGATCAAGACTGACCCGGCGCGGGCGGCGGTGGTCGTGCGCACGGCCCTGAACCTGGCGGCGCTGTACGCGCGGCTGTCGGCGCCGTTCATTCCGTTCGCGGCCGAGAAGATCGCCGAGGCCTTCAACCAGGGCTGGCCCCTGGTCTGGCCGTCGGAAGGCGCGGCCGTGGAGCTGGACCGACTGCCGGTCGGCCAGACGATCCGGGCGCCTGAGGTGCTGTTCAAGAAGATCGAGGACGAGCAGGTCGCCGAATGGGGCGAGCGGTTCGGCGGGGCGGGTTAGGATTCCTTCTCCCAGAGGGAGAAGGTGGCCCGAAGGGCCGGATGAGGGGTTTCGGTGTCAGCAGTTCCGGCAACGGCCACGCAGGTTCCATGGCTGTGCCAGGACAGACGGACCGTAACCCCTCACCCGGACCTGCCTCGCAGGTCCGACCTCTCCCTATGGGAGAGGTGAAGGCCTACCGAAAGCGCCAGGCCTCTTCCGCCGCCCGCCGCAGCGCCCGGCTCTTGTGCAGGGTCTCGTCGTACTCGGCGTCGGCGTCGCTGTCGGCGACGACGCCGCCGCCGGCCTGGACGTAGAGCATGCCGTCCTTGACCAGCCCGGTGCGCAGCACAATGCAGGTATCGACCGATCCGTCGGCGCCGAAGTAGCCGACCGCGCCGGCGTAGGTCAGGCCGCGTTTCACGACCTCCATCTCATCGATGATCTCCATCGCCCGCACCTTCGGCGCGCCCGACAGGGTGCCGGCGGGCAGGGCGGCCATCAGCACATCGACCGGGTCCAGGCCATCCGGCGCATCGCCTTCGACGTTGGAGACGATGTGCATGACGTGGCTGTAGCGCTCGATGAAGAAGCTCTGGGTGACCCGCACCGACGCGCCCTTGCCGACGGGCGCCTCATCATTGCGGCCGTCCTCGCGCAGCCGGGCGACCCGGCCGACGTCGTTGCGGCCCAGATCGAGCAGCATCAGATGTTCGGCCCGCTCCTTGGGGTCCGCCAGCAGTTCGGCCTCCAGCGCCGCGTCCTCTTCCGGCGTTGCGCCGCGGGGGCGGGTTCCGGCGATCGGGCGGATGGTGATCTTGTTGTCGCGCAGCCGCACCAGGATTTCCGGGCTGGAACCGACCAGCTGGAAGGGCCCGAAGTTCAGATAGAACAGGAAGGGCGAGGGGTTGGTCCGCCGCAGGGAGCGGTACAGGGCGAAGGGCTGGCCGGCATAGGGCGCGCTGAACCGGTGGCTGGGGACCACCTGGAAGATATCTCCGGCCTCGATGTAGCCCCGGCAACGCTCGACAATCTCGCCGTACTGTTCGCGGCTGACGCCGGGCGTGAAGGCGACCTCGCCGGCCGTCATCGCCTGGCCCGGAGCGGGCATCGGACCTTCGAGATCGGCCAGCACCTCATAGAGCGTGGCCTGCACCTCGTCCCAGGCCTGTTTCGCTGAAACGCCGGCGCGGGGCCGGGCCGGGGCGACCAGCAGGATTTCCTGGGCGATGGCGTCGAACACCGCCACCACCGACGGGCGGATCATCACACCATCGGGCAGGTCAAGCGGGTCAGGATTGACGTCGGGCAGGCGCTCGACGAGGCGGACCATGTCATAGCCGATGGCCCCGAAAACGCCGGCGCTGGGCGGCGGCAGGCCGGCCGGCAGCTCGATGCGCGAGGCGGCGACCAGATCGCGCAGGCTGTCCAGCGCGCCGCCGTCCCGGGCCGTGAAGCGGCCAGCTTCGATATCGGCGCCCTCTGCGATCTCCGCCTGATCGCCCCGGCAGCGCCAGACCAGGTCGGGCTTCATGGCGACGATGGAGTAGCGGCCGCGCCAGGCGCCACCCTCGACGCTTTCGAACAGGAAGGCGTAAGGCCGGGCCCTGGCGATCTTCAGATAGGCGGAGACCGGCGTTTCGAGATCGTCGATCAGCCGGGTCCAGACGACCTGAGACCGTCCCCCGTCCCACGCCGCCGCAAACGCATCAAAAGAGGGTTCGAGGCCGGCCTGCTGGGTCACTTGGACTTTTCGTCCTTGGCCGGCGCCTTGGCGTCATCCTTCGCTTCGGCATAGTCCTTCGGGTCGAGGCCCAGCGCCCTGATGGCGCGGTCACGGTCCGACTTGGGCTTCACCTGATCGCGGGCCCAGCCGCGGGTCGTGGAGTCGATATCCTGCAGGATGCCTCGGCCGAAGGTGTCGCGGCCCATCTCGGTGGCCTGAGCCACCTGGTCGACAGCGGCGGGACGAATGGCGGTGATCTTGCCGACCGCCAGGCCCTCCAGCTTGCCTTCCTTGTTCGGCACCGGGACGGTGAAGACCTGGCCCCTGGAGCCGTTGACGATGGTCCCGACCATATCGCGGCCAAGACCGGCATATTCCTGCAGCCCCTGGCGGGTCAGGCTGGCGACCTTGACGGCGCGGTAGCCGCTGGAGGCGGCGACGGCTTCCACGCTCTCACCCTTGCGGATCCGCTCGGAGAGGGACTTGGCGCGGGCGGCGATCAGTTCGTCGCGCTTGCGGGTGATCAGCGCTTCGGACAGCTCGGCGCGAACTTCGTTCAGGGCGGGCGGGGCGGGCGGCACGATGCGTTCGACGCGAACGAAGAACTGGTCGCCGGCGGTGACCTCGATCAGGGGGCTGTCCGATCCGGCCGGCAGGCCGAAGGCGGTTTCCAGGACCTGCTTGGTGACGACCTTCGGATCGACCGGGGCGTTGCGGTCCAGCGGCCGTCCATCGGCGGTGAGCGGGCCAAAGGTCAGGACCGTGGCGCCGACCTTCTGGGCGGCCTGCTCCAGGGTCGCGCCCTGGCCGTGCGCCTTGTCGAAGGCCTGGGCCTGTTCATAGGCCTTGTTGGCGGCGGTCGCCTTGATGACGTCCGCTTCAAGCTGTTTGCGGTTCTCTTCGAGGTTGGCGACGCGGGCCGGGGTGATCTTGGTGACCTTGATCACCGACTGGCCCAGCTCGCCCTGCAGGGCGCCGCTGACGCCGCCGGAGGAGAGGCGGAAAGCGGCGTCGGCCACGTCCTTGGCGAAGATGGCGGACTTCGGCTTGTCGGTGTTGAACACGGCGGTGGTCCCGACCGCCTTGGCGATGACCTGCGGGTCCTCGCCCTTGGTCAGGCGGGCGGCGACATCGGCGGCCTGACCGGCGTTCTTGATCGGGATCTGGACGTAGCTGCGCAGTTCCGGGGCCGACAGCGACTCCTTGCGGAAGTCGAAGCGCTTCTGGATCTCGGCCGGATCGGCGGTGACCTTGCCCTCGAAATCGGCGGCGTTGAAGCGGACCAGTTTGATGACCCGTCCTTCGGGACGCATCAGCCGGGCGGCGTTTTGCTTCAGGAAGGCTTCCATCTCGGCATCGGTGGGGGCCGGAATGGCGCCGACGCTGGCCGGCGTGACCAGGAAGTAGTCGAAGTCGCGCTGTTCGGTCGCGAACGCGCCCTGCAGGGCCGAGTAGATGCGCGGGGCCTTGAAGCCGTTGCCCATGCTGCCGAAGAACTGCGCCTCGATGATCGAGTCGTGCAGCGCCTTGCGGTAGCGCGGATAGTCGAGGTTGTTCTGCGTCAGGAGCTCGTTCAGCTGGTCCATCCGCAGATCGCCGGTGATGTCGTCGAACATGCCCGGGTACTGCGACAGGTGCTGTTTCATCGCCTCGTCGACGAGGGAGTCCGGAGCCCGCAGATCCAGCTTCGCCAGCATGGCGTTGACCGATTCCGCGTTCATCAGCTCTTCAAGCGCCGCCTTCTCCAGGCCGCCCTTGACGGCTTCATCGACCGAAATCGGCCGCTGGTTGCGCTGCTCGGCCATCTTCCGCATCTGGTCGAAGATCGCCGCGTATTCCTTGGCGTCGACGGTGTGGGAGCCGGCCTTGACGACCCAGGTCCCGACATTGCCGCTCAGCGCGCCAAAGGGGTCCGTGCCCAGACCCAGGAAGGCCATGCAGATGACGAGCAAGCCCAGGATCCCGGCCGCGATCCAGGACTTCATGAGCTTCTTGATGGTGGCGAGCATCGGGTCTTCGAACCTTTTGGACGGGCGGCGCACGAGGCCGTGAACGGCGGGTATAGTCGGCCCGTCCCAGAGCAGGCAAGCGCGGCGGAATGTTGGCGTGACATCGGGGCGCGAGGCGGCTAGTTGCGGCCAACGAAATCTAAGGGAGATCGCCCGCCAATGACAGCCGCCCGCCCGCTGATCGCCGGAAACTGGAAGATGAACGGCCTTGGCCTTTCGCTCGATGAAGCGCGGGCCGTTTCAGCCGCCGTCGACGCTCATCCGCCGGCCTGCCGCGTGGCGCTCTGCCCGCCGGCGACCCTGGTGGGGCGCATGGCCGACCTGCTCAATGGCACGGGCGTTGAAGTTGGCGGTCAGGACTGCCGGGCCGAAGAGACGGGCGCCTTCACCGGCGACATCTCGGCCGAAATGCTGGTCGACGCGGGCGCCGCCCTGGTCATTCTCGGCCACTCCGAGCGTCGGGCCGGCTATGGCGAGACCGATGCGCTGGTCTCCGCCAAGGCCGAAGCCGCCCTGCGAGCCGGTCTGGAGCCCATTGTCTGCGTCGGCGAGACCCTGCAGCAGCGCGAGGCGGGCGAGACTCTGGATTTCGTCACCAGCCAGGTCCGCGGCAGCCTGCCGGCCAGCCTGGCGGGCAAGGCGTTCGCGGTGGCCTATGAGCCGGTCTGGGCCATCGGCACCGGACTGACGCCGACCCTCGAGCAGATCGAGGAGGTGCATGTCGCCATCCGCGCCACCCTGGTCGAGGTGTTCGGCGAGGCCGGCAAGATCCCGCCGATCCTCTATGGCGGATCCGTGAAGCCGTCGAACGCGGCCGAGATTCTCAAGGCGAAGGAAGTCGGCGGCGCCCTGGTCGGCGGCGCCTCGCTGAAGGCCGCGGACTTCCTGGGAATTGTGACGGCCGCCTAGACCCTTTCAGGTTTTGATGTACGCATCAAAACCTGATCAAAAGGGTCTAGAATCAAACATTTAGAGCACGTCCGGGCGGCGGAACCGCGTACACTTCCGCCTGACGTGCTCTAGGCCGCCTCCAATGCCCGGTCTATCGCCTTGCAAAGCCGTTCCGGCAGATCGGCGCCGGAGATGGCGACCTTGCCTCCGAAAATGGTGAAGGGCACGCCGCTGACGCCCGCCTGATGGGCCTGGATGTGTTCGCGGGTGACGGTGTCCTTGTCGGCCCCCTCGGCCAGGGCCTTGAGCACCACCTGCTTTTCCATCCCGATGGCCTCGGCGATCTCGGCCAGCACCAGCGGGTCGCCGATATCGCGCAGCTCGATGAAGTAGGCCTTCATGATGGCCTCAAGCGCGGCCTGTTGCAGGCCCACGGTCTGCGCCCAGCGGATCAGGCGATGCGCGGCGTTGGTGTTGGGCGAGATCGGGATTTCGGCCAGCTTCAGGGTGAGGCCGACGCTGGCGGCTTCCTTGTCGAGGGTCTCAAGCGCCGCCGCGCGGCGCTCGGCATTGGGAAACTTGGCGGCCATGTAGTTGGCGCGATCAACGCCTTCCTCGGGAATGGCGGGATCCAGCTGGAACGGTCGCCAGAGAACCTCGACCGGCACATCCGGCCGCATCGCCAGCGCCGTCTTGAGACGCTCCCAACCTATGTAGCACCAGGGACAGACCACATCGGCGATGAAGTCGATCTTCAAGGGCTCAGGCTGGGCGGCGTCTGTCATCCGGCTTCTCTCTGCAGGGCGCGGGCGGCGGCCCGCTCCAGGGCGGCGGCGGCGCTTTCGCCCCGCTCCAACTGAGCCACCCCGATGTCGAAATCGACAGTGAACGGCGTCTTGCCCTCGCCGGCCTCGAAGGCGGTGCAGGCGATGACGGCGGCGATGCGTTCGGCGGCGGCCCGGCCGGCGGCCTGCGGCGTGCCGGGAAGCGCAAGCGCAAAGACTTCCGGGCCGAGGCGGGCGGCGGTGTCCTCGGCGCGGACCAGTCGGCCGATCATC
>JAUMCZ010000203.1:0-7189 GCA_032122215.1 Caulobacter sp.
GCCCTTGCGTCTTCGAGCTGGTCTACTTCGCCCGCCCCGACAGCGTCGTCGACGGCCGCTCGGTCTATGACGTGCGCAAGAAGATGGGCGCCCGCCTGGCCATCGAAAGCGGCCCCGAGGCCGACGTCGTGGTGCCGGTGCCTGACAGTGGGGTGCCGGCCGCCATCGGCTACGCGCAAGAGAGCGGCCTGCCCTTCGAGATGGGGATCATCCGCAACCACTATGTCGGGCGGACCTTCATCCAGCCCACGCAGGGCGTGCGAGAGCTGGGCGTGCGGATGAAGCACAGCCCCAACCGCGCCGTCCTTGAAGGCAAGCGGGTGGTGCTGATCGACGATTCGATCGTCCGCGGCACCACCAGCCGCAAGATCGTCCGGATGGTCCGCGAGGCCGGAGCGACAGAAGTGCACCTGCGGTCCGCCTCGCCGCCGATCAAATGGCCGGACTTCTACGGCATCGATATGCCCGAGCGGGACAAGCTGTTGGCGGCGACCAAGTCGCTCGAGGAAATGGCCAGCTTCCTGGAAGTCGACAGCCTTGGCTTCCTGAGCGTCGAAGGCCTCTACGAAGCGCTTGGCGTGGGCCCGAGGGATCCGGCCAACCCGCAGTTCACTGATCACTACTTCACCGGCGACTACCCCACACGCCTGACCGATCGCGAACTGGCCCAGGCCGACGCTGACGGTGGCCGGCAACTGTCTTTCCTGGTCAGCGCCTAGGCTGCAATTCGTTCCATTGTCGGAACCCCGACACGCAACTTCGGGCGGCCCCGCGTATTGTACCGCTTCGTAGACACGCGTTTTGAGGCCGCATGATCGATGACCAGCAGGAAATCCGCCGGCTCAACGCGCTGGAGAGCTACCGGATTCTGGACACCGGGTCTGAAGCGCCGTTCGACGATCTGACCGCGCTCGCGGCGCAGATCTGTAACGCGCCGGTGGCCTTGATCAGCCTCGTCAGCGCCGACCGCCAGTGGTTGATGTCGGCGTGTGGCCTAGGCCAGAGCGAGACGGCGGGCGAGATCTCCGTCTGCACCCACGCCATCGTCCAGGATCAGGCCCTCTATCAGGCGCCCGACATGGCCGACGACCCCCGTTTTGCCGACAGTCCATTGGTGAACGGGCCCGAGCACTTCCGCTTCTACGCGGGGGCAGTGCTTCGAACTCAGGACGGTGAGGCGCTGGGCGCCCTGTGCGTGCTGGACCGGACGCCACGCCCTGGCGGCCTGACCCCATCACAGGCCAAGGCGCTGGAGGCGCTGGCGCGGCAGGTGATGAACCTGCTGGAGCTGCGTCAGGCGTTGGTCCGGCGGGCCGAGCGCGAGAGCCAGTTCCGGGCTCTCGCCGACAGCATGCCGCAGATGGTCTGGTCGACCCGCCCGGACGGCCACCACGACTATTACAATGCCCGCTGGTACGAGTTCACCGGGGCGCCGGCGGGCTCGACCGACGGCGAGGGCTGGACGGGTAGGTTCCATCCGGACGATCAGGAGCGAGCCTGGGCGGCCTGGAGCCGGTCGCTGGCCTCGGGCGAACCCTACGAGATCGAGTATCGCCTGCGACACCACAGCGGCGAGTATCGATGGGCCCTGGGCCGGGCCCGGGCGGTGCGCGGGCCCGATGGCCAGATCACGCGCTGGTTCGGGACCTGCACGGACATCCACGACCACAAGCGCATGGCCGAGGCCGAGGCCCTGCTCAGCCGGGAGTTGTCGCACCGGATCAAGAACATCTTCTCGGTCATCTCCGGCCTGGTCGCGCTGTCGGCGCGGCGGTTTCCGGAGGCGGCAGGGTTTGCCAAGGACCTGCGCGAACGGATCGTTTCGCTTGGACGGGCGCATGACTTCGTGCGGCCGCATGCCATGGCCGGGCAAGGCGCGCGACTGACCCTGCTGTCGGAACTGCTGACCGAGCTGTTGCGGCCCTATCATACCGAGGACCCGGCCCGGGTGACGATCCAGGGCGACCCGGCGACCATTGACGACCAGGCGGCGACGCCGCTGGCCCTGATTTTTCACGAACTGGCGACCAATGCTGCCAAGTACGGCGGCTTCTCCCGGCCGGAGGGTCGGGTGACCATCTGCTGCAGGCGCAGCAAGCGCGATCTGATCGTCGAATGGGCTGAAACCGGCGGACCGAGGATCAAGGGCGCCGCCACAAGCGAAGGCTTCGGCTCGACCCTTTCCAAGCTCAGCGTGGAGACGCAACTGGGCGGCAAGCTGACCCGTGACTGGCGGCCGGAGGGATTGGTGGTGACGCTGGTGCTGCCGCTGAGCAGCTTGAACCGCCAGGAATAGGCGCGCCTGTATCCTAACGCTCACACCCGGCCAGAGACCGCGGTCTGTCAGTGAAACAGTTGCAACGCCGGCGGTGGAGGCAATAGGTTCTCGTGGCGGCGCAGGGCGTAGTCGAGGGCAGAGACCACCGACGTCTCGTCACTGGGTTTGGTCAGAAGGCCCAGGACGCCAGCCGGACGCTCGTGCGCCGGCAGCGGATGGGCTGTGAGATAGATGACTTTGGCGGACCGCTCGCGCGCCAGTTCGGCGCCCAGGCCGACGCCGGTGCGTCCGTCCCGAAGGTTCACATCCACGAGCGCGATGTCGATCACGCACTGGGCCGCCAGCGCACGCGCCGAGGCCGCGTCCTGGGCGATGCCCACGACCTCGAACCCTCGCTCACTGAGGACGGCTTCCAGTTCCAGGGCGGTGAGGATTTCATCCTCGACAATCAACACTCGGGCTGTCATCGCGACCGTATCGAACTCCTTCGATCCGGCTAACGCCCCAGATCGGTTCAGGTTTCCGCCTTTTCTGTCAGGTTTCCGACGGAACATTGATCGGTGGCCGGAGGAACACAGCAGGACGCATGACCGACCGATGAAATCCCTGCGCCTCGATCCCTACATGGTCGCCCTGCTGGCCGTGGTCGTCCTGGCCTCGCTGCTGCCGGCCCGGGGGGTGGCGTCGGACATCCTCTCCCCCGTGACCAAGGGCGTGGTCGCCCTGCTGTTCTTCCTGCACGGGGCCAAGCTGTCGCGTGAGGCGGTGATCGCCGGTGTTACCCATTGGCGTTTGCATCTGGCGGTCCTGGGGATCAGCTTCGTGCTGTTCCCGCTGCTTGGCCTGGCGATGGGGCTGATCCCGACCTCGATCCTGCCGACGTCACTGGCCATGGGGCTGCTGTTTCTCTGCTGCCTGCCCTCGACGGTGCAGTCCTCGATCGCCTTCACCGCCCTGGCGCGGGGCAACGTCGCTGCCGCGGTCTGCGCGGCGTCGGCCTCGAACCTGCTGGGCATGGCGGTGACACCGCTGCTGGTCGGCCTGACGATGCATGCGCAGGGTTCGGGCCCTGGCTGGGATGCGGCCGCCAGTATTGCCCTGCAGTTGCTGGCGCCCTTCATAGCCGGGCAGTTGCTGCGCACCTGGGTCGCGCCGATCCTGGAGCGCCACAAGCAACTGGTCAGCTATGTCGACCGTGGCTCCATCTTGCTGGTCGTCTACGCCGCCTTCAGCCATGCCGTCGTCGAAGGCGTCTGGACGCGGGTGTCGGTTCCCGAGCTGCTGGTCGTCACCCTGCTCTGCTGCCTGCTGCTGGGGCTGGTCCTGGGCCTTTCCACCCTGCTCGGCAGGCTGCTGGGATTCTCGGTCGCCGACCGCATCGTCCTGACCTTCTCCGGCTCCAAGAAGAGCCTGGTCACCGGCGCGCCGATGGCCGCCATCCTTTTCGCGCCGGCCGTGGCGGGCGTGATGATCGTGCCGCTGATGATCTTCCACCAGATCCAGTTGCTGGCGTGCGCCTGGCTGGCGCGGCGCTACGCGGAACGCCCCGAAGACACGTGACTTGAGCGGCAAATCCGCTAGACAGCCCGCCATGACTCTTCCCCTTCAGGACAAGATCGCCCTGGTCACCGGCGCCACGCGCGGCATCGGCCAGGCGGCCGCCATCGCTCTGGCCGAGGCCGGGGCGCATGTGATTGCGCTGGGCCGCACGCAGGGCGCTCTGGAGGCCCTGGACGACACCATCTTCGTCGCCACGGGTCAGCACCCCACCCTGGTGCCCATCGACCTGCGCCAGCCCGAGGGTCTCGATCCGCTGGGGGCGCATCTGTTCGAGCGGTTCGGCCGGCTGGACATCATCGTTCATGCGGCCGGCGTGCTGGGCGGCCTGTCGCCGACCGGCCACATCGAGCCCAAGAGCTGGGATCAGACGATCGCGGTCAACCTGACCGCCACCTGGCGGCTGATCCGGTCCTTCGAGCCCCTGCTGCGGGCCTCGGAGATGGGCCGGGCGATCTTCGTGACGACCGGGCGGGTGGCGCGTCCCAAGGCCTTCTGGGCTCCCTACGCGGCCAGCAAGGCCGGCATGGAGGCGCTGGTGAAGTGCTGGGGAGACGAGATGGAGACGACGGCCGTCCGCGCCGTGCTGCTCGACCCCGGCGCTGTCCGCACACGCATGCGGGCCGAGGCCTTTCCGGGTGAGGACCCGCTGGACCTGCCGGAACCCTCGGCCCTGGGGCCGCTGTTCGTCGAGCTGGCGCAACGGCGCGAGCTGCCGGCCATTCCCGAGACAGTGGTGTTCAAGGCCGGATAGGCAGTCGGGGACAGATTGAATTCTGCGAATTCAATCTGTCCTCTCTTACTTCGATCGTCCGGGCTTCTGGGTCCGCGAGCGGATCACCGGCCTGGCGACAGCGGCGTCCGTGGCGGCTTCCTTGGCCTGGCGCTTGGCCTTGCCGGCCTTCTTGACGCGCAGCTGCTTAGCTTCCTTGGCGTTTTCGCTGACGCCGAGCTTCTTGGGCTTTTCCCGCGGCCCGCGCTTGGTGCCCGAGCCCATCGGCCGCTTGTCGCCGTCGGCATCGGCATAGGGGTTGGCGCCCGACTTGATGGTGATGCGGATCGGCACGCCGGGCAGGTCGAAGCTCTCGCGGATCGAGTTGATCAGATAGCGCCGGTAGTGCTCGGGCATCTGGTTGGCGCGACTGGAGAACAGCACGAAGGTCGGCGGGCGCGCCTTGGTCTGGGCGACGTATTTGGGCTTGATCCGCTTGCCGTTCACGGCGGGCGGCGGGTGGCGCTGGATGGCCATGGCCAACCAGTCGTTGAGGTCGCGGGTTTTCACCTTGGTCGACCAGTTGGTGTAGGTCTTGATCACCGCCGGCATCAGCTTGTCGAGGCCAAAGCCGGTCTCGGCCGAAAGCGCCACGACCGGCGCGCCGCGCACCTGGGGCAGCATGCGTTCGGCGTGTTCCTTGAAGTCCTTCAGGGTCTGGGCCTGGTCCTCGACCAGGTCCCACTTGGCCAGCACGAAGACCAGGGAGCGGCCTTCCCGCTCGACCAGGTCGGCCAGCTGCAGGTCCTGCACCTCGAAGGGGTGGGTGGCGTCCATGACCAGCAGGACGACTTCGGCATAGACGATGGTGCGGATGCTGTCGGACACCGACAGCTGCTCCAGCTTCTCCTGGATCTTGGCCTTCTTGCGCAGGCCGGCGGTGTCGACCAGCCGGATCTTGCGGTCGTTCCATTCCCATTCGACCGAGATGCTGTCCCGGGTGATGCCGGCTTCAGGGCCGGTCAGCATGCGGTCTTCGCCGATCAAGGCGTTGACCAGCGTCGACTTGCCGGCGTTGGGACGACCGACGATGGCCAGGCGGACCGGCTTGTCCCCCTCGTCGTCGGCCGCGTCGTCCTGGTGCTCGGGCGCGATGTTGACCAGGGCCGCGTAGAGATCGGCCATGCCTTCGCCGTGCTCGCCGCTGATCGGGATCGGCTCGCCGAAGCCCAGGGTCCAGGCCTCGGCGATGCCGGGATCGCCCTGCTTGCCCTCTGCCTTGTTGGCGCCCAGCAGGACCGGCTTGTCGCGCTTGCGAAGGATCTCGGCGAACACCTGGTCCAGCGGGGTGATGCCCTCGCGGGCGTCGATCAGGAACAGGCAGACGTCGGCCTCGTCGATGGCCAGCTCGGTCTGGCGGCGCATGCGCGCTTCCAGGGTGTCGTCATCGACGTCCTCGAAGCCGGCGGTGTCGACGAGCGACAGGTTCATGTCGCCGATGCTGCCGCTGGCGAAGCGTCGGTCGCGGGTCACGCCCGGTCGATCGTCGACGATGGCGAGCTTCTTGCCCGCCAGTCGGTTGAACAGGGTAGATTTGCCGACGTTGGGTCGACCGACGATTGCGAGTTTCAGGGCCATGGCGGTGTTTCCGGACGACCTAGTCTATCCGGTCCGGACGAAGAGGCATGTGCAAAATGAAAGAGCGGCGGCTCTTGGCAGAACCGCCGCCCCTTTACAAGGTTTCAGGTTGAAACGCAGCCTAGCGAATCGCCACCAGTTCAGCCTTGTCGGTGACGACATAGACCGTGCCGTTGACCGCGATCGGAGTGATCAGGGCGGCTCCGCCGATCTTGATCGTCTTGGTGACTTCGCCGGTCTTGGCGTTCAGGGCCAGGGCGCGACCGTCGCTGGAGACGACGACCAGACGGTCAGAGGCCATCACCGGGCCGAAGAACAGCTTGCGGTCCTTGGTCTTCTTGACCCCTTCGTTGAGGTCCTTGATCCAGTGAACCTTGCCGCTGTCGCGCGAGACGCAGATCACCTCGCCGGCGCGGCTGATGATGTAGACCACATCGCCGGCGGGCCAGGGGGTGGTGATCGACGACACCGGCACCGACCAGCGCGGCTGGCCCGTACGGAGGTCGACGGCGGCGAAGACGCCGGAATGGCTGGCGGCGTAAACGTCACCCTTGAAGATCACGGGGCGGCCGGCGACATCGCGGATTTCCGACAAGGCGTTGGTGCGGCTGGCGCGCGACAGGGCGTTGTTCCACAGGTCGTTGCCGTTGCCGGCGCGCATGGCGACCAGTTCACCCGAGGCGAAAGCGGCGACCACGACGTCCTGCGAAGCGGCCGGGCTGGAGGCCGACAGGATGCGGGCGGGCTCGACCAGGGCCTGGAAGTTCCAGGTCGGGTTGCCGGTGGCGGCGTCGAAGGTCAGCAGTTCGTTGTCGGTGCTGATGGCGAACACCTTGCCGCCGTGCACCGTAGGCGCGCCATGGATCGGAGAGGTCACGTCCTGGCGCCAGCCGACCGCGCCGGTCGCGGCATCCAGCTGGGCGACGAAACGGAAGCCGGAAGACACGTAGACCTTGCCGTTGGCGTAGGCGACGCCGCCGCCGAACCCGACCTTGTCGCGCCGG
>JAUMCZ010000204.1:0-8614 GCA_032122215.1 Caulobacter sp.
TGGCGCCGTTCCTAACCCCTCATTCCCCCACCCTGCTGCGCAGCGCGGGTCCCCCCTTCTCCCTCTGGGAGAAGGACACGAAAAGCGCCCACATCGATGCCATTTCAAAGAATCATGCGACGAAACATTCCATGAACACCGGCGTCACCCTCACCGCCGCCCAGGCCCGCCGCATCGCCCTCGCCGCCCAGGGCTTCGCCGAGCATCGCCCCGCCTCACCGTCGGCCCGCCATTTCCGAAACACCGTGACCCGCCTCGGCGTCGTCCAGATCGACAGCGTCAACGTCGTCACCCGCACCCACTACCTGCCCAAGTTCTCCCGCCTCGGTGACTACGCAAGGGACACCCTGGAGACCGAGGCCTGGGGCAAGAAGCCCAGCCTGTTCGAATACTGGGGCCATGAGGCCTCGCTGATGCCGGTCGCCAACCAGCCGCTGTTCCGCTGGCGCATGGCCCGCGCGCAAGCCGGCGACGGCATCTGGAAGGGCATCGCCCGCTTCGCCCGCGAGCGCGGCGACTACATCGACGGCATCCTGCGGGAGATCGAACGGCGCGGCCCCGTCACCGGCGGCGACTTCGCCACCGGCCCGCGCGGCGCGCCCGGCTGGTGGTCCTGGTCGGAGGGCAAGCGGGCGCTGGAATGGCTGTTCTGGACCGGCCAGATCACGACGAAGACGCGGCGCAGTTTCGAACGCGTCTACGACCTTACCGAACGCGTCCTGCCGACGGCCGTCATCGACACCCCCACCCCGACCGAAGCCGACGCCCAGCGCGAACTGGTCCGCATCAGCGCCCGGGCCATGGGCGTCGCCACCGAGACCGACCTGCGCGACTACTTCCGGCTGGGCGTGGCCGATACCAGGCTGCGCATCGCCGAACTGGTCGAGGCCGGCGAGCTGACCCCCGTCACCGTCAGCGGCTGGGGCAAGCCCGCGTATCTCTGGCCGGCCGCGAAGATACCGCGCCGTATTCACGCCCGCGCCCTGCTGTCGCCCTTCGACAACCTGATCTGGTTCCGCGAGCGCACCGAACGGATCTTCGGGGTGCGCATCCGCCTCGAGATCTACACCCCGGCCGACAAGCGAGAACACGGCTACTACGTCCTGCCCTTCCTCGAGGGCGAGGCGATCACCGCGCGGGTAGACCTGAAGAGCGACCGCAAGGCCGGGACCCTGCTGGTCCAGGCGGCCTGGCGCGAGGCGGACGCGACGGGCGAGACGGCCGATGCGTTGGCGACGGAACTGAAGCTGATGGCCGGATGGCTGGGGCTGGAGCGGGTCGTCGTGGTCGGCAAGGGCGACCTGGCGCAGGCGCTGGCGGCGGCGCTGTAACCTCCCTCCCCGAATTGGGGAGGTCTATCGCAAATCCGCCGTACAGAACCCTCTCCCAAAGGGAGAGGGAGGGGCCCGCCCTGCGTAGCAGGGTGGGAGGGTGAGGGGTTACGCTGCATTGAGGCTTTCACAGCCAACCTTGATCCGTCCCTAACCCCTCATCCCCCCACCGCTGCGCGGCGGGTCCCCCCTTCTCCCTCTGGGAGAAGGTAACGAAGGGCCGCGCCACACCCAATATGCGATAGCCCTGCCCTCCGGGGGAGGGACGGAAACCTACGCCGTCCCCTCGGCCAGCGCCGCCAGCCGCGCATACATCCCCTGCTGGGCCTTCAGCGAGACGTGCGTGCCCTCCTCGACGACCCGCCCGTTCTCGAACACCAGGATCCGGTCGGCCCCACGGATCGTCGACAGCCGGTGGGCGATGACGATCGTCGTCCGCCCCGCCATCAGCTCCTCCATCGCCGCCTGCACCTCCTGCTCGGTCTCGACGTCGAGGCTGCTCGTCGCCTCGTCGAACACCAGGATCGGCGCATCGGCCAGGAAGGCCCGGGCGATCGCCACCCGCTGTCGCTCGCCGCCCGAAAGCTTGACCCCCCGCTCGCCGACAAGCGTCTCATACCCCTTCGGCAAATCGGCAATGAACGCATCAGCCCGCGCCCGCCGCGCCGCCTCACGAACATCCTCCAGCGTCGCGCCCGGCGACGCGTAGGCGATGTTCTCGGCGATGGTCCGGTGGAACAGGGCCGGGTCCTGGGGCACCACGGCGATCGACCGCCGCAGAGAGCCTTGCGTCACCGCCGCCACGTCCTGGCCGTCGATACGGATCGCCCCGCCGTTCAGGTCGTACAGCCGCTGCACCAGCTTGACGAAGGTCGACTTGCCCGCCCCCGTCGCCCCGACCAGCGCCACCCGCTCGCCCGGCCGGATGGTCAGGCTGAAGTGGTCGTACAGCGGCGTCTCGGCGCTCTTGTAGCGGAAGGTCACATCGTCGAAGACGATCTCGCCGCGCACGGCGCTCAGCGCCGGCGCCCCCTCACGGTCGGCGACCTGCGGCGTGGTGCGCTCGTAGGAGGCGACGTCCTCGGCGTCGTCGATGCCCTTCTGCAGCATCCGCACGTTCTCGCCGAGATTCCGCAAATAGCCGCTCATCAGCATGAAGGCGGTGATGGCGAAAGCGATGTCGCCCGGCGTCGCCTTGCCCTGCATCCACAGGTTCAGGAGGATGCCGGTCGTCCCGGCCTGCAGGATGACCGACAGGATGTTCTGGAAGACCCAGACGTCCATGAAGCGGTTCCAGGTGATCATCACCGCCCGGTGCCAGCTGTCGGTCACTTCGGCGAAACGCGCCTCTTCCCGCGCCTCGGCGCCGAACGACTTCACCGTCGGATTGGAGGTGATGGCGTCGGCCAGCGCCCCGCCGATACGGCTGTCGAGGGCGTTGGACTTCAGATTGGCCGGCCGCACATAGACCTTCACCAGCCAGAGGTTGGCCCACAGGTAGCCACAGACCACCACGAACGACAGCAGCCCGACCAGCGGCCAGCGCAGCGCCATCTGCACGCACAGCCCGAGCAGCACGATCAACGCCGGCCCGATCCAAAGCACCAGGGCGTCGGATACGCTGTCGTATCCCCACATCGCCCGGCTGATCTTGCGCACCGTCGAGCCGGCGAAGCTGTCGGCATGCCAGTCGGCGGAAAAGCCCTGCACGCGGCGGAAGGCCTCGTCGGTCATGTCGCGCATGTTGCGGGCGGCCAGCGGGTTCCACAGGCGGAAGGCGATGTTGCGCGTGATCAGAAAAGCCACATAGACCCCGACGAACCAGCCCCAGGCCCCCCAGGCCCGGCCGGCGTCGCGCTCCGGCGCCGCCACCGCGTCCAGCAGCCACTTCGACGTCGTCGGCAGCATCAGGTCGAAGACCACCGCCAGCAGCATCAGCCCGGCCGCCCCGCTCAGCAGGACGGGTCGCCGCAGCCAAAGCCGGGCGATGTAGGCCAGAACCTGGCTGTTCGACAGCACCCGGGTCCGGGTGACCTCCTCGTCTTCGTAATGCTCACTCATGGCGGCCCGACATAGGCGAGACCGTCGTTCGGCGGGAGGGTGGCAGCCTGAAAAACCGCCGCCGCGTCATTCCAACCACAAACTCTCCCCCCGCGAAGCGGGAGGAGGACTGATTTCGAGCCCAGCGAGAAATCACGAGGCGGGCCCCACCGCCGGCAGGACAATCACCAACCGGCCGCCCCCCCTCCTGTTCTGTCGCCTGGAGGCTCCTGAGCGGTCCTCCCCCCGCAAACGCGGGGGGAGAGTTTAGTCTCAAGACGTCGCCTGGAACGTCTCCCCGACCAACTCTTCGCTCTTGGCCCACAGAGCCTTCGCGTTGTCGGGGTCGATGTCGTGATGGACGGCTTGAAAGCCCCCTCCAGGGTATAATAGTCGCCGCTTCGACAACGCCGCCGGCCGGAAAGGCCGCCGCCGGCTCCTGCCGCCCCCTGAGCCCGCCTTTACCGACGCCGTAGCCCGCCGTGATCCCACCCTGACGGCGCCCTGACCGCACCCTGATCTCGCCCCGACGGCCAGGTCGGCCTAACCCTCTGAAAAGCCGCGCTTTCTGCAAAATTTTCCGCCGCTGATTGCCAGATTCTCCGGAACAATGAACCCTGAGACCATGACTCACGTCCTGCCAGACGCCGCACCGACCAACTGGGTCGACCGCCACGCGCCGCCATCGCTCCGGCCATGGCTGAAGCTTGGCCGCTTCGACCGGCCGGTCGGTATCTGGCTTTTGATGCTGCCCGGCTGGATGGGCATCGCCCTCGCCGCATCGATGCAGGGCCGCTTTCCGGACCCCGTCCTGCTGGTCCAGTTTTTCATCGGGGCCGCCCTGATGCGGGCCGCCGGCTGCGCCTTCAACGACATCGTCGACCGCGACTTCGACGCCCAGGTCGCCCGCACGGCCATGCGCCCGATCCCGGCCGGTCAGATCAGCGTCAAACAGGCCTGGGCCTTCCTGATCGGCTGCTCCCTGGTCAGCCTGTTCATCCTGCTGACGATGAACCTCTGGGCCGTCGGTCTCGGCGTTGCCTCCCTGGCCCTGGTCGCCGCCTACCCCTTCATGAAGCGGATCACCTGGTGGCCGCAGGCCTGGCTCGGCCTCACCTTCAACTGGGGCGCCCCGCTCGGCTTCGCCGCCGCCTTGGGCGGCCCGACCCTGCTCAGCCTCATCGGCCTGACCCCCGAGCCCATGATCCGTCCGCTGGACGCCTGGCCGGCTGTCGTCCTCTACGCCGGCCTGATCTTCTGGACCCTCGGCTACGACACCATCTACGCGGTGCAGGACCTCGAGGATGACGCCCTGGCCGGGGTCAAATCCTCGGCCCGGGCGCTCGGCGAGCACACGACGCGCGGCGTCCTGACCTTCTACATCCTCTGCTTCGGCCTGGTTCTGGCCGCAGGCTGGCTGGGCGGCCTCGGCCCCCTGATGCTGCCGCCGCTAGGGGTGTTCGGCCTGATGCTGTCGCGCCAGGCGGCGGCGCTGCGGTTGGATGATCCTCAGGCGGCCCTGGCCCTGTTCAAATCCAATGTCTGGGCAGGCGCCGTGCTGGTCCTGGCCCTGGTCGCCGGCCTGTGGCGGCCGGCGGGCTTCTAGAACGGTCCCTGCGGATAAACCCGTCCGACCGTTGCAAAAGGGCTGGCCATTATTTGTGATCAATGTTCACCTGAGTTGATCCGGATCAAAGGGAAGCGGCCCGCCCGGTATCAGAATTCCGCACAAAGGCCGTCCCGGTGAGAGGCGGCGTCAGGGAGCCGACCATGACCGACACCGCCTTCGCGCCCACCGTGGCCCAAAAGACCGAGCATTTCGACGTCCTCGTCGTCGGGGCCGGCATCTCCGGTGTCGGGGCCGCCTACCACCTGCAGCAACAGTGCCCGGACCGCAGTTTCGTGGTGCTGGAGACGCTGGAGAGCTTCGGCGGCACCTGGCTGACTCACAAATATCCGGGCATCCGCTCGGACAGCGACCTCTACACCTTCGGCTACCGCTTCAAGCCCTGGGTCGGCCCGCCCATCGCCACGGCCCGCGAGATCCTCGACTACATGGGCGAGGTGATCGAAGAGAACGATCTGGCCCGCCACATCCGCTACAACCACCGCATCGAGCGGGCCGAGTGGTCGAGCGAGGACAACCTCTGGACCATCGACGCCGTCCGCGGCGACGAGCCGGTCCGTATCACGGCCAATTTCCTGTGGATGTGCCAGGGCTACTACCGCCATTCGAAGGGCTACACGCCCGAATGGCCGGGCATGGCCGACTTCAAGGGCCGTATCGTCCATCCGCAGACCTGGACCGACGACATCGACCTGAAGGGCAAGAAGGTCGTGGTCATCGGTTCCGGCGCCACCGCCGCGACCGTTGTGCCCGCCATCGCCGACGATTGCGACCATGTCACCCTGCTGCAGCGCTCGCCGACCTACTTCATCCCCGGCCGCAACGAGAACGAGCTGGCCAACCTGCTGCGTGAGCTGGACGCGCCCGAGGAATGGATCCACGAACTGGTCCGCCGCAAGGTGCTGTTCGACCAGGCCGCCTTCACCCGCCGCTCGATCGAGGAGCCAGACACGGTCAAGGCCGAACTGCTGGCCGGCGTCTCGATGTTCCTGCCGCCGGAAGCGGTGGAAAAGCACTTCACCCCCAGCTACCGCCCCTGGCGCCAGCGCATCGCCTTCGTCCCCGACGGCGACATCTTCCAGGCGGTGGGCAAGGGCAAGGCCAGCGTCGTCACCGACCACATCGACCGTTTCGTGGAGAAGGGCATCCTGCTGAAGTCGGGTGAAACGCTGGAGGCGGACGTGGTCATCACCGCCACAGGCTTCGACCTCAACGTCATGGGCGACATCGCCTTCAAGGTCGACGGCGCGCCGGTCGATTTCTCCAACACCGTCACCTATCGCGGCATGATGTTCACCGGCCTGCCCAACATGGTCTGGGTCATGGGCTATTTCCGCGCCAGCTGGACCCTGCGGGCCGACCTCCTGGGCGACTTCGTCTGCCGCCTGCTCAACCACATGAAGGCCAAGGGCGCCGCCCGCGTCGAGGCGATCCTGCGGCCGGAAGACGAGGGCATGAACCTGCTGCCCTGGATCGATCCGGAGAACTTCAATCCCGGCTACATGATGCGCGGCATGCACCTGTGGCCGAAGGCCGGCGACCGGCCGGAATGGCGCCATACCCAGGACTACTGGGCCGAGAAGGACGCATTGCCGAAGGTCGATCTGGACGCCCCGGAGTTCCTGTACGGGCCGGCATCGGCAAAGGCGCGTTCGGCGGCCTGACCGCCGGCCATTGCCATCCTCATACCGGTCGCTAGGCTCGGCCCCGAACCGGGAGAGCGTGCCGGACATGAGACCTCTTCCTCTGGCGCTCGGCGCCGCGACCCTGCTCGCCTTTGCCGCCATCATCGGCTTCGCGGCCTACGGCGAGCTCCTCGTCCGGGACGTGCCGTTCCTTTTCCTCCACACCGACTTCCTGGCGAAGGTGGTGATCTTCCTGTCGCTGGCCGTCGTCGGCTGGATCGCTCTGGGCCCCAATCGCTGGCACCTGACCCGCAGCCGCTTGAACAGCATGGCAATGCTGGTGGCGGGCCTCGGCCTGCTGGTCACCGTGCTCTTGTTCAACAACCCCGGGCTTATCTGTGTCGACGAAACCAAAGCCGACATGCTGAAGATCATGGGGCCCCACCATGCTCAAAGCCTGATGCCCCTCGCCTTCGGCCTGCTGGCGGCAACGGTGGCGACGGCCAAGGCCGGTGGCCGACCGCCGAAGGCCTAGGTCTTTACGAAATACCCGCCCGGCGCCGAAGCCCAGGGGAACTTGACGATACGCGGCGGCCGGCCTTCGAAGAATTCCTCGACCGCTTCCGTCTCGCCCGGCCATTCGCGGATGGCGAACTCGTCGAACAGCACCACGCCGCCGGTCAGGATGCGCGGCCAGAAGGCCTTCAGCGCCGCCAGGGTCGGCTCGTAGAGGTCCATGTCCAGGTGCAGCAGGCTGATGCGCGTGCCCGGGTTCTCGGCCACGTACTGGCCGGCCGTCTGGCAGACGTCGCCATCGACCAGCTCGATCCTCGGCCGAACGGTGACGAAGGCGTCGGCGTTGAAGGCGTCGACCAGGGCGAACAGGGTGTCGCGGAAGGCGCCGGGGTTCCAGCCCTCGGCGGTGTTGCCGACCCGGTCATCGAGGCCGTCCTTTTCGGTGCGGTCGGCAAGGCCCCGGAAGTGGTCGAAGCCAAGCACCTTTCGCGTGCGGTCGCCGGGGCAGAAGGTCTCCAGGAAGCGGGCGAAGCTGAGCAGGGAGCTGCCCTTGTAGACGCCGCACTCGACGATATCGCCGGGCAGGTCCTGGATCAGCTTGAACACCTCGTAGTGGGCAAACGCCTTCATGAAGTGCATGCGCCGGGCGAAGCTGCCGAGGTTGGCGATCAGGTCGTGATCGTCGAGGTGGCCCTTGAGCAGGGAGCGCAGGGTCTCGTCTGCCGGGATCTTGGGGGCGGCGGTCATGCTGTTTCCTCGGAAGCGATCAGGTCGGGGTGCAGGGTCTTGAAGGTGTCGAAGCCGTCGACGCGCCGGTTGCGCCAGCCGCGCGCCAGCATTTCGGGCGCCAGCAGGTCGCCGAAGCGGACCTGGACGGAATAGCGGTGGCGCGGCCCGGGATTGAACCCCGAGCGATGGACCAGCCGGTTGTGGAACAGGGCGACATCGCCGGCCGCCAGTTCCAGCGTCTCGGCGGCGGCCTCGAAGGTCGGCTGCAGGGCCTCGGCGATGAAGGCGTCGCGGGTGCCCAAGCGATTGCCCGCGCCGTCCCGCTTGTAGCG
This sequence comes from Caulobacter sp., assembly GCA_032122215.1. Classification (GTDB taxonomy): domain Bacteria; phylum Pseudomonadota; class Alphaproteobacteria; order Caulobacterales; family Caulobacteraceae; genus Caulobacter. Next base: position 8,201 of record JAUMCZ010000204.1, read on the forward strand.
GATATCCACCGGCCAGAGGCGGTCGGACAGGCTGGGCGCGGCCTGGATCGAGCCGTTGGCCGGGCCGCTGGCGGTCAGCGGCAGCCAGGCGGTGACATAGGCGTCCGACAGCACGTTGTAGGGCGCGTCCTGGTGCCACTGGAACCCGCGCCAGGCCTCGCCGGCCAGGTCCATGCGAAACACCGCGTGCTGGAACGGCGCATGGATACGCGCCGCCCCGACCATCGCCCGGGCCGCCTCGACCAGCGCCGGGGCGGCAATGATCTGCTGGAAGATCAGGGTCTCGCGAAAGGCGTCGTAGACCGCCCCCAGTCGCGGCCGATCCTCGGCCCGGACCCGGTCGACCAGGGCGTCGAGGTCGGCCTCGCCCGGTCCCTCGGGGCAGAGCATCTCGCGCAGGGTGTCGACCGCCTC
>JAUMCZ010000205.1:0-1905 GCA_032122215.1 Caulobacter sp.
ATCCTGGTGCTCGACACGCTTGAGGTGGGCCGCCACGGCGGCGGCTTCGACGAGGCCCGCGCCGCCTGGATGGAGGCCCGGCTGGCAGAGTCCGACCGCCCGACCCTGCTGGTCATGCACCACCCGCCGATCGAGACCGGCATCGAGTGGATGACCATCGGCCCGGCCGAGGCCTGGGTCGCCCGGCTGGAGCCCATCGTCGCGCGCCACCGCAACATTGTCGCCATCCTGGCCGGTCATGTGCACCGGCCGATCATCAGCGCCTTTGGCGGCACCACGGTGCGGGTCTGCCCCTCGACCCAGCCGCAGGTGGTGCTTGATCTGGACCCCATGGACCTGGAACGCCCCGACGACCGCCCGATGATCGTCGCCGGCCCGCCCGGCATCGGCCTGCACTGGTGGAACGGCAAGGCCCTGGTCAGCCACTACACCGACACCGACGAACAGAGCCGGGCGAAGATCCTGGCGCGCTATACGGTCAAGATGCAGGGCTTCATGAAGCACCTGGCCCATGAGCGGGCCGAGGGTTCAGGCGGGCACTGAGGCCGGGCGGCATCCCCGGCCTTATCGAAGCGGCCTACGATTATACCACGCGTCGCGGCGGCAAGGCCCCCGGGGCGTCCATTGGCCCTTGAAAACACTGAAGGACCTGTGCCCGCGAGGTTGGTCGAGTGTCAGGGAATGTAGCCCCGAACGTAGGTCAGTGCGTAGGTCGGCTGTCGCCGAATGTAGCCCTGATCTGTAGCCGATCGACCTACATCGAACCGGAAAATCTGCGCACTTCGCGCCGGGCCTTCAGAACGCCCCAGAATGGATATGTCTAGACATATTCATCGAGGTCGGAGGCCGCGAGAGCCTCAGCTCTTGAGGTCGGGTCGCGAGGCCAGGAAGGCGGCCTTCTCGGCCGGGGTCAGCACCTTGCCCTTCTTCAGGCGGCTGACCTTGGGGGTCGGCGGTTCGAACTTCTTGACGGGGCCTGATCCGCCCTTGAGGTCCGAGAGGCGGGTCTTGGAAGGCGGTTTCACGGGCGGTGCTCCGGGTGCGCGTCGAGTATGGCTTACTTCGCGCGCCAGGAAGTCGCTAATTTGAGTCCATCTCCGGAAAGAGGATGGACTCATAGTCGCGGGCGCCATGCAGGATATGGATGATCGACACCTGGCGATCCTCGACCCTGTAGAAGATGACATAGGTACGGTGGGGTCGCCGCCGGACGCCGCGATGGGCGTACCTTTCGACGAGTTGGAAACCGTAGGGCGTGCGACCAATGTTGCGGGCCTTGGCGACCAATTCCTTGACGAATGACGACGCACGCCGTGGAGCCTCCTGTCGGAGGTAGTCGCCGATTTCAATCAGATCGAGCCGCGCCGCTGGCGTGAAATCGACCTTCATTCAGCCGCGGCGACCGGCTTTCTGTATCGGGCATCCATCTCGGCCTCGATGTCGTCGATACTGATCAAGAGCCCGGCATCAGCCTCGGCCAGGCCACGCTCGATAGCGGCATCCAACGCCGCCAGCCGTCGCTCCCGCTCCTGGACCAGACGGACCCCTTCGCGGAGGATTTCACTGCGCGAATTGTAGCGGCCGGAGGTGACAAGGCCGGTCACCACCTGTTCGAGATTTGCCCCAAGATCGACGCTGCTGGCCATGGCGCTCACTCCGAAAATGCGATGCCGATAATAGTTATCGGACAGCGTCTGTCTACCGACCGGCCAACCAATCACTCATGTTGACGGCATCGGTCACCCTGTACACCTCGCCCTGCGGACCCAGGAACAGCCGCTCCATCTCGCCCCTGTTGAACGGCCGCGAGCCCAGGCGACCGAACACCGCCATCTGGTTGCCCGTCTCGTCGACGGCGCGGTCGCGGTCGAGGCCGCGGGAGAGGGCGAAGGCGGGGGTCCTGGT
>JAUMCZ010000206.1:0-9280 GCA_032122215.1 Caulobacter sp.
TGAGGCGGGAGAGACGTATTGGTAGATGCCCGCCATGTCCGAGCGTCCGATGACGTCGGTGATGTTCTCAGCCAGTATCTCGTAGTTTTCGAGGGTGTGGTTCAGCCGCTGCTGGGTCTTCTGGACGGACGGAGTCTCGATGGCCCGGCCAAGGCAGAAGGTCAGGCCAAGGCCCAGCACGACCCAGATCGGCGCCATTTGCGCCCAGGACCGGTCAGCGGCGGCGGCGAAGACGGCCGTAACGCCGAAGGCAGGGACCGCGCCCGCCAGGAGGAAGGCCACCGGCGTATTGTGAAACAGCAGCAGGAGCAGGCCGCCCACCACGCCCATGATCACGGCGCCGATCGCTTCGCCCTGTACGGTCCCGGTCCGCCACAGCAGGATGCCGAGCAGGATCCACCAGGCATTGATCGCCAGATAGGCGCCGACGAATGACGCCCGCCGCCGCCAGTCGATCGCCCGTCCAGCCGCCTGGCGGCGAGCGGCGAACCATCCCCAGACCTCGATGATCAGGCAGCCAAGTATCCAGGCCAGGCACAGGCTCGAGGGGAGCAGCAGCATCCCGGCTGCGGCGCCGAGTAAGGCGAACACCGCCTTGACCGGAATGACCGGGAAAAGCGTGGCGGCCGCCTGGTCTAGGGCTGCGGCCAAAGTTGTACGGGCCGGCGTCGCCCATTCAATCGCGTCAAAGCGATTGGCGACCCATGGAGGGCGCGATCTTGACAAGAACGACATCGGCGTATCACGGGTTACTGAACTGTACTACACAACTCCACGTAAGCGACACAAAGCTTAACAACAGTACTCATTTACGTGCGACGTTTTGACCGTCGCGGCCAACGGCGATCAGTCACGCCGTCCTTTCCTGCTCCCCGGCAGCCAGTTTGAGTCGGTGCACCGTGACCAGGGCCAGGTTGTCCAGGGTCAGGGCGATGGCGGCCGTGGCGCCCCCCCCTGGCCGGTAAAGGCCTGGAGTATGGTTTCGGGGTCGGGCCTGGGCGCCGCCAGCTTCGGCGGCGCGGTCGAGGTCTGACGGCCTTCAGGCGGCGGGCTGGAATTCCGATGTCGCCAGCTTCAGCCGATGAAGCACGGCCTCGGCCACCAGGCTGAGCGGCCGGTCCAGACGGTGCAGCACCGCTACCTCCCAGGGCGAGGCCGAGGTGAAGGCGGCAGCGTGGATCATCGGATCGCGGAAGGCCATCTCCTCGGCGATTTCCTGATCGACGAGGGCGACCATGCCTGACGCGATCGCCATCGCCACCGCCCCCCGCTGGGTCAGCACCTCCAGCCGCGAGCGGATCGGCACCGCCTGGCGGGCGAAGACCTGTTTGAGCGTATCGCGGTAGGGGCTGGGGTGGGACAGCATGACCATCTCGACGTCAGCTAGGTCGGCGACATCAAGCTCGCTGCGGTTGGCCAGCGGATGATCCACCCGCATCACCACCATCAGCCGGCGACGGCCGAGCGGATGCACCCGCATCTGGGCATGGGGTGAGAAGGGGCCCATCAGGACGGCGACATCGGCAGTCTCGAGCAACACGCGGCGCAGGGCCTCGTCCTGCGGCCAGGCCTCGACCCGCACGCTGAGCTCCGGCGCCTCGGCCGCGAGGGCCCCGACCGCCCGGGCGACCAGGCCCTCGGCGTAGAGCGGGATGGTGGCGACGACGAGGTTGCCCTTCATGCCGTTGCGGATCGCGTCGGCGGCGACGGCGATGCGATCGAGACCGGCGAAACTGCGCCGCACCTCCTCGGCCAGCAGAGCTCCTTCGGCCGTCGGTCGCATGCCGAAGCGGCCGCGCTCGAACAGGGTCAGGCCAGTGCGCGCCTCCAGGCTCGCGATCGCCTTGGTGATGGCCGGCTGGGTCATGCCGAGCCGGTCGCCGGCCAGGGTGGCCGAGCCGGATTCCATCACCGCCTGGAAGACCTCCAGGGATTTGGGATCAAGTTTTTCCATCTGACGCAACGCCACCCGCACGACCCCACCCCGGGGCAAGATCACGGTTATCCATTCCTGGCGGGAATGTCAGGGGCCGAATTTGGAATTTGATCGGGTAGCGGGGTCCGGGTGACCAGACTCGCGCGGCAGGGTAGCCGCGAGTCTGTTCAGGGTCCCGAGATGCCTTTCGCCAACGCCATCGAACTTTCCGACCTGACGCCGTCTTCCGGGGTCCAGATCACCCTGCCGGGCACAAGGGGCCTGGGGGTTTCCATCACCGCCCTGGGCGACATGAACGGCGACGGGTTCGTCGACCTGCTGGTCGGCAGCAACAGGGAGAATCTGTATAACGGCGCGGCCTACGTCATCTTCGGAGGGCCATCGCTGAGCAATGGGCTGAGCGGCGTGGCCCTGGATGGAACCAACGGCTTTCGTCTGAGCAACGGGGGCAGAAACACCGGCGGTACGGTGATCAGCGGCGACGTCAACGGCGACGGCCTGACGGACCTGATCATCGGTGCGGATACCGGCGGCAGGACCAATGTGGTCTTCGGACACACCGGCCCCTGGGCGGCGAGCCTGGACCTGGCGCAGCTCAATGGCGGCGATGGCTTTCGAGCCCTCGGAACAGGTTTTGCCGGCTATTCCCTGGCTTCCGGCGGCGACGTTAATGGCGACGGGATCGACGATATCGTCATCGGGGCCATAGACGCCAACAACGCCGGCGCCGCATCGGGTTCGGTCTATGTGCTGTTCGGCAAGGCGAGCGGCTGGGCGGCCGCCCCCAGCCTCGCCGCCCTTAACGGCGCCGATGGCTTTCGCCTGGATGGGGTGGACGCGAGCGACGCTGCCGGGGCCAGCGTCGGGTTGGCCGACATCAACAACGACGGCTTCGCGGACGTTCTGGTGGGGGCCCGCAGCGCCGATCCGGGCGCGCTTTCCTCCGCCGGTTCGGCCTATGTCGTGTTCGGCAAGGCCAGCGGCTGGGCCGCGACCCAGAGCCTGGCCGATCTCGACGGCGCCAACGGATTCACCATGACCAGCGGGCAGCAGAATGCGTTGCTCGGCGCCTCGGTCAGTTCGGTCGGCGACGTGAACGGCGACGGCCTGGAGGACCTGGCCGTGGGCGCATCCGGCACGTCCGAGCTCTACGTGGTGTTCGGCCGGGAGGGGGCCTGGGGCGCTGATCTGGACCTGGGGTCCCTGGACGGGACCACGGGAACGCTTCTGACCGGGTCCGGCGGCCTGGGCTCCCGGCTCGCGCCAGCCGGCGACGTCAACAATGATGGGTTCGACGACCTGATCGTCGCCGCTCCGATCACAGCCGGCCACGGCGTTTCGACCGGCAGTGCGGTGGTCCTGTTCGGCCGACAGACCTGGGCGGCCAGCCAGAGCGTCGCTTCGCTGACCGGGGCCCAAACCGGCTTCGTCCTGGTCGGCGAGTCGGCGAACGACCAAGCGGGCCGGTCGGTCGGCGCGGCCGGAGACATGAACGGCGACGGGATCGATGATCTGCTGATCGGCGCCTGGGGCAACAACGAGGGCGGGGCCGGCGCTGGCACTGCCTACGTCGTCTACGGCGTCCAGGGCAACGTGACCCGCTTGGGCACGGCGGCGGACGAGACGCTGATCGGGAACATTGCCGACGATACCCTGTCGGGCCTTGCCGGCCGCGACACGCTCAACGGCCTGGCCGGCAACGACACCCTCAACGGGGGCGACAACGGCGATCTGCTGAACGGCGGAGACGGGGCTGACATCCTCAACGGCGATGCGGGGGGCGACGTGCTCAATGGCGGCCTTGGCGCGGACACGCTCAACGGCGGGAGCGAGGCCGACAAGCTGAACGGCGAAGACGGGGATGACGCCCTTCTGGGCGGTGATGGCAACGACCAGCTGTTCGGCGGCGCGGGGATCGACACCCTGACCGGCGGCGCGGGCGCGGACACCCTAGACGGCGGCGGCCAGGCCGACATTCTGGTCGGCGGCGCCGACAACGACATCTACATCGTGAACAACGCCGGGGTGACGATCAACGAACTGGCGGGCGGAGGCTACGACATCGTTCGATCCAGCGTCAGCCTGACCCTGGCGGCCGAGGTAGAGGCCCTGCAACTTCAGGGCTCTGGTGACCTGAACGGAACCGGCAATGCGCTCGCCAACAACCTGCAGGGAGGCAGCGGGAACAACATCCTGTCGGGTGGGGCCGGGGTCGATACGATCAACGGCAACGACGGCAATGACCGCATCATCGGCGGCGAGGGCAACGACCTGATGCGCGGTGGCCTTGGCGCCGACGTGTTCGCGGTGTCCCACGTCTTCGGATCGGTGCTGGAGACCGACCAGATCCATGATTTCTCCGACGCCGAGGGCGATTACATCGATCTGTCCGGCGTCTTTGCCGGCGTGATCAGCGAGGTCGCCGCCTTCACCCGGACGTCCGGCGAGATGACCTTGAGCTTCGGCGGCGGCGTCACCACCCTGCGTCTGGATGTCAACGGCGACGGCAAGGCCGACTATCAGCTCAAGATCAACGGCGACGTCACCGATCACGCCACCGCCTGGATGCTCTGAACCCGTTCGAGGGCGGCCGCGGCGAACGGGTTCGCGGCCGCCTTTCGGACCCGCCGTATCCCCGGCAACCGCCGGCGGGTTCCGCGTACTCTGGCCGCGCACCGCCCGGTCAGTTGCGCGGACGTCTCCAATCCACCCTGGAGGCGACGGCGGGCCTCGCTTTTCGAGGTGGAAAGCGGTCCATTGCGACAGTGCTCGTGAACCTGATCCGCAACCGCCTCGACCCCTGGCTGGCCCGGCCCGATCCGGGCGCGCCCGTGTTGAGGCAGGTGCAGGACCTGGCCGTCCCCGGCCCCGCCGGCCCCCTTGCAGCCCGTCTCTATCGCGCGCCGGTCGCCAACGGCCTGCTGGTCTTTCTGCACGGCGGTGGCCTGGTCAGCAGCAGCCTCGCCACCCACGACGGGGTCTGTCGCCGCCTGGCGGCCGGGGCCGACCTCGATGTCCTGGCCGTCGACTACCGCCTTGCCCCGGAACACCCCTACCCCGCCGCCCATGATGACGCCGAGGCGGCCGTCGTCTTCGCCGCCACCACCCTGCGTCCGCGCCGGCTGCTGGCCGGGGGCGACTCGGCCGGCGGCCTGCTGGCCGTGGATGCGGCCCGCCGGAGCGCCCGCGCCGGTCGCGTCCTGGATGGCCTTGCCCTCTTCTATCCCCTGCTGGCCCTGGATCCGGTCGAGGACGACCCGCGCCTGTTTCGCCGCAGCCGCGCCTGGATGCGCCGCCAGTATGCGGGTGAGCTGAATAGCCTGGCCGATGATCTGGCCTTCCCGCGCGTCGCTGACCTGCCGCCGACCTTCATCGCCAGCGGCGGCCGCGACCCGACCCGGCTGGACGCCAGACGCCTGATCGCCGTCGCCCCAGGGATCACCCATCATCTCGAGCCGGCCGCCACTCACGGCTTCCTGAACCTGGCCGCCGTTTCCCGCCGCGCCGCGGCTCAGTCGGACCGCGCCATCGCCGCCCTGAAGGCCGCCTTCGCCCCATAGAAAAAGGGCGGCCCGGGTTACCCCGGACCGCCCGATCTCATCGCAAGATTCTAGAGAACTAGAACTTGCTGCGCAGGGTCACGCCCACGACCCGCGGGGCGCCCAGGAAGGCGTCGTAGGTCGAGATGTTGGCGTCAGCCGTCGCGTTGTAGGGGTTGGAGGTGTCGACTTGGAAGGGACCGTTGAAGGCCACCTGGATGTAGTCCTTGTCGAACAGGTTGTTGGCGAACAGTTCGACCGTCCACAGGCCGTCCTGGCTGCCCAGGCCCAGGCGCGCGTTCACCAGGGTGAAGGCTTCCTGTTCCTTGACCGGATGCAGGTCGGAACCGGTGTTGTAGTCGCTGGTGTACTTCATCGAAACGTTGCCCTTGAAGACCAGCGACGAGCCGATTTCACGCTCGTAGCTGGTGGCCAGCGAGGCCGACCATTCCGGCGCGAACGGGGCGGTGGCCCCGGGCAGACGGAAGATGCCGTTGAACTTCGACGGGTCGGTCAGGTCGAGCGCGTCGAAATCGCCGAACTCGGTCTTCGCGTAGGTCACGCCGCCCTGGAAGGTCAGGCCTTCGATCGGCGAGAACCACAGGAAGTCAGCGTCGACGCCCGTCGAGGTCAGCTCGGGGATGGATTCCACGATGAAGGCCGTGCCGACGAAGGTGTTCAGCTGGAAGTCGGTGTATTCTTGGTAGAACAGGGTGGCGTTCAGCATCAGGCTGTTGCTGAGCCACTTGGTCTTGATGCCCAGCTCGTAGGAGTCGGCCTTTTCACCATCGAAGCTGGTGTCCGGGTTCGGCTGGAAGTCCAACGGCTTGGTGGTGTTGACGCAGGCCAGGCCGGCGATCGTGGTGGTCGTGCGACCGCCGAACGGGCAAGCGATGTTGACCCGGTCGAGGTTGAAGCCGCCCGACTTGTAGCCACGGGCGTAGGAGCCGTAGAGCATCACGTCTTCGGAGATGTCCCAGGCCAGCTTCAGGGTGCCGGTCAGTTCTTCTTCGCTGCGGTCCTGGCTGTAGACGCCCAGCGCGTCAAAGTCGTCGTTCTCGGCGTTGAGGCAGAGACCACCGACAATGGACAAGGCCTGAGCCTGGGCCGCCCCGGCGGTGAGGTTGAAGGGAGCCCCTTGCAGCCGGGTGATGAGGGCGCCGAACTGCCCTTCGGCCTGGTCACAGGACGATCCGGTGGTGGTGTAGTCGGTGGTCAGCGACTTGTCGGACCAGGTGTAGCGCAGGCCGACAGTGAGCTTCAGCGAGTCATTGATCGACCAGGTGTTGTCGGTGAACAGCGCGAAGGTTTCGTCTTCCTGCTTGTAGCGGTCGTCGGAACCGCTGCCCGGCTGGAAGATGGCGGCCGACGTCAGCCCGACGAGGGGGTTGCCGGGGAGAAGCGTATTGCCGGGGAGACCGCCAAGCACGCGGCCCGCGAAGTAGGCGTAGTAGTCCGAGCCGTAGTTCAGGCGCGAGCGGCTATCGAGGTCTTCCTTGGCGTAGAAGGTGCCGACCAGCCAGTTGACCGGGCCCATTTCGCCATTGGCGCGGAATTCCTGGCTGAACTGGGTGAACTCGACGAAGTTGGTGCCGTCGTCCGGACGGTAGACCAGGTCAGCGGCGGTGAAGTCGCTGTCCTGGCCGGTTTCGGCCTTCCAGTTACGACCGGCGGTGATCGAGGTCAGGGCGATGCCGTCCAGCACGTCCCAGTTCACTTCGAGCGAGTAGCCCTTGTCCTGGATGAATTGCTTGGTCGAGCGGTTGCCGTAGGCCTGGCGGCTGAAGACGTTCTCGTTGGTGTTGGCGTTGATGCCGCCGGGCTGGACCTGGTTGATGAAGGCCGCGCGGCTGTTGGCGGCGTTGCCGACCTGCAGCTGGGTGGCCAGGCAGCACATTTCATCGCGACGGGTGTAGTCGGCGATGAAGCGCAGGCTCAGGTCGTCGCTCGGGGTCGCCAGGATCTGGCCACGGATGGTCCAGAAGTCCTGGTTGACGTCTTCGCTGTAGGTGCGCGGGCCGTCGCCGGTTTCGACGTCGAGGAAGCCGTCACGCTGGCGCTTGGCCACGAAGATGCGGCCGGCGATGTTGTCGCCGAATATCGGACCGGTGACCGAGGCGGAGCCGCCCATGGTGCCGTATTCGCCGAAGGTCACTTCGGCGTTTCCGCCGAATTCGAATTCCGGCTCGGCGGTCAGGATGTTGATGACGCCGGCCGAGGTGTTCTTGCCGAACAGGGTGCCTTGCGGGCCCTTCAGGACTTCGATGCGTTCCAGTTCGCCGAGATCGCCGAACGAGACGCCGTTACGCGGACGATAGACGCCGTCGATGACGATGCCGACCGAGCTTTCCAGACCGGGGTTGTCACCCACGGTGCCGACGCCGCGGATACGGGCGGTGGTGACAGTTTCGTTCGAGGTCGAGGTGACCGTCAGGCCGGGGGTCAGGATCTGCAGATCCTTGATGTCCTTGACGCCGGCGTCCTGCATCAGCTCGCCCGACAGGGCGGTGACGGTGGCCGGAACGTCCTGCAGGTTCTGTTCGCGCTTGTTGACGGTGACGACAATGGTGTCGACGGTGGTGCCTTCATCGGCGGCCGCGGGCTCTTCCTGAGCGAAGGCGGCGGTCGAAAGCATGGCGGTGAGCACGGCGGCGGATGCCGACGCGCGCAGCAGATGACGAATTTTCATGTCACGTCCTGGGCAAAGTTTTTTTGCACGCGGGTGTCAGCCGCGCGGGTTTGGGGGGAGGAAGACGGGACCGAGGAAGCCCTATCAACTTGACACCCGTGCCCTAGGGTCGTTGAACGCGCTCAGGCAAGATTAATCCCTTGTAACACAACGGAAAACGACCATCTCGTGTCAGCGATGTGACAGCACAGGTGTCAAAAAACTGCGTTATTCTGACGCAGGATTCAAAAGCGCCGCTTTTGTAGGCGCCCGACACTGATCCGGCGGGCTTGCCCAACTTGAGGGCACGTGAGTCCGGTTCAGCAGGCGCGCCTTGCGGCGACCGCCTTTCAGCCGCATCTGGGGGAATGCCCGTCTCGCCGACCTATCGCCCCGACCCGCGCTTCATGACCCTTGGTCCGGAGTTTTCCGACCCGGTGCGACCCGCTGACTTTCCCGAGACGATCCTGCGCTGGCGCCACGACCGGGCAGCCGCGACCGTCGGACTGGAGGCCCTGACCGACGCGGAATGGCTCGCCCACTTCGGCCGCTTCCAGCCGCTGCCGGACAACCAGCCCGGGCCGCTGGCCATGCGCTATCACGGCCACCAGTTCCGCAGCTACAACCCCGACCTCGGCGATGGCCGGGGTTTTCTGTTCGCACAGTTGCGCGAGGCGGACAGCGACCGCCTGCTCGACCTGGCCACCAAGGGCAGCGGCCAGACACCCTGGTCGCGGCGCGGCGACGGTCGCCTCACCCTCAAGGGCGGGGTGCGCGAGATTCTTGCGGCCGGCATGCTGGAGGCGCTCGGCGTGCCGACCAGCCGCGCCTTCTCCCTGGTTGAGACCGGCGAGGACCTGCAGCGAAACGATGAGCCCAGCCCGACCCGGTCGGCCGTGCTGACCCGTCTGTCCCACAGCCACATCCGTTTCGGCACCTTCCAGCGCCAGGCGTTTCACGAGAACGCCGCCAACCTGTCCGTCCTCGTCGACCACGCCATCGAAAGCTATTTCCCGCAGCGCGCCGAGGCCCCGGACCGCGCCGTCGCCCTGCTGGAGGAGGCCGTCGCCCGCACCGCGCGGCTGGTCGCCCGCTGGATGTCGGCCGGCTTTGTCCACGGGGTGCTCAACACCGACA
>JAUMCZ010000207.1:0-7614 GCA_032122215.1 Caulobacter sp.
CTCGACCGGTTCCCACCTGCATTTCGAGATTCGCCAGAACGGACGGCCGATGAACCCGGCCCTGTTCATCGGGCGCAGCTTCGCTTCGGCCGATGTTCTGCCGGTCAAGGACGCGCTCAAGGTCGGCCGCACCCGCGTCGCCGTGGTGTCCAACTGGCCTGCCAGCGTGCGCGCCGCCGCCAACAACAGTACCGCCGAGGGCGCCCCCGCCGTTATTCAGATCGGAACCGGCAATGATGGCCGGGTCCGGGCTGTCATCAACCAGAGCGGCCCGATCCAGATCGTCGCCCGCGACCCCGTCCGGGCGGCCGAGGCGCGCGCCCGCCTGCGCGCCATGCAGGAGGCTGGCGGACCCCAGCTCCTGGTTGAGGAAGTCAACAAGCCGGCGTCCAGGGCGGCCTCCAAGGCAGCTCCGCAGGCGGCCTTCAAGCCCGCCCCCGCCGACGACGAAGCGATCCCGACCTCCTAGTCTCCCCGCGCCACCGCCACGGCCATCAGCGGCCGCTCCCCCGGTTGGACGGAACCGGACTGTGCGGAGCATTTCCCATCGGCTGCCCGCTTCCGATTTGGTCCGACCGCACCTAGATTGACCCCATGCTCATGACCGCCGTTCGCCGGACCGTCTGGGGGGCCAGTCGCGGCGCCGCCGTGCTGGGATTAGCCCTGCTCATCTCAATCGCCCTCGGAGGCCTCGTGACCGCTATCGCCGCCTCCAACCCGCCCGGCCGTCTGGTCGATATCGGCGGCCGCAAGATGAATCTGGTCTGTGCGGGGCCGGATAAGGCGGATGGCCCGCTCGTCGTCTTCGAGGCCGGCGCCTTCGGCCTGTCCGCGGACTTCGGCGCCGTGCAGGAGGGCCTGGCGGCAAAGGGCGTGCGCAGTTGCGCCTACGACCGCGCCGGCCTCGGCCGCTCTGACCCGGGACCCAATCCGCGAGACTCGACGGCCATCGTCGGCGACCTCGAAAAGCTGCTGGCCGCCTCGGGTGAGGCCGGCCCCTACCTGATGGTCGGCCATTCGATGGCCGGGTTGCACCTGCGGCTGTTCACGGCCCGCAACCGCGATCAGGTGGCCGGCCTGGTGCTGCTCGACGCCGCCCCGCCGGAAGCCGCTGACCTGCCGGTCGCCAGGACCTGGATCGGCCGTTTTGCGGCGGTGTCCAACCTGGCCGGGGTCGGGGCGACGCTTGGCCTGTTCGCGCCTCTGGGGCCGACCATCGGCGACCGTATCGGCCTGCCGCCCGCCGCCGCCCGCGAGAAGCGGCGCGCCTTCGCCTCGGGCCGCCATAATCGCTGGGCGGCGCGTGAAGTGAGCCTGTGGATTGCCAGTTCGGCGCAGGGCAAGGTCGTCGCCCCCTATGATCCGGACCTGCACGTCGGGGTGGTGACCGCGGGTCCGCCGAGGCAAGGCGCGCTCTCGGACTGGAAGCGCTTCCAGTCCGAACCCGCCCGGGTCAGCAAGACCGGCTTCCACGTCAACATCGACGATGCGGGTCATGCCGACATGCTGGGCCTGAAACACCGGGACAAGATCGTCGACGCCATCCTCAGGGTTCGCGCTGCGGGGCTTTCCTGATCTGTCATCCTCCGGCCGCGAAGCGGACCGGGGGACCCATTTTTCCGCGTGAAGACTCGCGGGAGTCCTTCCAGAGCCGCCTTGGGTCCCCCGATCGCCCTGCGGGCGTCGGAGGATGACAGAGTAAGTTAACTGTGACCGACGCACTCTGCCCCGCAGTACGGGAGACCCCATGGACGCCGCGCTTGCCCTGACCCATGTGACCAAACGCTATGGCGCCTTCACAGCCGTCGACGACCTCAGCTTCACAGCCCCGCGCGGCCGGATCCTCGGCTTCCTGGGCCCCAACGGGGCCGGCAAAACCTCGACCCTGCGGATGGTGCTGGGCCTCAGCGAGGCGACCTCGGGGACGCTGGACGTGCTTGGCGCCCCGGACGGGCGCAGCGTGCGCGACCGGATCGGCTTCCTGCCCGAGGAGCGCGGCCTCTACCGCCGGATGACGCCGATCGAGGCGATCGTCTTCCTCGCCGGCCTGAAGGGCGTGCCGGCCCCGCTGGCCCGCAAGCGCGCCATCGCCATGCTGGAGGAACAGGGACTGGGCGAAGCCCGGAACCGCCAGATCCGGCAGCTGTCCAAGGGCATGGCCCAGAAGGTCCAGCTGATCGCCGCGGTCGCCCACGAGCCGGAACTGGTCATCCTCGACGAGCCGTTCAGCGGCCTGGACCCGGTGAACCAGCAGACGCTGGAAGCCACCATCCGGGGCCTGGCCCAACGCGGGGCGACAGTGGTCTTCTCCACCCATGTCATGCAGCACGCCGAACGCCTGTGCGAACATGTCGTCCTGCTGGCCAGGGGGCAAAAGGCCTTCGACGGCAGCGTCGCCGAGGCCAAGGCCCGGGCGCCCCGCGCCCTGGTGCTGGAAGGCCCGCTGGAGGCCGCCGCGGCCGGCGCCCTGCCGGGTGTCGCCGGCGTCACCTCCACCCCGCTCGAGGCCGGCGGCCAGCGCCATGTCTGCGCCCTCAGAGCCGAGGCGTCGGGCCAGGAGGCGCTGAAGAAGGCCTTCGCGCTCGGCCTCGATATCCAGCGCTTCGAACTGCGCGAACCCAGCCTGCACGACGCCTTCATCGTCCTCACCGGCGAACAGATCGACAGCCCGGAGATGGCCCGATGAGACGCCTGCTCCGCATCGCCCAGCGCGAATACATCGCCTATGTCCGCACCGTCGGCTTCTGGCTCTCGATGCTGGCCCTGCCGCTCGGCATGGTCATGGTCATGGGAGCGACCACCTGGATGGAGGCCAGCGCCCCGCCGCCGGCCCTGGTGCTGATCGACCAGACGCCGGGACAGACCTATCTGGCGCCCGTCACCGAGGCGCTGTCGGCGAAGACCAACAATGGCCGGGCGCGAAACGAGGTGGTGGCGGCGCCGACCGCGCTGCCCACCGACCCGGCCGCCATCGGCCCGGCGCTGAAACCCTGGCTGGCCGGCGACAGACGCCTGGAGGGCAAGCGCAAGCTGGCCGGAGCCTTTGTCATCCACGGGTCGGGCGAGGCCATCGCCGTCGACGCCTGGACCGACAATCCGCTGCTGGGCGCCACTGACACCGTCCGCCGCACCATCGCCGGCCGCATGGAGCAGGCCAGGCTGGAGGCCGCCGGGGTCAGCCCGGGGCTGCTGGCCGAGGCCCAGGCCCTCACCCCGAAGATCACCGACTATTCGCCCAAGACCGCCGGCAAGGCCACGGCCCTGACCCGCCTGCCCGGCTTCATCGGCTTTGCGGCGGCGATGCTGCTGTGGAGCGTCATCTTCACCGGCGCCGGCATCCTGCTCAACGGCGTCATCGAGGAGAAGTCCTCCAAGGTGCTGGAGGTGCTGCTGTCCTCGGCCACGGTGCCGGAGATCCTGTTCGGCAAGATCCTCGGCGTCGCCGGGGTGACCTTTACCGTGATGGGGGTGTGGAGCGGCGTCGGGACGGTTCTGCTCAACGTCTTCGCCCCCAGCCAGGCGGCGGCCTTCGGCCAGGCGCTGTTCAGCGGCGGGCTGGTCTTCTACTTCGCCTTCTACCTGATCTGCGGCTACCTCATGTACGCCTCGATCTTCACGGCCATCGGCAGCTTCTGTGAGACCACGCGCGAGGCCCAGACCCTGCTCGGCCCGATCATGATCCTGCTGGTGATCCCGGTCCTGTTCCTCACCCAGGCCCTGAAGCGGCCGGACACCCCGGCCCTCGAGATCCTGTCCTGGATCCCGCCCTTCACCCCCTTCATGATGACCGCCCGCGCCGCCTCGGGCCCGCCGATGTGGCAGGTGATCGCCACCGGCGTGCTGATGCTGGCTACCGTCGCCCTGGTGATGTGGATCGCCGGCCGGGCCTTCCGGGCCGGGGCGCTGTCGACCGGCAAGGTCGATTTCAAGGGGCTGGTCGCGAAGCTGCGCGGCGGGGAGTGAGTGCGTGCGTGCGTGCGTGCGTGCGTCGACACGCCCGCTGCGCGGGCTGCTCAGGATGACCTAGGGGGTCTCAAAAAAGTCAGTCATGCTGAGCAGCGGCCGCAGGACGCGTGTCTAAGCACGCAACGCCGGTTGGACCGTGCCTAGAAGTCGTACAGCCGGTCCGAGACTTCGTCGAAGTTGCTGACCGTGACGCCCAGGTCGTTCACCAGGCCATTGTGCAGGCTGTAGACCCAGCCGTGGACATTGAGCTCCTGGCCGCGCGCCCAGGCGTCCTGGACGAAGATGTCCGAGGCCACGTTCTTGACCTGGCGCATGACGTTCAGCTCGACCAGCCGGTCCCATTTGGCGCGGTCGCCTTCGATGGACTCGAGGTCGCCCCGGTGGTGATCGTGCACCTCGCGGATCGGGTGCAGCCAGTGGTCGATCAGGCCGCGGCGCTGGCCATCCACAGCCGCCGCCACACCGCCGCACCCGTAGTGGCCGACCACCAGGATGTGCTCGACCTTCAACACATCGACTGAATACTGCAGGACGGACAGGTAGTTGGCGTCCTGCGGCGGGGCGAGGTTGGCGACGTTGCGGTGGACGAACAGCTCGCCCGGGTCGAGGTCGACGATCTCATTGGCCGGCACACGGCTGTCGGAACAGCCGATCCACAGATACCTGGGCGCCTGCTGGTTCTCGAGCCGCTTGAAGAAGTTGGGATCAACCTGGGTCTTTTTCAGCGACCAGGCTTTGTTGTTGGCTTTCAGGTCCTCGAGCATGGATCAGACCTTTGCGTCAGGTTGCAGGTTGGGGTGTGAGGCGGCGATCGCCGGATGCTTCAGGGCGTGGTCGCCGGCCGCCACCAGGGCGGGATAGGGCGACAGGTCCACGCCGAACCGGTTGGCGTTATAGATCTGCGGGACCAGCAGGCAGTCGGCCATGGTCGGCGTCTCTCCGAAGGCGTAGCCGGCCCCGTGCCGGGCGATCATCGGCTCCAACGCTGCAAACCCCTCGTCGATCCAGCGCGCGACCCAGGTGTTGCGGCCATCCTCGTCGATCCCCATCGCGCTCAACTGTTTGAGGATACGCAGGTTGTTGACCGGGTGGATGTCGCAGGCGACGACGCCGCACATGGCCCGCACCCGTTGCCGATCCAGGGGCGTGCTCGGCAGCAGCGCCGGTTCGGGATGGGTCTCTTCCAGCCATTCGAGGATGGAGAGGCTCTGGGTCATCATCTCCCCATCCACCTCCAGGGTCGGGACCAGGTGCTGGGCGTTGATAGCGCCGTAGGCCTCGCCACGCTGTTCGCCGGCCACCAGGTCGACGGGGATGTAGTCGTAGGCCAGGCCCTTGAGGGCCAGGGCGATCCGCAGGCGATAAGGGCCCGAGGCGCGCCAGGCGCTGTAGAGCTTCATCAGACGATCTCGAAGCTGAGCGAACCGACCCCTTCGACGGAGCCCTCGACCAGGTCGCCCTTCTGCACGGCCGCGACCCCTTCCGGCGTGCCGGTGAAGATCAGGTCGCCGGCCTGCAGGTCCCAGAGCTTGCCGGCTTCCTCGACGATCTCAGGCACAGACCAGATCATGTCACCGACCTGCGCCTTCTGGCGGACCTCGCCGTTGACCGACAGGCTGATGGCGGCGTCTCCGAGGGTCGCCAGCTTGCGGATGGCGCTGATCGGGGCGGAATGGTCGAAGCCCTTGGCGGCGTCCCAGGGCTGGCCCTTGGCCTTGGCGGCGGCCTGCAGGTCGCGGCGGGTCAGGTCGACCCCGACCGCGTAGCCGAAGATGCCGTCCGGCCCCATGGCCACGACCAGTTCGATCTCGTGATGCAGGTCGCTGGTCGCCGAGGGATAGGGCACGTCCTGGCCGGGGGGCACGATGGCGTCGGCCGGCTTGGCGAAGAAGAAGGGAGGGTCACGGTCATCGCCACCCATCTCGGCCCGGTGGGCGGCGTAGTTGCGGCCCACGCAGAGGATGCGGCGCACCGGAAACGGCGCGTCGCCCTCGACCGGTACGGTGGGGCGGGGGCGGAGGGTGAAGGCATGTTCGGGCATGACGATTGAGTTAGCGCCGCGCGCGGCCGGGCGCTACCCCCGGACGCGCAACGGCCCTCCCCCCGGATCGGGAGAAGGGCCGCTTCGTCGTCTGGATGGCGCTTAGGCCAGCGACGGCTCGATGGTCTTGCAGGCTTCGATCAGGCCCTGCACCGAGGCAACCGACTTCTCGAACATCGCCTTCTCCTCGTCGTTGGTCGAGAACTCGATGATGCGCTCAACGCCACCGGCCCCGATGATCACCGGCACGCCGACGTAGAGGTCCTTCAGGCCGTACTGGCCCGAGAGATAAGCGGCGCAGGGCAGGCAGCGCTTCTTGTCCTTCAGGTAGCTGGTGGCCATGGCGATGGCGCTTTCGGCCGGGGCGTAGAAGGCGCTGCCGGTCTTCAGAAGCTTGACGATCTCGCCGCCGCCGCCGCGGGTGCGCTTGACGATGCCGTCGAGCTCTTCCTGGGTCATCCAGCCCTGCGACACCAGTTCGGGCAGCGGCAGGCCGGCCACCGTCGAGTGGCGGACCATCGGCACCATGTCGTCGCCGTGGCCGCCGAGCGTCCAGGCGTGGATGTCCTCGACCGAGACGCCGGTCTTTTCAGCCAGGAAGTAGGCGAAGCGGGCGCTGTCCAGAACGCCGGCCATGCCGACGACCTTCTCATGCGGCAGGCCCGAGAATTCGCGCAGGGCCCAGACCATGGCGTCGAGCGGGTTGGTGATGCAGATGACGAAGGCGTTCGGGGCATGGGCCTTGATGCCCTCGCCGACGGCCTTCATGACCTTCAGGTTGATGTTCAGCAGGTCGTCGCGGCTCATGCCGTCCTTGCGCGGCACGCCGGCGGTGACGATGCAGACGTCGGCCCCGGCGATGTCCTCGTAGGAGTTGGCGCCCTTCAGGGCCACGTCCTTGCCGAACACGCTGGTCGCTTCGGCGATATCCAGAGCCTTGCCCTGCGGCGTGCCCTCGGCGATGTCGAACAGGACGACGTCGCCCAGCTCTTCGCGCGCGGCGATGTGGGCCAGGGTGCCGCCGATCATGCCGGCGCCGATGAGGGCGATCTTGGCTCGAGCCATGGAGCAGGTCTCTCTGAAGTGAAGAAAAAGGGTCGCGGGCGGTCTAGACCCGCGCCGGGTTCCCCTCAAGCCCCCTTTCGCGGATGCGAAGGTCCTTCGACACGGCCGCTGGCGCGGCCTACTCAGGATGACGTATGTCCGTGCCAACCCAAATTCGTCATCCTGAGTAGCGGGCGCAGCCCGCGTGTCGAAGGACGCACCCCGGCCAGATACAGAGGCAAGCCATGTCGAAGACCGATCCCGGCAACTATTTCGAGGACTTCCGCCTCGGCCAGATCATCCGCCACGCCACCCCGCGCACGGTGACGGCCGGGGACGTGGCGCTCTACACGGCGCTGTACGGGCCGCGTTTCGCGCTGTTCTCCTCGGACGAGTTCGCCCGCGCCTGCGGCCTGCGCGGCGCGCCGGTCGATCCGCTGATCGCCTTCCACATCGTCTTCGGCAAGACGGTGCCCGACATCAGCCTCAACGCCGTCGCCAACCTGGGCTATGCCGAGGGCCTGTTCCTTAAGCCTGTCTTCCCGGGTGACACCCTGACGGCG
>JAUMCZ010000208.1:0-6607 GCA_032122215.1 Caulobacter sp.
TGCGCACCTGGCAGGGGACTTGAAAGCTATGGCTGAGAAGCGCGGTGGCGGTGGCTTTTTCTGGGGCGTGGTCGGCTTCCTCGTCGGGGTCGCGATGACCCTTGCCGTCCTGGCCTTCATGAGCCGTGAGACGAACGGCGAGTTCGACCAGCGCACGGCCGCCGACGAGGCCGCCGAGACGGCCCAGGACATCGCGCCCGAAGCGCCCGTGCTGCCGGCCCCGGAACCCAAGGCCGAACCCAGGCCCGCGCCTATCCCGCGCGATCCGTCTCCGGGAATCGATCCCGACACCGACGATCAGATCGCCGACGACGCCGCCTCTTCCGGCATGACGTCGCGTGCGCCGCCTCCGGAAGAGTAGGGCGTTCCCCCCTGCGGCGATAAGCGTTCCCGCGTGACCCTTTCCCCCTTGTCCCGGCCCGACTCGCGGGTCTAACGTCCGTTTAAGTGCATCTCAGTGCGGGCGTAGGGCGTGGTCGCCCGGTTGCGGCTTCGTCTCTTCTCTCAGACACGGGAGCGGGGGAAGAGGAGCGTTCCGGAGTTGGAACCGACGAATATCGAGTCGCCTGATTACTTTCACAAAGTGGTCGATTGTCAGTGGGCCTGTCCGGCCCATACCCCGGTCCCCGAATACATCCGGATGATCGCCCAGGGTCGGTACGCCGACGCCTACATGGTCAACTGGACGTCCAACGTCTTCCCGGGGATTCTCGGGCGGACCTGCGACCGTCCCTGCGAGCCGGCCTGCCGCCGCGGCCGCGTCGAGGAAGAGCCGGTCGCCATCTGCCGCCTCAAGCGCGCCGCCGCCGACAACAAGGGCGAGCTGAACGGCCGCATGCCGACGCCCAACGAGGTCTGGAACGGCAAGACCGTCGCCTGCGTCGGGGCCGGTCCGGCCAGCCTGACCGTGGCCCGCGACCTCGCCCCGCTCGGCTACAAGGTCGTCATCTACGATCGCGAGCAGAAGGGCGGCGGCATGATCCGCAGCCAGATCCCGCGCTTCCGCCTGCCTGAAGAGGTGATCGACGAAGAGGTCGGCTACATCACCGCGCTCGGGCCCCAGCTGGTGCTGAACCAGGAAGTCACCAGCCTCAAGACCATGCTGGAGGAGTCCTACGACGCCATCTTCGTCGGCACCGGCGCCCCGCGTGGCCGCGATCTGGACGTGCCTGGCCGCGCCGAGGCCGCCGCCAACATCCATGTCGGCATCGACTGGCTGTCGTCGGTCTCCTTCGGCCACATCGAGAAGATCGGCCGCCGCGTCATCGTGCTGGGCGGCGGCAACACCGCCATGGACTGCTGCCGCACCTCGCGCCGTCTGGGCGGCGAGGACGTCAAGGTCATCGTCCGCTCCGGCTTCGACGAGATGAAGGCCTCGCCCTGGGAGAAGGAGGACGCGATGCATGAAGGCATCCCGATCTTCAACTTCCTGGTCCCCAAGTCGGTCACCCACGAGAACGGCAAGCTCACCGGCGTCTGGTTCGAGAAGGTCGGCTGGCAGACCGGCGAGGATGGCCGCCGGGCGCTCAAGCCCACCGGCGAGCCCGACCAGCATTTCGAGTGCGACGACGTCCTGGTCGCCATCGGCCAGGAAAACAGCTTCCCCTGGATCGAGCGCGATGTGCTCGACTTCGACAAGTGGGGCATGCCGGTGGTCGGCGAGACCACCTTCCAGTCCACCAACCCCAAGGTCTTCTTCGGCGGCGACAGCGCCTTCGGTCCCAAGAACATCATCTGGGCCGTGGCCCACGGCCATGAGGCGGCGGTCTCCATCGACCTCTTCTGTCAGGGCCAGGACGTTTCGGTGCGTCCGCCGCCCGGCGTCACCCTGGCGTCCCAGAAGATGGGCATCCACGAGTGGTCGTATGACAACGACGTCTCCCTCGACGAGCGCCGCAAGGTGCCGCTGATGGAGACCACCCTGGCGCTCAGTTCGATCAAGAACGAGGTCGAGCTCGGCTTCGACGAACAGCTCGCCTACGCCGAAACCCAGCGCTGCCTCAACTGCGATGTGCAGACGGTGTTCAGCGCCCCGGCCTGTATCGAATGCGACGCCTGCGTCGACATCTGCCCGACCGACTGCATCACCTTCACCGTCAACGGCGACGAGCCGGACCTGCGGGAACGACTGAAGGCGCCGGCCATCAACCTCACCCAGGACCTCTACGTCTCCGGGGCCCTGCCCACCGGCCGGGTGATGGTCAAGGACGAGGACGTCTGCCTGCACTGCGGGCTTTGCGCCGAGCGTTGTCCGACCGGCGCCTGGGACATGCAGAAGTTCCTGCTCAACACCACGCAAGCGGGGGGATGCCGCTGATGCCTATCACCGCTGTGAATGATTTCGTGGTGAAGTTCGCCAACGTCAACGGCTCCGGCTCGGCCAGCGCCAACGGCCTGTTCGTCAAATCCATCCTGCGTTCGGGCGTGCCCGTCGCCGCCCGCAACATCTTCCCTTCGAACATCCAGGGCCTGCCGACCTGGTACGAGGTCCGCGTCAGCGGCGAGGGCTGGATGGGCCGGCGGGGCGGGGTCGACCTGATGGTCGCCATGAACCCCCAGACCTGGGACAAGGACGTCGCCGAGATCGAGCCCGGCGGCTACCTCTTCTACGACTCCACCCGGCCCATGCCGCCCGAGCGCTTCCGCTCCGACATCACCGTCATCGGCGCCCCGCTGCAGCGGCTCTGCAACATGGCCTACAGCGACCCGCGCCAGCGCCAGCTGTTCAAGAACATCATCTACATCGGCGTTCTGACCTACCTGCTCGGCATCGAGAACGTGGTCATCGAGACCCTGCTGGCCGAGCAGTTCGCCAAGAAGCCCAAGCTGATCCCGGCCAACATCGACGCTTTCCACATCGGCGTCACCTACGCCCGCGAGAACCTCAAACCCCTCGGCCTGCAGGTCCGCACCGCCGATGGCGTCGGTGACCGCATCTTCATCGAGGGCAACAACGCCGCGGCCCTTGGCGCCGTCTACGGCGGGGCCACCGTCTGCGCCTGGTATCCCATCACCCCCTCGACCAGCGTCGCCGAAGGCTTCACCGACTGGTGCGAGAAGCTGCGCGTCGACAAGGACACCGGCGAAGCCAAGTACGCCATCGTCCAGGCCGAGGACGAGATCGCCTCGATCGGCATGGTCGTCGGGGCCGGCTGGAACGGCGCCCGCGCCTTCACCTGCACCTCGGGCCCCGGCGTTTCGCTGATGCAGGAGTTCATCGGCCTTTCCTACTTCGCCGAGATCCCGGCTGTCATCTTCGACGTCCAGCGCGGCGGCCCCTCGACGGGCATGCCGACCCGCACCCAGCAGTCGGACATCCTCAGCGCCGCCTACGCCAGCCACGGCGACACCAAGCACGTCCTGCTGATGCCGCGCGACCCGGGCGAATGCTTCGAGTTCGGGGCCCTGGCCTTCGACCTCGCCGACCGCTTGCAGACCACGGTCTTCGTCATGCTCGACCTCGACATGGGCATGAACGAGTGGCTGACCGAGCCCTTCAAATGGGATGACGCCAGGCAGCTCGACCGCGGCAAGATCATGACCGCCGAGATGCTCGACGCCGGCCGCGACTTCGGCCGCTACCTCGACGTCGACGGCGACGGCGTGCCCTTCCGCACCTATCCGGGCACGCACCCGTCCAAGGGCGCCTACTTCACCCGGGGCACCAGCCGCGACCGCTACGCCCGCTACAGCGAGGAGGGCGCGGTCTATGTCGACAACATGGAGCGCCTGCTGCGCAAGTTCGAGACCGCCAAGTCGCTGGTCCCGCCGCCGGTCGAGGTACGCGCCGGCAAGCCCACCCGCTTCGGCGTCATCCACTACGGCTCAACCGGCCCGGCGATGGACGAAGCCATGGCGGCCCTGGAAGCCCAGGGCCTCTATGTCGACGCCCTGCGCATCCGCGCCTTTCCCTTCCCGGGCGAGGTGTTTGACTTCATCGAGCGGCATGACCTGGTCTTCGTCATCGAACAGAACCGCGACGCCCAGCTGCGCACGCTGCTGATGGCGGAAGGCGGGGTCGATCCGGCCCGGCTGGTCAAGATCCTGCATTACGAGGGCGCGCCGATCACCGCCCGCTTCATCACCAACGAGATCACCGCCCTGATGGGCGCGCCGGTCCAGAGCGAGATGGCCAAATGACCTACATCGCCAAGCCGAAATTCGCCCACCCGTCCCTGCAGCCCAACGCCGTCGGCTACACCCGCCGCGACTACGAGGGCCGGGTCTCTACCCTCTGCGCCGGCTGCGGCCACGACTCGATCAGCGCCGCCATCGTCCAGGCCTGTTTCGAACTCGACCTCGAACCCCATCGCCTGGCCAAGCTTTCCGGCATCGGCTGCTCGTCGAAGACCCCCGATTACTTCCTCGGCGCCAGCCACGGCTTCAACACCGTCCACGGCCGCATGCCATCAGTGCTGACCGGCGCCAACCTCGCCAACCGCAGCCTCGTCTATCTGGGCGTCAGCGGCGACGGCGATAGCGCCTCCATCGGCCTCGGACAGTTCGCCCACTCGATACGGCGCGGGGTCAACATGACCTATATCGTCGAGAACAACGGCGTGTACGGCCTGACCAAGGGCCAGTTCAGCGCCACCTCCGACAAGGGCAGCAAGTCCAAGAAGGGCGTCGTCAACCACGACAGCGCCATCGACATGGTCAGCCTCGCCCTGCAGCTGGGCGCCACCTTCGTCGCCCGCAGCTTCTCGGGCGACAAGGACCAGCTGGTCCCCCTGATCAAGGCCGCGCTCCGGCATAAGGGGGCGGCCTTCATCGACACCATCAGCCCCTGCATCGCCTTCAACAACCACGCCGGCAGCACCAAGAGCTTCGACTGGGTCCGCGAGCACAACGAGGCCGTCAACCGGCTGGACGTGATGATCGGCCGCTCGCCGATCACGGCCGAGTATTCGGAAGGCTCGACCATCCAGGTCGAACAGCACGACGGCACGGTCCTGACCCTGCGCAAGCTGGCGGCCGACTACGACCCCACGGACCGCATCCGCGCCATGGGCTTCCTGCAGGAGCGGGCGGCGGCGGGCGAGGTGGTTACCGGGCTGCTCTACGTCGACCCGGAGGCCGAGGATCTGCACGACGCCCTGGGCACCACCTCGACGCCGCTCAACGAACTGAACACCGCCGACCTGACCCCGGGTTCGGCGGCGCTGTCGGACATCAACGCCAGCCTGCGGTAGGGCGGGCGTTTCCTTCTCCCGGAGGGAGAAGGTGGCCCGAAGGGCCGGATGAGGGGTTTCGGCGCCAGCCGCCTTCGCACCGGCCGGGCAGCTTCGGGTTCGGCGTGACCCCGCGGCCACCGTAACCCCTCACCCGCCCGCGTCTGCGGCGCGGCCGACCTCTCCCTTTGGGAGAGGTGTCTGAGCTAGCGCCTCGCCATCTCGCCCAGCTTCATCATCGTGTTCCAGTTCCGGCTGGTCCCGGCCGCCTTCAACGGCTTCCAGGCCGCCGCACTGCCCAGCTTCGATTTGCCCGCACCTTCCGGAAACGTGACGAACAGCTCCCGCCCGACCAGCTCCATGGTTTCGCCGAACACGGCCTTGGCCCGCACCGCCTCCAGCCCCGTGGCCTCGGGCGTGGTCTTGAAAACCGTCACCAGCAGCTTGCTGGGACTCTCCGCCGCGAACTCCGGATAGGGATTGGCGGCGAGGATCGCCTGCCACTCGTCCGCCGTGCGGCACATCCATTCGGTGGTCAGGCCGATCTGCTTGGTCGCCTCGGTCTCGAACAGCGCCTCCAGCTCGGCGCAACTCCGCCCATCGCCGTCGAACACCAGGTTGCCGCTGGCGACGTAGCTCTGCACCCCGCTGAACCCCAGGTCCGCGACCATGCTCCGCAGTTCAGCGATGTTGACCTTGATCCCGCCGACATTGATGGCGCGCTGCAGCGCGATGATCTTTCCCATCCGCGTCCCCTAGCAGCTCAAACCTGCGCGCGGCGCCCCCCCAAAGAATCCGGCGCTTGGCGCCGCAAGGTCAATCTTCCCCCTGCCGACAAGAGGCCTACAGTGCCGCCAACGATGCGCCCGCAGAGGCGCCGCGAGGACACGCACAGGAGCTTCCCATGGACGGTGACACCCATGCCAAACCGCATTCGGCCCTGACCGGCGTCGATCTCGACCTGGCTCTGGCCGAGGCCCACATCCCCAGCCTGATGGTCGCCCTGGTCCACCTGACCGGCAATACCGACCACCTGACCGAGGCCCGCCGGCCGGTCTATGAGGTGCTCGGCGACGGCCAGGGCGGCCTCTCGGACGCCGATGCGCAAGAGATCCGCGATCTCGCCCGGGCGGCCCTGACCGACTTCGCCAGCGGCAAACCCCTGCCGCCGCCGCCGACGGCCGCGCAGGTCCGCTTCATGATGGACTTCGTGGCCGGGGCCGAGATCCCCGAACGCTACGGCCCTATGCTGATGGAGCAGCTCAGCCTCGAAGGCGTCGACGCCGACCGCCCGACCTGGACGCCGCAGGAAAAGCAGGCTGCCGCCGACCTGAAGGTCCTGATCATCGGCGCCGGCATGTCCGGCCTGCTGACCGCCATCCGCCTGCAACAGGCCGGCATCGGCTTCACCATCCTCGACAAGAACCCCGACGTCG
>JAUMCZ010000209.1:0-8740 GCA_032122215.1 Caulobacter sp.
TTCGCCATCCGCGAAGGCGGCCGCACCGTCGGCGCCGGCGTCGTGTCGAAGATCGTCGAGTAGTCTTTCGGCTTCACGGCTGAAAAAGCGAAGGCCCCGGTGGAAACACCGGGGCCTTTTGCTATGGCGGTGGGACTTGCGATGAGGCCCCGGCCCTCCGGCCGCATTGCCGGCAGAGAGCCAGGGACCATCCGTATTCAGTCGAAGATGTCGAAGATCGAGCGCTTCTTGTGATAGCCGCCGTGGCCTCCGCCATACTCGCCACGCTCGCCGTATTCGCCGCGCTCTCCACGCTCGCCATATTCACCGCGTTCCCCGCGTTCCCCGCGTTCGCCGTAACCGCTGTTCCACGGCTGGGGCGCGGCCTGGGGCGGCGGGGCCGGTCCGCGGACCGGTTGCTGGGGCGGCGGGGCGGGGTCCTGGGCGGCCGAGGCCATCAGCTTTTCCAGTTCGCCGCGATCGAGCCAGACGCCCCGGCAGGTCGGGCACATGTCGAACTGGACCCCGGCGCGATCGACGGTGTGCATCGAACTGTTGTCGTTGGGACAAAGGAGAAGAGGCATCAAGGGTTCCTTCTGGGCAGGGAAGGGGAGCGCTTCAGCCCCCGTCCTGGTTGCGATGTGTTACGTCCGACATCATGTCCGCCAGCCATGGCCGGCGGTCACCAGAGGGGCCCGGTACGCGTTCCGAAGATGGGCGCCGGACGCGCATCCGGCAAGACCTGTCGTATCGACAGCGCTGACGGGCTAACCTCGCAAAGGACCGGTCCCCACCGGTCCTGCCGGCGAAGCGGAGACGGACATTGATCGTTGCGGAGGTGCTCGGCCCCCAGGACCTGCTCGCCGTCCAGGACGGCCTGGCCAGGGCCCCGTTCCGTGACGGCCGGGCCACCGCCGGCCCGGCCGCTGGTCTGGTCAAACACAACGAACAGGCCCGCGGCGACGACCCCTTGGTGATCGATCTGGCCCGTCGGGTGCGGCTCAGCCTGGAGTCCCATCCCACCGTCCGCACCCTGGTTCGACCCGCACGGTGGTCCAGCCTGATCTTCTCGCGCTACGGGCCTGGCCAGCAGTACGGGCTGCATGCCGATAACGCCGCCATGGTCGACACCGGCGGCTGGCCCCTGCGCACCGATGTCAGCTTCACCCTCTTCCTCTCGGACCCGGAGACCTACGACGACGGCGCCCTGCTGCTGCGGGATCTGGCCGGCGACCGCGAATTCCGCCCCGCCGCCGGCCACGCCGTCTTCTATCCGACCAGCCAGCTGCACCGGGTCACGCCCGTCACCCGGGGCGTCAGGCTGGCCTGCGTCGGCTGGGTGCAGAGCGTGATCCGCCGCGCCGACCAGCGCGAACTTCTCTTCGACCTGGAGCAGGCGCGCCGCGCCCCCGGCGATGATGAATCCGCCCTGCTGCTGGACAAGACCATCGGCAATCTCCTGCGCATGTGGGGTGAGGAATGACCGGCGCCCTTCCGCCTCACGGCGCGAGGCGTCGCGCCCTCATGCTGGTCAATCCGAACGCTCGCCGGGGTCCACAGGCGCTGGGCGTGGTTCCGCGCCTTGCCGCCGGCGGGCTCGATGTCACCGTCGAGCAGTTCACCTCGCCCGCCGAGGTTTCCCCCGATATCCTGCGGCGCGCGGCCGACACCGATCTGGTCATCGTCTGCGGCGGCGACGGCACCATAGCGGCGGCGGGCGCCGGCCTGTTTCAGTCCGGGCTTCCCATGGGGGTGCTCCCCCTGGGCACCGCCAATGACCTGGCCCGCACCCTGGGATTGCCGCTCGACCTCAACGCCGCGGCCGACGTCATCGTCAGGGGCCGGACCGAACGCATCGATCTGGGCGAGGTCAACGGCCATGCCTTCTTCAACGTCGCCAGCATGGGCCTGAGCGCCGATCTCGCCCGTGGCCTCACCCAGGAAAACAAGCGGCGCTGGGGCCGTCTGGCCTACGCCTACCAGGCCGTGCAGGTGCTGCTCGCCGCCCGCCCCTTCGAAGCCCAGGTCGTCAATCGCCAGGAAACCGTGGCGCTCAAGACCCTGCAGATCGCCATCGGCAACGGCCGCCACTACGGCGGCGGCTCGATCATCCACCAGGACGCCAGCATCGTTGACGGCCATCTGGACCTCTACAGCCTGGACCCCCGGGCGGTCTGGAAACTGGCCCTGCTGTTCGGGGCCTTCCGCGAGGGTCGGCACGGCCTCTGGGCAGAGGTCCAGACCTCGAAATGCGTCGAGTTCGACGTCCGGACCCGAACCCCCCGCCCGATCAACGTCGACGGCGACATCGTCACCCAGACCCCGGCCCACTTCGTCGTGCGACCGTCCGCGATCGAGGTGTTCGTGCCGTGACAGGCCGGGGCCGATCGTCCGGGGACCCCATATGGATTTCCGGTCCTCCCCCGGAATCCGCCAGGCGTCACGCCCGCCCTGGAGGATCGCTCGGACGCTTGCCAGTCGTGGGGATCGGCGACATCCTGCCCGGACCACGTCATTCACGGATGCGGCCAGGGGGTTTTATGGACGGGACAATGGGCCTGCCGCCCGTACGGACGATCAGTCTGCTGGCGCCCTTTGGCTGGCTTGCCGGGGGCTGGCGGGACCTGATGAAGGCGCCGGGACCCCTGCTGCTCTACGGTCTCGGCATCGCGGTCGCCAGCTTCGCCCTCTGCTATGGCCTCTACGTCACCAATGGCGCCCTGCCGGTCGTGGTCCTGACGGCGGGGTTCGTCATCATTGCGCCCGTGCTTGCCATGGGGCCCTATGAGGCTGGCCGCCGGATCGGCCTGGGAGAGCGCCCGGGCCTCGGCCAGATCCTGTTCGTCCGCTCCGCCTTCCGCCAGGATGTCGCCTATCTCAGCCTGCTTCTGGTGATGATCTTTTTCCTGTGGGGCCAGATCGCACAGATCGTCTACGGCCTCTCGACCTATCAGATCCACAGCGACACCCGCGCCCTCGTCGACTTCGCTGTTGGCTCCAGCGAGGGGCGCACCATGCTGTTGACCGGAACGGTGATCGGCGGCGTCCTGGCCTTCGTCACCTACGCCCTGGTGGTCGTCTCGGCGCCGATGCTGCTGAACCCGAACGCCAACGTCTTCGCGGCCGTGGCGACGAGCGTGCGCGCGGTCAACGCCAACTTCTTCCCGCTGCTGCTGTGGGCGGTGATCATCACCGTCCTGCTGCTGCTGTCCGCCGCGACCGGCTTCCTGGCGCTGATCGTCGTCTTCCCATGGCTCGGCCTGGCCAGCTGGCGGGCTTGTCAGAGTCTGGTGGGCGATCCCTGAAGGGGTTCCGCGGGCCGCGTGAGAGACCGGGCCGGACCTGTTCCGGGGCGCCCTGAGGCGTCACTGCCGTCTCCCGGCCGGAGGCTTGGCCTGGGCGTAGAGGTGAATTTAACCCGCACCGCCTAGCCTGGCCTTCCGATGGGCTTGAGGACTGGCGGGAAGATGACGGCGACTTTCGAAGGTGATTCCTCGCGGGCGCCGAGCGCCAGAGAGCTGCCGTTGACCCTCCCCGTCGCCCGCGCCCTCGAGAGCGGGGGGCTCGAGATCATATCGTCGGCCCTGCGCCCCTATCCCCTGCAGGCGACGTTGGGCCCATCAGGCGCAAGGGTCCGGGGCCAGAGGCTGGCGGTCGACCTGTTCGCCAAGCTCATGCAGCGCCTGGAGGCCACGGTCGCCGACGGCAAGCCCCTGCACCCCGCGGACCTGGCTGACATCGTTCGCGACTTCCTCGAGGCCCAGCTCAAGTTCGACCTGGCGTTCCGGCTGCAGGGAGTCCCCCAGGCCGTGAGGCCGCTCAACCTCGCCCAGGTCGCCTTCATGAATGCGGTGCTGGCGGATCAGCATGAACTGATCTTCGGCATCGGGCCGACCGGAACGGGGAAGACCCACCTGGCGCTTGCGGCGGGGCTCGCACTGCTGGCGGCCGGCAAGGTCCAGCAACTGGTCATCACCCGGCCTCTGGTCCTTTGGGAAGGCGAGGCCATGACGGCGGCCCGCCGCGCCGACCTCGTCGACGAAGGCCAGCTCACCGCCGTGGAGGACGAACTTCACCAGCTCGTCGGCCACGAGGGCGCCCGCCGCCTGATCGCCGACGGCAAGCTGGAACTGGTTCCGCTCGGCCGCCTGCGGGGGCGCACCTTCAACAACAGCTTCATTCTCGTTGATGAGGCGCAGAATCTGCTGCCCCACCAGATGCGGATGGTGCTCACCCGACTGGGCCGGGATTCGCGCCTGGTCATTCTCGGAGATCCCGAGCAGGTCGACCTGCGCGGCGACGAACTTCCCGGCCTGCCGGACATTCTTCGCAGGCTGGAAGGCAGCAACCTTGCCCTGGTGCAGGAATTCCGGCGCAGCGAGATCGTCCGCAACCCGCTCGTGGCGGAAATCGAGGCCCTCTACGCCGACGGCACGGCCATGCCGACCCGCCGCGCGGCCTGAGGCGGATAACCCGGGTTACCTGGCTCCGCCGGATGCCAAGGCCCCGTCTTCCATCTGGCGTCAGGATCCGGCCTCGACCCCGAACGCGCGCCGCCAATGCGCCGGCAGCGGTTCCGGCAGGGCCCAGGTCACCGAGATCGGCTGCTCGCCCTCCCAGCCGACGAAACCCACCCGGCCGCAATAGAGGAACGGCGAGGCCTTGCCGTTCGGCCGCAGCTTGCCGGCCCGCACGAACAGATGGACCCGGTAGCCGGGCGCCGCCCCGCTGATGATCTGGCCGTGTTTCGAATCCTGCCGTGTCTGGCCCTGGCTCTGCCAGGCGAAGGTCGCCGCATCGAGGAAATGGTCCTCGTAGCGATGCTGGCCTTGGACACCGCTCTTGTTCAGCGTGACCAGCAGGAAGACGTCAAGGCCCTGGACGACAAACCCCTGGTTCCAGCTGCCGGTGCTGAACCGCAGGCCAAACGGCGCGGCGATCTCATCCCGGGCGTATTCCCGCCACAACTCGGCGCCCGGATAGTCCGTCACGTATGGAATCCCGTCCTCCGCCGCTTTCAGCATCGGCGCGTCTTCCGACGAGGCCTCCGGCTTCCGATCCAGATAGGCGGCGAGCCGCCAGTCGACGATTTCCTCGATCAGCCCGACCAGCGCCGGCCTGGTGTCCGCCTCGGCTAGGAAAGTGGTTGCGAAATCACCGTCCCGGTAGCTGAAATATCGGCCCTCACTTCCGCCCGCCCAAGCTCGGATCGGGTGAGTCTCGATCAGCCGCGCCAGCCCGTCGGGCCCCTCGGCATCCACGCTAAGGTCGGCGGCGAAGCGCGGATTGCGCCCGACCAGCGCCGCCACCTCCTCGGTCAAACCCGCGATATCGATACGCCCGGGAAGCTGCCCGGCCTGCAGCATGGCCCGCAGCACCAGCATCTTGTCGCTGCGCGTCATCGCCGCGCCGGACAGCTCGTTCAGGAACGGTCCGTGCCGCGTCACCGCCCGTGCTTCCTCTGGGGACAATGCCGCTTGCTGACTCAAGAATTCGATCCACGACCCGTGCCCGGAGCCCTGGGGCTTGAACCCGGCGTGATGGAGCTCCAGCGCCGTTGGCCGGCGTCCGATCCGCAGGATGAAATCCTGGAAGTAGGCCTCCATGTCGTCGCCTCGGCTGGACGACGGCAATAGGCTGCGAAGCAGGTCGAGCGCTTCGAGCTCATAGGTGATCTCACAACCGTCCGGCAGTTCAAACCGGCCCGCCCGAACCGCATCCAGGGCGACTGACAGGCTGCGGTCTCCGCCTTCCGCCCGCAGCAGCGCCCGAGCTTTGGTCAAGAAGGCGCGGTGATTGCCGATGTAGTCGATGACCGTCAGGCGGTCCTTGCCCTCGGCCTTCCGCAAGCCCCGCCCGAATTGCTGAAGCCAGATCACTACTGACTCCGTCGGCCGCAGCATCAGGACCGTGTCGATGTTGGGGATATCGACACCCTCGTTGAACATGTCGACTGAGAAGACGATGTCCAATTCGCCGGCCTGCAGCGCGTCCAGCGCGCTGGTTCGCGGCGCCGAGCCTTCACCCGAATGCACCGCCACCGCCCGATAGCCTGCCTCCCGCGCATGCCGCGCCATGAAGTCGGCGTGCGCCTGCGAGGCGCAGAACCCCAGGGTCCGCTGCCCGCCCCGCCGCTTCAGCTGGTCCAGAGCGTTGTCCGCCCGCGCCCGCGTCGCCAAGGCCTCTGTCAGCGCCGCCTCATCGAACCGGGCGTTGCGCCAGGGGATGTTGGCGTAGTCGACGGCGTCCGGCACGCCGAAATAGCGGAACGGCGACAGCAGCCGCTGGTCGATGGCCTCGAACGCGTCGCACCGATAGACGAGGTTCTCCTCGCAAAGCCCGAGCAGGTCGCCGCCATCCATCCGCTCCGGCGTGGCGGTCAGGCCCAGCAGGAACTTCGGCCGAAAGTGCTGGATGAGCCGCCGATAGGTCGTCGCCGCCGCATGGTGGAACTCATCGATGACGATGTAGTCGAAGGCGTCCGGCGCGAAGCGCTCCAGGTGGTTGGCCCGGCCGAGCGTCTGCACCGAGGCGAACAACACGTCCGCGTCCATGTCCCGGCGCTGCCCACTGAACCGACCCAGCCGGCTCTGCGGCCGGATACGGCGGAAGGTGTCGGTCGCCTGATTGAGAATCTCGTCGCGGTGGGCGACGAACAGCACCCGGCCGAACGGCGCGGAATCAAAGGCGCCGAGCCAGGTTTTGCCCAGCCCCGTCGCCAGCACCACCAGCCCGGCCCGATAGCCGGCCGCGCGTGTCGCGCTTAGAGCTGCGAGCGCCTCCAACTGAATACCATGCGGCTCCGGCGGCGGGGGAGGGGGTTCGGCTGGTGTCTCGACAATCGCGCCGGCCGGTGGCGGCAGGGCCAGCCGTCGGCGCGCTTCATACGCATCGATCCAGTCGTCATCCAGGCGCTGGACCTGCGGCGCCAGCAACAGGGCCTCAAAGCTTTCCTGCACATCCCGCCAGCCGGCCGCGTCCACGCCGCGGCTGACCCGGTAGTTCCATTCCACTCCTGTGCGCAGAGCGGTTTCCGACAGGTTCGAGCTGCCGACGATCGCCACCGCGTCGCGCCCATCGGCGCTGAGGATCCAGCTCTTGGGATGAAAACTTTGTCCTTTGGTCGTGAACATCCACAGCTGCCGATCGCCCTCCAGGTCGAGCAGCCGGCGCAGGGCGTCCGGATCGGTCACGTCCAGATAGTCCCCGGCCACCAGCCGAAGCCGACCACCCCGATCCAGCAGGTCCTGCAGGTGCGGCTGCAACAGCCGCGCCCCGCTCTCCAGGATAAAGGCTACCGCCACATCGACGTGACTGGCCTGATCGATATGCGGCACGAGGTGCGCCAGCAGGGGATCCTGCCCGCCGCTGATCAGGGCCCGGCCATGCGGCGTGGAGTCATCCCCCGCCGAGCCGTCGCCCAACCGGAAGGCGCCGTCCACCTCGGCTTCTGCCCCTGTCTTCAAGGGCGACGGGGAGTCATCACCTCGCTGTGGAATGACCGCTCGCATCCCGCCACGCCCGCCGACCGCATCATTCCGCCTCCGGGGGATCATGTGGATGTGGACATGTCCCACGCCCTGACCCGCCGCGTCCCCGTCGTCCCAGCCGACATTGACGCCGTCCGGCCCAAAGCGCTCCGCCAGCAAGGCGTATCCCTGGCCGATCGCCTCGAAGAGGGCCTGCTGTTCAGCGGTCGTAAGGTCAGTCCAGGCCGGCACATGGCGCCGGGAGGCCAGCACCAGATGACCTTCGCTGACCGGAGACGCATCCCACAGACCGACGACGTCGGTCGCCACGAAGGCGATCCGCTCGACGGCGACGCGGCAAAAGGGGCAGTCAGCACCGCTGGCGGTTACGGGATCATCCATCGGTCTGAGAGTCACGCCCTGGGTAAGGTCCGCAGGCGATCATTCGCCGAGCGGGTGAGCAGGCCAGGTTCAAGGCGATTTGGCAACGGGCGCGATTGGTCGGAGGCAACCCTGAATGTCTGTGTTGATGGATGGGGAAGGTGTCTCCTGGTCCGCCTGTGCCTCGTTGCAGCCATTCGGATCGTCCGCTTACGGCGTCAAGTGCTCCCAGGCCGTGGAGCGCTGCACCCGATCACCGGGGGGATGCGTGCAATCCCCGCTTAACTCTCGTCCCCTACCGTCCATCGCCTGTACTGGTGCGTAAGGATTTCCTCTGATGGCCGCGCGGCTGCCTGCCGATTCCGCTGACACACTCCGACGTCGGGAGGAGCCGGTCGCCGATTGCGACATCTTCTTCGACGTCTCCCTTGACCTGATCGTCATCCGGGACCTTGAGGGGATCGTCGTCAAGGCCAGCGCCTCATGGCTGAGCGTGCTCGGCCATCATCCGGACGAGATGGAAGGGCGTCCCCTGTTGCGCCTTCTGCATCCAGACGACATGCCAGCGACCCTGGAGAGTGTGCAGGAGGTCAAGAACCGTAAGGACGGCGATCCCGTCCTGGGCTTCATCAACCGCTACCGCCACAAGGACGGCCACTACCGCACCCTGGAATGGCGGGCGCGGCGCCTGAACGACCGCATCTACGGCGTCGCGCGCGACGTCACGGATCGGGTCGCGGCGGAACGCGAGTTGATCCAGGCCAAGACGGCCGCGGAGGCGGCAAACCGGGCGAAGTCCGACTTCCTGGCAAACATGAGCCACGAAATCCGGACGCCGCTCAACGGCGTCATCGGGATCGTTGACGCGCTGTCCCGAACGCCTTTGAGCCCTGAGCAGATGGAAATGGTCG
>JAUMCZ010000210.1:0-45621 GCA_032122215.1 Caulobacter sp.
AAGGCGTCGCGGGTGCCGCTGGTCGGCGGCGGACCGTAGACCAGGATCTTGCTCGGCGGCAGGCCGGCCCCGATCTGGCTCCAGTTGAGATAGGGGTTCTTCTGCAGCCGGCCCTGGCGCAGGGTCTCCGACGACAGGGCCAGGAACAGGTGCTCCAGCTTCAGATTGAAGTCGGGAGCCCGCTTGTCCATGGCCAGGACGATGCCGTCATAGCCGACCTTGATCTCGAGAATGTCGGTGACGCCGTTCTTCTGACAGGCCTCGTATTCCGACTTCTTCATCGGCCGGCTGGCGTTGGCGATGTCCGGGAAGGCGTCGCCGGCCCCGCCGCAGAACAACTTTATTCCCCCTCCCGTGCCCAGGCTCTCGACCTTGGGCGTGCGCGAGCCGGTCTTGCGGGCGTAGGTCTCGGCCACGCGCGTCGTGTAGGGAAACACCGTCGAGGAGCCGGCGGCCCAGACATAGTCGCGGGCGGCCCAGGCTGTGCCCGCCGAAGCGAGCGTGATGACGGCGATAGCGGAGGCGAGCAGGCGCTTCATCGGACGGTCCTCATAGATCGGACCGTCCTTACGAAGCTTGTGCGACAGTCCAGCGACAGGGGCGGAATTTGCTCCGCCGTCAGAGCAACCGGGTACGGATGGCCTGGCTGAGCAGATCGATGCCCGACACCGCCACGACGATGACCAGCACGATGCTGCCGGTCTGGTCGTAAGCGAAGCTGTTGGTCGAATCGAGCAGCACCTGACCGATGCCGCCGGCCCCGATCAGACCGAGCACGGTGGCCGACCGGCTGTTGCTCTCGAATCGATAGAGGGCATAGCCGACCCACAGGGGCGCGACCTGCGGGATGACACCCCAGACGATCTCGGCCAGCTTGCCGGCCCCGGTGGCGCGAACGCCTTCGACCGGGCCCTTGTCGATGGACTCCACAGCCTCGGCGAACAACTTGGCCAGCACGCCGCCGGTGTTGAACATCATGGCCATGACGCCCGCGAAGGGCCCCAGGCCCACGGCGGTGATGAAGATCAGGGCGACGACCAGGTCGGGGATCGAGCGCACCAGGTCGAGCACCCGGCGAACCGGTTGCTGGATCCAGGCCGGGGTGATGTTGGCCGCGCCCAGCAGGCCGAGCGGAATGGCGACGAGGATGGCCAGGAAGGTGCCCCACAGGGCCATCTGGATCGTCTCCCACATCTTTCGGACGTAGAGGGACCAGTCGGCTTTCAGGAAATTCTCGTGCCCCGGCGTGAAGGGCGAGAAGAAACCGGCCACGAACTGCTGCATGCCCTCCGAGCCGAACAGCTGCGGGAACTTGAAGATCTCGGCCGGGCCGAAGCTGATGATCAGCAGGATGGCGACGCCGCCCCAGATCACGATGTCGAAGGCGCGCGCCGACAGTGGTCGGATCGGCGGAGCCAGGTTGGGGGCGTCTTGGGTCATGGGGCGGATTCGCTCGTTTTCGCCTTGAGGCCTAGTTCGCCGGCGCCTGGGCGGCCTTGGCCTGCTCGGCCTCGATGCCCTGGATGGATTTGGTCGCCTCGGCGATCTTGGCCTGGTCGCCGGCTTCCTTGGCCATGCCCAGTTGCTCCATGGCTTCCATCTTGCGCACGAACAGCAGATGGGTGGCGTCGGCCGGCTTGAAGCCGCCGATCGACAGCCTCTTCATGTTCTCACGCTGTTTGGCGGCTTCCGGGGTGTCGCCCTGGCCGTAGGTGAGGAAGAACTGGCGGACCTTTTCCTTCACGGCCGGATCGAGATCCTTGCGCCAGACGATCGGGTCTTCCGGCAGCACCGGGGATTCCCAGATCACCCGCACCTTGTCGGCCTGGCCTTCATTGCGGTCCTGGTTCAGGCGAATGGCGGTCGAGTTGTTGGTCGCCGCGTCGAGGCGCTTGTTGGCGACCGCGAAGAGGTTCGACTGGTGGTTGGCGGTCAGCACCGTCTTGAAGCAGTTCTCCGGCTTGACGCCGCGCGGGATGAAGACCTCGGTCATCGGCGCCAGGGTGCCGCTGGTCGACTTCTTGTCGCCCATGCCGAAGTTCAGCGTCTTGTCGCACTTCAGGAGGTCGTCGAGGGTTTTGATCGGGCTGTCGATGGGGACGATGATCACCGAGGTATAGCCGTCCGTGCCCGACGGATCGAAGGTGCGGGCGAAGACTTCGCCGTCCGAACGGCGCACAGCCTCCAGGCCCGACTGGTTGGAGAACCAGCCGAGATCGGTCTGCTTGAAGCGCATGGCCTCGATCAGGGCGCTGTAGCTGGAGGAGAAGAAGGGCTTCACCTTAAGGCCGGTGGACTTCTCCATGTCGGCAAGAATGGGGGTCCAGTAGGTCTCCATGTTCTGCGACTTCTCGGTCGACAGGATGGAGAAGGTGATCTCGTTCTTGGGCTTCTCCTGAGCCCCGCCGCCACAGGCGGCGAGGGCCAGGGCGGCCGTGGCGGCCAGACCGATGAACAGGCGGCGGGCGATCATTGCGGAGCTCCTTCCCAGAACACGTCTTCGAATTCCGGGCCGTAGATTTCGACAAGCTTGGGCTTCTGCAGGCCGGAGGGCGGTCCGTCGTAGACCACCTTCCCGGCTTTCAGGGCCACGACCCGGTCGCAGTAGCGCAGGGCGTAGTCGACCTGGTGCAGGGTGACGATGACGGTCAGGCCGTCCTGGCGGTTCAGCTCGCGCAGGATTTCCATGACCTTGCGGGCGGCGACCGGGTCGAGCGAGGCGACCGGTTCGTCGGCCAGGATGACCTTGGCCTTCTGGACCAGGGCCCGGGCGATGGCGCCGCGCTGCTGCTGGCCGCCCGAAAGCGTGTTGGCGCGCTGGCCGGCGTAGTCGGAGATGCCGACGCGGTGCAGGGCCTGCATGGCCGCCTGCTTGGTCTCTTCCGGCCAGCGACCGAACAGCCCCTGCAGGTAGCCAATCCGGCCGAGCGACCCGAGCGCCACATTGGTGAACAGGCTGAGCCGGCCGACCAGGTTGAACTGCTGGGCGATGAAGCCGATGCGGATGCGGGCGTCGCGCACCTTGTCACCGACCTTGCCCTTGGCCTGGGTCGTGGCGCCGAAGGCGGTGATGGTGCCGCCGGGACCATCGATGGTCTGCAGGCCATCGATCGAGCGCAGCAGGGTGGACTTGCCAGAGCCGCTGGGCCCGATCAGGGCGACCATCTCGCCCTTGTTCACGTCCAGCGACACGCCGTCGAGGGCGCGGCGCTTACCGAAGGTCTTGGAGACCTCCCTAATCGAGAGAACAGCGTCTTGCGTCATGATCTGGCGTTGTTCCTAGCACATCCGGCCGGGCGGGGTGGAAATCGTGTCGGCGTTTATGCGGTCGGCACTTTTGCGCTGGCCGCCAGTCTCTTCATGTCTCCCGCGTGTGCCATGCTGACCTTCGCCCGCGCAAGCGCGTCTGTGGAGAAGTTTTTCGCGGCGGGCGCCATATCGGGCATTTCCAGCCTTTCGAGTAGCCGCATGCACTTCTGCAGCCACTGACCGATGGCCACGTCGCCTGCGCCATATCGGGCGATCGGATGGAAAACGTCGTCGATCAGGTCGGCTGGATCGAGGCGGGCGGCAAAGACCCGCAGTTTCGGCGGATCGCGGTCATCCAGACCGGCATTCTCCTTGTCCCAGGCAGACAGCAGCGCGACCCCCGCCCGCATCACCGCGATCGCCGTGCCGGGATCATTGACCCCCGGTGACAAGGCTCTGGCCGCGATTTCCCCCAGAACAATCAGGCCATGACGCGGATCCTGATCGAAGCTGCGCCCATCGCCGAGCGCAAAGGCCTCGCGCAGGCTCTCGGCACATGCCTCATCGACGGGGCGGTCGAAAATCTTCAGCAGGGGCTGATCCAGCCCGACCAGCGCGCCTGGCAGCGCCACGATCTGAAGACGGACACCGTGGTCCTCGGCAATACGCCCCAGGGCCGCCACATCAATGTTCTGCACCCTTGCGACCATGCTACTGGTTACACAGGACGAGGGGACAGGCAGGTCTGTCGGCGCGACGCAGGTCAACGCCTCCCACTCCACCCGCCGTCGCAGGGCCTTGGCGGCTTCCTGTTCGATTCGCTCAAGGATGAAGTCCACCCGCGCCAGTCGCGCCAGGCGGTCGATGATCAGCAGGATATTCACCGCCACCAGGCCAACCACGGCGAGGGTGATGATGTAGACGATCGTCCGGCCATCCTTGCCATAGTAGCTGGAAGTCAACGCAGTCAGCGCGACAATGGCGTAGAGAAAACCGCCGACGAAGGTCGACAACGCCCCCTGCAAGCGCTTGTCGGTGGTCACCAGGCCGGCGGCGCGGGGCGTCACGTTGGCCGACACCGCCGTGTAGGCCGTGACCATCGCTCCCGCCCCGAAGATCGCGACGGCCAGGAGGCTGTTGGCGAGGATGGTCAGCAGGCTTTCGACGTTTGGGCCGCCGAGCCGTTCGGACACGGCCGTCGGAACGAAACGACCCAGGAGGGTCGCCAGCAGCGCTGCTCCGACGCCGGCGAGGCCGTACAGTCCCACCCGGAACCAGACTTGGCGGGCGACCTTGCGCCAGAAAAAAAGCCAACGATGCATGGCGTGCAAAAACCTCACGGCCGAAGGGGTACAAAAACTACTTTACAGGGGGGGGCTATTGCCTCATATGCCCCCGCTCCGGCGGACCCCGTTGTCCTCATCGCTGCTAACGCCGGCCTGGGTTTAACTGCTAACAGGGGGCTACGTGAATTGCACACGTACCATACTCCCCTGGACCTGGTCCGCGAGCGGTCTCCGGAACATCCTGTCGCACTCGTGCGACGCGATGCCGTAGCTGCAGCAGCGCGCTGGTTCCAGACGAAGTTCAAGGGTGACGTCCTCTACGCTGTGAAGGCCAATCCTTCACCGTGGGTCATAGAGACGCTCGTCCAGAATGGTGTGACCCGGTTCGACGTCGCGTCGATCCCGGAAATCGCGCTTGTGGCGGAGCACGCCCCGGGCTCGCAGATGGCCTTCATGCATCCCGTGAAGAGCCGTCGGTCGATCTCGCAGGCCTACTTCGACTACGGCGTGCGCACCTTCGCGCTCGACACCCATGAAGAGCTGGCCAAGATCCTCGACGCCACCGGCGGTGCGCGCGACCTGAACCTCATCGTCCGCATGGCGGTCGATGCGGAGGGCGCCAACTTCAGCCTGTCGGGCAAGTTCGGGGTCACCCCGTTCGAAGCCCCCAGCCTGCTGCTGGCCGCGCGTCAGGCGACCGGCGCCCTGATGGGCGTCAGCTTCCACGTCGGCAGCCAGTGCATGCGCCCGACCGCCTACCAGGCGGCCATGGCGCAGGTCAGCCGCAGCCTGATCCGCGCCGGCGTGTTCGCCGATGTGGTCGATGTCGGCGGCGGCTTCCCGAGCATCTATCCCGGCATGATCCCGCCGGACATGGATGACTATTTCAGCGCCATCGAACGCGGCTTCAACGAGATGCCGGTGTCCGAGACGACCGAGCTGTGGTGCGAACCCGGCCGGGCCCTCGTCGCCGAGTCCACCTCGCTGCTGACCCGGGTCGAGCTGCGCAAGGGCGACGCGCTGTACCTCAACGACGGCAGCTACGGCTCGCTGTTCGATGCGGCGCACGTCAAATGGCCCTTCCCGGTCAAGCTCTACCGGGGCGAAGGCGCTGAGGCTCGTGAAGTCGAGGGCGACCTGAAGCCGTTCCGCTTCTACGGTCCGACCTGCGATTCCATGGATCACATGCCGGGTCCCTTCTACCTGCCCACCGATATCCAGGAAGGCGACTTCATCGAGATCGGCATGCTGGGCGCCTACGGTGTCGCCATGACCACCCGCTTCAACGGGTTTGGCGAGACCGAGATGGTGGAAGTGACCGACGCCCCGATGGCCTCGATGTTCGGTCTGGCCCGTCGCTCGATCCCGGCCCCCAAGCCGGCCAGCAACGTCGTCAGACTGTCACGCCCCAAGGGCAGGAAACGTCGGCGGAAGTAGGCCGTTTAGTACCTTAGAACCTGCCGCAGGCCCGTCGCTCCGTCCGGGTCTGCGGACGCATTTGTGACGGGCGCTCATATCCAAGGGAAACCTGAAGCGATGAACGCTCCTGTTCCGAACACCAAGGCCCAGCTGCTCGGCAACACCGTCGAGCACGTCGACATGACCAGCTTCGACGCCCGTCCGATCATCGATTCGATGCGCAAGATGAGCTTCTCGAGCCGCGACACGGCCCGCGCCGCCGACATCTTCTCGATGGCCATCGAAGATCCCGACTGCTCGCCCTGGCTGATCCTGGCCGGTTCGACCTCGGCCGGCGGCTGCATGCATGTCTACCGCGACATGGTGAAGTTCGGCATGGTCGACGCCATCGTCGCCACCGGCGCCTCGATCATCGACATGGATTTCTTCGAAGCCCTCGGCTTCAAGCACTACCAGGCCGCGGGCCCGGTCGACGACAACGTGCTGCGCGAGAACTACATCGACCGCATCTACGACACCTACATCGACGAGGAAGAGCTCCAGGCCTGCGACCACACCATCCTGGAGATCGCCAACCGCCTCGAGCCGCGCGGCTATTCCAGCCGTGAGTTCATCTGGGAAATCGGCAAGTGGCTGTCGGAAGGCAACGCCAAGAAGCCCGGCAGCCTGATCCAGACCGCTTATGAAGAAGGCGTGCCCATCTTTTGTCCGGCCTTTGTCGACTCGTCGGCCGGCTTTGGTCTGGTGAAACACCAGAAAGAACGCATGGCCGCCAAGCAGCCCTACCTGATGCTGGACGCCATCGCCGACTTCCGCGAACTGACCGACATCAAGATCGCGGCGGGCACCACCGGCCTGTTCATGGTCGGCGGCGGGGTTCCCAAGAACTTCGCCCAGGACACCGTGGTCTGCGCCGAGATCCTTGGCGTCGAGGCCGACATGCACAAGTACGCGGTGCAGATCACCGTCGCCGACGTGCGTGACGGCGCCTGCTCGTCCTCGACGCTGAAAGAGGCCGCCAGCTGGGGCAAGGTGGACACCACCTTCGAACAGATGGTCTTCGCCGAGGCCACCACGGTCGTGCCGCTGATCGGTTCGGACGCCTATCACCGGGGCGCCTGGAAGAACCGGACCAAGCGCCGCTGGAACAAGCTGTTCCAATAGCCACACCAATCACCGCCGCTTCGGGAACCCCCGGAGCGGCGGTTGCTTATGGCCTGCGGGGACGTTTAAGTCGGCCCGTTGCCGTCGGAGCTTCCATGTCCATGATCCGCTTCTCGTTTGTCGCCGCTACGGCGGTGCTTCTGCTGGCCGCCTGCGGCAAGGCCGAAGAGTCCGAGACGCCGACCCCGGTGGAACCGCCCGCCAAGGCCGAGGCTCCCGCCGCCCCGACCGGACCTCTGGGTCCCGACCAGACCATCACCACCGACGGCGCCACCGTTTCGGTCGGCGCGGCGGCCTCGAAGGTCGCCACCCCGCCCTACGCGCCCCTCTATCCCGGCGCCGTGGTGGTCAACAGCGTGGTCGGCGAGAGCGGCGTCGGCAAGGGCGGCACGGTCACCTACCGGGCGAACGTCAGCACCGCGGCGATCATCGATTTCTACGAGGGCAAGGTGAAGGCCGCCGGCAAGCCGGTGACCATGAACGCCGAGATGGGCGCCAATGTGCGCATGCTGACCGCCGGCGACAGCGGCGACGGCAAGGGCGCCATGCAGGTCATCGCCAGCCCGGCCGGCAGCGGCTCGGAAGTGCAGCTGACCTGGTCGGATGAGGACACGGCGGCCGGCTCCGGTCCCGCGGTCGGCTCTCCGCCGCCGCCGCCCGTGACCAGGGAAGGCGGCTACAAAGGCAAGGTCGGCGGTTGACCGCTTGCCGCCGACCCTTGCGGTAGCTACCTCTGGCCCATGTCCTGCGGCCACGACCATCACAGCAACGGTCTGAGCGGCGGCGCCCTGAGCGCCGAGTTGAGCGCCGCCGACGCGCGCTGCGCCGATGCCGGCCAGAAGCTCACCGCCCCGCGCCGGCGAGTCCTGGAGCTGCTGCTCGGGGCCGGCCAGCCGGTGAAGGCCTATGACCTGATCGCCAGCTTCGCCGAAGGGGCGCCGGCCAAGCCGCCGACCGTCTATCGGGCGCTGGAGTTCCTGTCCAAGCAGGGCTTCGCCCACCGGATCGAGAGCCTCAACGCCTACGTCGCCTGCCGCCACTCGGCCAGCGAGGGGGCGGACAACCATGCCGCCGCCTTCCTGATCTGCGACTGCTGCGGGGCGACCCGCGAGATCGACCCGGCCGTGCTGGACAGCATCGAGACCGCCGCCCGGGGGCCGGGCTTCACCGTCCAGTCCGTGACCATCGAGGCCCACGGCCTCTGCGCCGATTGTGCGGCTTGAGTTGGGGGACCTGATGACGTTCGACGGGGCTGAGCTCTGGCGCGGGGGCGTCAACACCTGGGAATGCGACGAGATGGGGCACATGAACGTGCGCTTCTACGTCGTCAAAGCCGTGGAAGGCCTGGCCACGCTGGCCGCGCTGATCGGCATGCCCGACGCCTTTCGGTCCGACGCGACCTCAACCCTGCTGGTCCGCGAGCAGCACATCCGCTTCCTGAAGGAGGCCCATGCCGGCGCCGCCCTGCATATGATCGGCGGGGTGGTCGAGATGGGCGACAGCGAGGCCAGGCTCGTCCAGCTGCTGATCCATTCGAACACCGGCGAGATTGCCGCCAGCTTCCAGACCGTGGTCACCCACGCGACCGCCTACGAGGGGGTCGCCTTTCCCTGGTCGGACCGCACGCGCAGCAAGGCCGCCGCCCTGACCATGGCCGTGCCGGAAAAGGCGCAGTCCCGCAGTGTGGCGCTGGACCCGGTCGAGAGCACCGGCAGCCTGGCGCGGGCCGACGAGCTTGGCCTGATGCGCATCGGCCTGGGCGCCATCTCCCCGCAGGAGTGCGACGTCTTCGGTCGCATGCGACCCGAACTGTTCATCGGCCGGGTGTCGGACGGCATCGGCGCCCTGGTCGGCCCCTTGCGCGCCATCGTCGCCGACAATGCCCCCAGCAAGCCGGTCCGCACCGGCGGGGCGGTGCTGGAGTATCGCCTGGTGCAGCTGGGCTGGCCGCGGGCGGGCGAGCGCTTCGAACTGCGCTCGGGCCTGGTCGGCGCCGACGCCCGCACCATGCGCCTGGTCCACTGGATGCTCGACCCGGAGACCGGCAAGGTCTGGGGGACCAGCGAGGCGGTGGCGATCACCTTCGATCTCGACGCCCGCAAGGTGGTGCCGATCGAGGAGGCGGCGCGAGACGCGATGATGCCGACGGTGAAGGCCGGTCTGGCCCTCTAGGCCCTCAGGGCTTCCAGCAACGCCGCCCGCACCCGATCCGGAACCTCCATGGGCAGGAAGTGGCTCGTGCCCGGGATGGTCTCGACGGTGATGCGGCCCGTCGCCCCCAACTCGTCCAGGCGATCGTCGACCGAGCAGGTCGATCCGATCTCGGCCTTGAGGATGCGAATCGGGCAGGTGGAGTTGAAGAAACCGGGCCAGGGATGGTGTTCGCGGGCCGAGAAGTTGGCCGCTTCCCAGGCCGGGGCGCAGGACAGGCGGAAGCCGCCGTCCTCGGCCGGAACCAGGCCGTCGGCCAGGTAATCGGCCAGCATTTCGGCCGGCCAGGACTTGAAGGCGCCGCGGCCGAGATAGGCGTCGTAGGCAGCCTCGCGGCTGTCGAACCGGTTGCGGCGGCGCAGGGCGCCGATAGCCAGGGGCGAGGAGCCGGTGCTGGCGCCCAGCGTCCTGGCCACGTCTTCCTTCATGACCACGGGGTCCAGCAGCACCAGGCTGCCCAGCAGGTCTGGCCGCAACCCGGCCGCCACCAGCCCCGAGGTGCCGCCCATAGAATGGCCGGCCACGACCTTCGGCGGCGCATCGAGGGCCTCCAGCAGGCCGATCA
Source organism: Caulobacter sp. (assembly GCA_032122215.1). Lineage (GTDB taxonomy): Bacteria > Pseudomonadota > Alphaproteobacteria > Caulobacterales > Caulobacteraceae > Caulobacter. The sequence continues at coordinate 9,895 of JAUMCZ010000210.1, forward strand.
TGTCGCTGCCAAAATTGGCCCAGGAGCCGTGGCCGTCGCCGGGGTCGGCCTCAAGCTCGCAGAGGCCATGGCCGCGCATGTCGATGGCCAGGACGCGGTAGCCGGCCTCGGCGACCAGGCTGAGCAGGGTGCGGTAGGTCAGGGCGTTGAAGCCGTTGGCGTGGCAGAAGACCAGGTCGATCGGCTGGCCCTCGGGCCCCATCTCGATGCCCGTCATGATCCCGTCGCCGGCCGGGCTGTGGATCGGAATGCGCTTGCGGCGGAAGGCCGGGTCGCCAGACACTTCCGGGGGCGGTGCGGGATCGGTGCTCATCCCTATCCTCATGGCTGACCGCCCCAAGGTCACGCAAGAGGCTTGGTTTTCCCCGCGTCAGGGCGCCATGCTGCCGCCAAACCGGGAGGACTACCCATGAACGCCCATACCCCTGTCGACGTGACCACCACCGACTGGACCTGTTTCGCCGTCACCATCGAGGGCGGCGTCGCCCATATCCAGCTCAAGCGGCCGGACGAGTACAACACCATGGTCCGGGCCTTCTGGAACGAACTGCCGGTGATCGTGAAAGACATCAGCGACAACGCCCGCGCTCGCGCCATCGTGCTGTCCTCGACGGGCAAGCACTTCTGCGCCGGCATGGATCTGGCTGTGTTCGGCGGCGGCGGCAGCACCACGGGCATGAAGCCGGCCGACAAGGAAAACGCCGGCGAGAGCTTCCGCTATCACGTGCATCACCTGCAGGACGTCATCAGCTGCCTGGACGAGGCGCGGATGCCGGTGATCGCCGCCATCCAGGGTGGCTGCGTCGGCGGGGCGGTTGACCTGACCAGCTCGGCGGACATCCGGTACTGCACGGCCGACGCCTTCTTCGTGATCCAGGAAATCAACATCGGCATGACCGCCGACGTCGGCACCTTTCCCCGTCTCTGCAAGCTGATCCCCGAGGGCTGGGTGAGGGAGCTGGCCTATACGGGGCGCCGCCTGCCGGCCGCCAAGGCCCAGGCGATCGGTCTGGTCAACGAGGTGTTCGAGACCCACGAGCAGTGCGTCGAGCATGCCCTGGCCACGGCCCGGGAGATCGCCTCCAAGTCGCCGCTGGCCGTGGCCGGCAGCAAGGTGATGATCAACTACGCCCGCGACCACACGATCAAGGACGCCCTGGACTATATCGCGGTGTGGCAGACCGGCATGTTCAGCGGGGCGCACATGGCCGAAGCCTTCAAGGCCAAGGCCGAGAAGCGCGACAGCGACTTCCCCGACCTGATCCCGCTGCGTCGGGGGATGTAACTAGAGCTCGCGCTCCGCCCCGGTCAGGTCGGCGCCGCCCAGCTTGGCGCCGGTCAGGTCCGCTTCCAGCAGGCGGACCCGCTGGGCGCGGGCGTCGCGCAGGTCGGCCTGGCGCAGGACGGCGCGGGTCAGGTCGGAGCGCAGCTGGCGGCCCTCGGCGATCAGCAGGGGGCCGAGATGGGCGCCGCGCAGGTCGGCGCGGTCGAGGCGAGCGTCGAGCAGCTTGACGCCGCGCAGGTCGGCGCTGCGAAGGTTGGCCCCGCGAAGGTCGGCGCCGGAGAGATCGGCGCCCTGCAGTTCGACCCCCTCCATATCCATGCCGAAGAAGACCGAGCCCGGCGCCTGGATGCCGGTCAGCACCCGGCGGCGCAGCTGGCGCAGGGAGCGGAAGTCGACGCGGGAGACCTTGGCCGCGGCGCCGCCGACGCCGTGGGTGGCGCAGAAGCGTTCGTGGTCGGCGATGACATCCCCGAGCGGCGCATCGTCGATGTAGCAGATCGGCGGCGGCGCGCGCAGCACGTCCGACAGGTCGGCATGCGCCAGGTTGGCCGTCGAGGTGTCGACCCCGGTCAGCACCGCCCGCTTCAGCGAGGCGCCCTCGAGGTCGGCGTTGAACATCTCGGCGCCCGACAGGTCGGCCCCGTCGAGCAGGGCCCTGGTCAGCCGCGCCCCGCCCAGCTGGGCTCCGGCCAGGAGGGCGTCGGTGAGGTCGGCAGAGCGGGACTCGTCGGAGATCTGGACGCCCTCGAGATTGGTCCCGGCCATCACCGCGTAGGCCAGTTCGCCCGGCCGGGCGTCATGGGTCAGGATGCGGAAGCCCTGGGTGCTGTCCTGGAGGGCGATGCGGCCTTCGCGAAGGTCGGCTCCCATCAGGTTGGCGTAACTGAGGTTGGCGCCGCGCAGGCAGACGCCGCGCAGGTCGGCCCTGGAAAAGTCGACGGTGCGCAGGTCGGCGTCGCGCAGGTCGGCCCCGAAGAGGACGGCCCGCGACAGGTCGCCGCCCTTCAGGCTGGCCCCGTTCAGCCTCGCCCCGGTCAGCTCCGCCTCGGAGAGATTGACGCCCTCCAGCATGACGTTGCTGAGGTCGGCGTGCGCCAGGTTGGCGCGCTTGCCGCCCGGCCGGCCGCTGAGGAAGCGCGCATGGGCCTCAAGCGTCTGCTTGAGGCTGGCCGGTTCGAAGGGGCGGAGCAGGCTGGGGGCGGCGGACATCGAGCGGTGATCTTCGGCCCCCGCCCTTAAGGAAGGGTGAGATTTCGCCTGAATTCCTCGTTTTCGGTCAGCCCCTAGAACCAGCCCCTGCGCTTGAACCAGAGCATCGGAAGCACCACGGCCACGACCATCAGTCCCAGCGCCAGGGGTTCGCCCCAGGGCAGGTCGAACTCGGCCATGTGTTTGAAATTCATTCCGAAATAGCTGGCCACCAGGGTCGGCGGCAGGAAGATGACGGCGGCGATCGAGAAGAATTTGATGATGCCGTTCTGCTCGATGTTGATCATGCCGAGGGTGGCGTCGAGCAGGAAGGTGATGTCGCCGGACAGGTGACCGGCGTGGTCGGTCAGGCTGGCCACGTCGCGCTGCAGCGACTTGATGCGGACCGCGTCCTCCTCGCCCTCGGCGATGGAGGGCGAGACGGATGCGTAGACCAGCAGGCGCGAGAGGCTGATCAGGCTGCCCCGGGCCTTGGCGGTGATGCCCCGCCAGCGGCCGAGCTTGCCGAGGATGACCTCGAACCGGGCTGTCCTGCGGGGCCGTTCGAAGATGTAGCCGGAGAGGTTCTCCACCTGCTCTGAGGCGGCCTCGAGGATGTCGGCGACCCGGTCGACGATGGCGTCCAGCAGGCCCAGGAACACCGACTCCCCGGCATCGCACAGCGCCCCGCCGCGCTCGGCCAGGGTGGCCTCGAACAGCTTGAAGGCGCGGGGCTGGGCGTAGCGGATGGTGATCAGCTGGTCCTTGACCAGCACGAAGGTGACCGGGGTCAGCTTCGGCGCCTCGGCCGCCGCCCCGGTGATCACCTCGACGGTCAGGTAGGTCGCGTTCCCCTCGCGGTAGAGGCGGGAGGAGGCCTCGATCTCGCTCATGTCCTCGCGGGTCGGCAGTTCCAGATGGAGATGCTGCTCGATGAGCACCTCTTCGTCGCGGGTCGGCTCGACCAGGTCGATCCAGACGGTGTCGGCCGGCAGGACCCAACCCTCGCCGGGCGTGATCTCGACAACGGTCTGGGCGTTGCGCTGGAGCAGGCGGATCATCGGGGGGTCCTGAAGGGGCGTGACCATGGGATGGCGCGGGCCGGCGGCGGCGTCAACGGAGGGCTTGTCGAAGCGGCCCACCCTTGTAGCAGGCCCACGGTGGGGACAAGGCGCCAGGCGGCCGGATTGTTGTTTCCGGTCAAGGGGGCGGGGGTAGGCGGGCGGCGGGAGACGGGCGGGGGAGCGGTGGGCCGGCGGTGGGGCGAAGGGGGTGCGACGGGGGCGCCGGCGCGCGGCAAAGGGGGCCCGGCATATGGCAAAGGGGGGCCAGGGTTGCGCAACGCAAAAGGGCCGGCGTTTCCACCGGCCCCTGGCGTTTTTGAATTCCGGGTATGGCTACTTCTTGTCGCCCGCGCCGGTCGCCTTCTGGATCAGGTCGGCGATGTTGTCGGAGGTCTCGGCGGCCTTGTTGAGCAGGGCCAGGGGCGAGGCGCCCGGCTGCACCGAACCGACCACATGGCCGGCGGCGCTGTTGGCCACCAGGGTGGCGGTGTCCTGGGCGAGGGCGAAGCGGCCGGAGGCCTGGGCCATCTTCTGGGCCTGGCCGTCGGGGTAGATGAAGCCGTGGGTCGGGTAGACCGAGGTGCCGAGGTCGCGGATCGGGTCGTACCAGACCTTGACCTGGGTCCAGTTGCCGGCCGGCGAGACGTCGACGACGGTGACGTCCTTCTCGACCTTGCCGCGGGCCCCGCCGATGGCCGACCAGTTGGCGTGGGTGATCTGGATGACCCGGTCGGTCAGCACGCGGGAGACGACGGCCACGTGGCCGAGGCGCATGCGGCCGGTGGCCTTGAAGCTGAGCACGGCGCCCATCTGGGGGGTGTCGCCGGTCTGGTAGCGCTGGACGGCCTGGCCCCACCAGGTGTGGGCGTCGCCGAAGATCTGGATGCCCGACAGCAGGCGGGCGAACGGCACGCATTGCCAGTAGGTTTCAGCGGACGAGACCGCGGGGATCAGGCTGATCATCAGAGCAGCAGTCAAAGATCCGAGAACGGTCCTGGCCCGTGAACGCATGCTGGGATGCTCCCCCGTGGAAACGATTGGTAACGCTTAGTCATCTCACAGGGGAATGAAAAGAGTCTTTTCACGTCGCCGGCGCGACAGATCGTCTTTTCGCCCATGAATCCATCAGAAGCTTCATGCGGGCGCGGGCCGGCTTTTCGATCAGGTGATAGCTGGCGGCGGCCAATGGAACCACCGAGACGATGAACAGCATCCAGACATACCAGGGCAGTCGATCGTCTGCTGTATTCAAGAGCTTTGTTGCTGCATTCACAAACAGAAGCTTCCAGGGCACGCAGATCATATAGACCGAATAGCTGATCTCACCGAGGTAAACCGACGTTTGTCCGCTGGCGAAGCGCGAGCCATGCTCCGCCATGCCCGCCAGGCAGAGGATAAGCCCCCCGAAACCGGCCACGGCCAGCAGGTCGGGCGCCCCGGACACCGCCGCCATCAAGGCCCCGGCGCCCATAAAAGCGGCGCCTATGGCCCCCGCGCGCAGGGACTTCACCGCCCCGGACCGCCACAGGCCGTGCATGGCGCAGCCGAGCGCGAAGCAGGGAACGATTCGCAGGGCGCCCCAATGGATGGTGGCCTCGGTCAGCTGTTCGCCGGTCAGGGCGGTGTAGGCGGGATAGAGGATGGCCATGAAGCCGAGGGCCAGGGCGGCGCCCAGCCAGGCCCGGTGGCGCAGCCGCCAGGAGGCCCAGGCGAAGACCGGGAAGGTCAGGTAGGCGAACCACTCGGCCGAGATCGACCAGCTGGGATGGTTGAAGGCCGCCTGCGGGCTGAGGCCCCAGGCCTGGACCAGCAGCAGGTTGGCGGGCAGCGATTCCCAGCTGAGGATATTGGCGTCGATGGCGAAGCCGGCGGCGCCGGCCGCCAGGCCCAGCGCCATGACGCCGAGCAGGGTGGCCAGGTGCAGCGGATAGACCCGCGCCAGCCGGTTCCACAGGAAGGCGCCGTACCTGAACCGCCCCTCGCCGAAGCTCTCCAGATAGACGTGGCAGAGGATGAAGCCCGAGAGGGTGAAGAACAGCTCGACGCCGAGGTAGCCTTTCCCTATCAGGGCGGGCTCGACCAGGGCCGGGCCGAGGCCGACCTGGAGGTTGGGCCAATAGTGATAGAGCACCACCCACATGGCGGCGAAAAACCGCAGACCCGTCAGCGGCTTGATGTGGGCGGCATCATTCATTGCGTCGAGGTGCTTTCAATTGTCGCGGTCCATCCTAAGTATGCCCGGCGAAGGTTTAGGGAGGCTTGAGACCGAACGTGGACGGCATTGCGCAACTTCTGACGGATCCGGCGGCCTGGGCCGCCCTGGTCACCCTCATCGTGATGGAGGTCGTGCTCGGCATCGACAACCTCATCTTCATCTCGATTCTCTCGAACAAACTGCCCGAGGAGAACCGCCAGAAGGTCCGCCGCCTGGGTATCGGCCTGGCCCTGATCATGCGGCTTATCCTGCTGTCGACGATCGCCTGGATCGTCGGCCTGGTGCAGCCGGTGTTCACCCTGTTCGGCAACGAGTTCAGCTGGAAGGATCTGATCCTGATCGGCGGCGGCCTGTTCCTGGTCTGGAAGGCCACCAAGGAAATCCACCACACGGTCGACCCGGCCCCGGATAACGGCGGCGTTCTGGACAAGACCGACGTGGTCATCACCAACGTCGGCGCGGCCGTCTTCCAGATCATCCTGCTCGACCTGGTCTTCTCGATCGACAGCATCCTGACCGCGGTCGGCATGACCGAGCACCTGCCGATCATGGTCGTCGCCGTGCTGGTCTCGATCACCGTCATGCTGCTGGCCGCCGACCCGCTGGGCAACTTCATCAACAAGAACCCGACGGTGGTGATGCTGGCGCTGGGCTTCCTGCTGATGATCGGCATGGTGCTGATCGCCGACGGCTTCGGCGTGCATGTGCCCAAGGGGTATATCTATGCGGCCATGGCGTTCTCGGCCGGGGTCGAGGCGTTGAACATGTGGAGCCGGACGCGGTCGGTGAAGCGGGCGAAGGCGTCGGAGGAGACGCGGCATTAGGGGGGGGGCGGGGACGGCGCGGGTTTAACTGAGGAATGCACTCGCGAGTGCATTCCTCAGTGCGAGCCTCTTGATGAGAAATGACGGTCTGCTTTGCGCCAGGAGCGGCCTATGAACCGGCGCCGCCAAGCGGATGACGCCCCCTCGCCCCCTTAGGGTTTCTTCTTTTTCTTGGCGAATGCCTCTTTCCGACGTTTGAGGCCCTCCAAGACACGTGACGCATCCCCACCTTCAGGTACATAGGGTGTGTCATCCTCGTGGATAGCCATGATGTCCCAGTCGTGGGCGTCGAGTTGCCATGCATCGCGGACGACCAGATGGGTTTTGGCAATGCCAAGCGTTGGGAAAAAATCCGCCTCCGTAAGATCATCGGGATTCATCTTGGCTGGTGCGAGAATGAATCCACCCTCCTGATGAAACTTGGCGAGAAACCGGTCGAGGTTCACATGGGACTGCGGAGTCATGCGGTTGATGCGTGTGAACCCCATCACGATCGCGCCGTCCCTCATATCGACGTTTTCGAGATTGGGACCGATCATGACTGCATAGGACAGGATGTTCTCGGCATCGATGCCGCGAATGATGGCAACCCGCAGATCGTTGGCTTCGTCGTATTCGCCAAAACGGGCCTGTAGTTCTTCGAAGATTTTTCGTCCGGTCTCCGCGTCGGTGAAGCCGACGCCGAGGACGGGCGGAACATCAGGCTCAGGGGAAGTGACGAATAGGCTTCCGCGCCATTCAGCCTTGCTCCAACGCATGTCGTTGATCGGAGAGACAACCTTTCGCTCCCCGTGCGTCAGCATTTCAGGATCAAATATTCCTTCAGGTGGCGGCTCCTGGGCAACGTTGCGTGCGTTGGGTCCGGATTTTTCTTTCTTCACTACTGTGCTGGGGAGCGGCTTCGTGCGCGTGCAGGACACCGGAGGAGCATTCTCGGGCAGCCAGCCGGTAAGCAGAGCCCCCGTCGGGTGGCCGAAGACATTGCTATTGAGCACGAGCATGTTGGCCATGATGAGGGCTCGATCGAATGCTCGTTCATCGTCGCCAAGTCGCCTCAGCCAGCCCTTCGCATCCTGAATGTGGAACATGCGCGTCATAATGCCGACTACGGCATTCTTGATGTCGTTCATGAACGCCGATAGCTCGGCCTTTGAACTGAATTCCATCTCGGCCGGATGAACGAGCCGTCCCTGGGTGGCCGTATCGTCGTCGTCAAAGGTGAGGGTGAAACCACTACCCTTGCCCTCTTCGGCAACGACTTCGATGCGCACGGCCTCGGTGCGGGGCACCAAGTCGTCTTCCTGGCTAGTCGCCAGGAAAGCTTCGAATGCGGCTAGGACTGACTCGGCGACGCCGAACGTGTTTTCTTCATCTTGGACGTCGAATTCCAGTCGCGTGCCCAAAACAACCGATTTGAATGTTGACCGGCCGTTGAGCGTCAATACGGGCGTTGAGGCGACACCCCGTAAAATCGGCTGCGTCCGCCAATGGTGGATCGATTCAGCGAGTTCCTCGGGCGGCATGTCTTGTGGTACGAACTTCCCCGCCTTCGCCGCATCTATATCCCCTAGCGCATAGGTCAGAGCAAAGGCGCTTCCGAGGAGATCCATTCTCTCAAGCATCTCTGGAAGACGCTCGAGCTTGGGCAGGTCGGCCAAGGGCGTGTTCATCAGGTGCGTCCCAAGGATGCGGTCGATATCCGAACGCTCCTCGCGGATATGGTCCATCACTTCCGGCGGCGTGTTGGCGCGGGGTTCAGTGAGGTGGGAAAGCCCCAACGCTGAGAGAATGCTCCCCACACGCCCTAGTGTGGCTTCGGCCCAAATAACTCCCTGAATGGCGCGCATGATAATCGACGGCATCTCGCCTTCGCGCTTGAAGGTTGCCATGCAGGTATCAATGGCGGCGAGCGCTTTGGCCCGCGCCGCCCATGGGAGGGCGACCCGATGGTAAGCTTGGCCGCCACCCACAAGCGCCGTGACGAGTTCGCCGCGGTACTCTTCTTTGATGAGGAGCGGCTCTGCTTTGCCAAATAGCCGGATAGCGTCGTAGAGACGCTTGTGCCCCATCTTTTGCACGGCGCGGCGATTGAGCATGGTGCCTGCTTCGCCCTCGCTACGGCGTTGGGCGATGACATCGATCAGCTTTTCAAAGAGGTGGTCGTAGGCCTCGCTTTCAATGAATTCACCGATCCTCTCGATCAGGCCGTAGACCGGCTCCAGCGGATAGGCACCTAAGTGCTCCGATCGATCAACGATGTCTGCGAGATCCACCCAAACCGTATCGATCGCCGTGAAGTCTCTCGACCTCATGGCGTCGGCAAGCCGCATAGTCGCGAGCACTGTTTCAGCCTGAAGGGCGTTATTCGGCCGCCCGGATTCGGCGACAAAAGTCTCAAGTCGGGACCTTAGGCGGTCCGCTCGCTCCGTGAGTTTGGCCTCGGCCGCGCCCATGCCACCGTACCCAACGAGCGTGGAGAACAGGCTCCAGAGCGTTTGCAGCTTTTCGACTTCGTCGCTGCTGTCCGAAACGAGAACTAACTCTTCGGCGCGATCATAGAGTCGGTTGAAAAGGTCAAAGTCCTCAAACCACCAGTGCGCCGTCCAAGCATAGTTGTAGATCGCGCGAAACTGTTGGGGCCGGTATCCCTCTTTATCTGCGAGGCTGACCGCCCGCAGCAGCTTACCTTCAACCTCGTAGCGCGGGCGTTCGAGGCCGCGGGAAGCTAGTGCAGCTTCAAGGGCGTCCTCGGGCAATTGGTACTCCGCACCGACATATCCGTCCGGGTCGGCAATCTTGGCCTCAAGCTCGTCGAGTTGACCGAGACGCGCTACGTCCCTCGGACCTGCCTTCTCTCGGGGAATGACATTGCCGACAAGCTGGAGCGACGTGACCGCGAGGCCGAGAAGCTCGTTCTCGTAGATTTTCGTAAGCAGCCAATTTCGATCGAGGATAGTGACCTGTACCCCCGCTTCTTTGCTCAATCGGTCTTGGGTCTCAGCCCGTTTCTTGTCCGATATGTTCTGATTGCTGATAAAGAAAATCTGCTTGTAGCCTCGCTTAGTCGCGATGATTTTGGAGACATCCTCGTTGACCTTCGGCAGCCACGCTCGCTTGGCGCTAAAGGCGAAGGCCCACCGCTCGTTGCCAGCGGCCGGTTCGCCCATCCACCATCGGTCAGATATTTCCGGCGACACCGGAAAGGTCTCGGAGTCGACTTTGGCATCGCCGCCACCGGTCGGCCCTGTCTGGGGAATTAAGTTCGGGCAGATAAGCCGCTGCGCTACTTGGCGCGCGAGGATTTCGAATTCAGTATCTTTGTTCTGAGCCGTCAGTGTGTCGATCTGGTGATCGAGCACTGCTCGGGACAGCTCTATGCTCGTCTCTCGAACCGTGTCGGAATAGAGATCTGGGTGCATACTCCGCATCAGGTCTGCGGGTCCGATCCTGGATTCCTTGGCTTCTTCGATATCCGGCCCGTCGGTGTCTTCGCAATCGTCGCTCAATTTCAGATTGCCCCCTAAGCAGATGCTATTGCTGGCAGGAGTCCGCCTACAAGGGAAGGGAAGTGCTGTTCAAATCCCCCTTCCATCGGCATTCCGACTGCTCATGCGAATACGGTGACAGGAGCAATGTTCCCTGTTCGATTGAAAGGGCGCTGTGACCGTGACGATGGGCGCAAGTCGGCCGGGTGGGCCACGGAACAACTAGGTCTCCTCTGAGCGTAGGGTGCTCCTGTCCGCTCATTCGCGAGTCGACAAGCCACCCCGGACGACCTGGAAGGGCGCGCCGCTGCACGAATTGTGGCGCTTCGACCCCGACGGCAACCTTATCGACATCTACGCGCGTTTAACGTCTGACGGCTCTCGCAGAAGCTGGCGGATAAGCAGCCCACCTTCCTCGTCCCCGAGCCGGCCCAGGTCTGAAACCATGCTTGAATACCGCGTCAACGCCACCCGCCAGGACCAACACGTGAGCCTGGCCACCTGCAAGCAAGCCGAAGTCGTCCTCGACACCGACGTCAACGGCAGGCCCGACGCCTTCAACCCGGCGGAGCTGTTCCTGGCCTCCATCGCCGCCTGCATGATCAAGGGTATCGAGCGGGTCACGCCGATGCTGAAGTTCGAGCTGCGCGGCGTCGAGGTACGCCTGCACGGGGTTCGCCAGGACGAATTACGGCGACAGTGCACTTTATTCTATTCTAGCCAACCACTTGCCTTGACCATGGGCGCCAACGCTTGACGAAATCCGCTCTGTCGCAGAGCAGCGAGCGGGCTGTTGAGTGCACTGTCATCGCAGCAAATAGAAGGGAAGGGACGCTCCCGCCTCTGTTCCGCGATGTCAGCGAAACCGCAGACTAGACCCCGTGCCGGACAAGCCAGACCGCGATCAGTGTCGTATTCCAAACGCCATGGGCAACGACGTTCGTGGCGAAAGCGACCCAGCCGCCGCGTGTTTGAGCGACCGTCCAGAACCAGGCTGCAAGCAGCGCGAAGGCCAGGCCATGGCCGACGTTGTTGAGGCCGGCCCCGTGGGCCGCCCAGGACAGGACCCCCAGGACCACGACGTAGAGCGACGCGCCAAGCTTTCCTTTGAGCTTGAGCCCAAGGAACACCCACCAGACGACTGCAAAGAACAGGACGGCCTCAAGGATGGAGCCAAGCCAACCGTTCTCGAGGAGCAACCATGCGATTTCCGCCGGCCCTCTCGGCACGGCCTCAAACTGGTCACTGGCGCCAGAAAGAACTTCCTGGGTGATGGCGTGGCGGAATGGCAGCCACGCCAGGAACTTGACAGCAATGCAAGCGAGGCCAACGACAACGGACCAGGCGAACGCGCGCCTTGTCCAGCTGGTCATCAATGCCCGAGCTTGCATCAGGTCTCCAATCAGCGGGCGGCGCCGGGGCCACCCGCTCTATGGCATCGGTACTCTCGGTAACCTGTATCAGGGTTTGGATCAGCGCCGGCGCTTTGGCGTCTGGACCGCGCCGGCTGTTGCGGCCGATGCTGATCGGGGACAGGTCGCGCGCGATGCGCGCAACCGGTCCCCATTGTTCGTCTGCGGCCCGCGTGGCGGTGAGGGTGACCGACGCGCGTGAGGACGACGGTGACCGTGGACCAACTTCGGTGATACCACTCCGCCTGCGACCGGCGAATGCAAGTGGGCATAATTGAATGCACTGTCACCGTAATACGGTTGGCAAGCTGGTGGAGGCCGGCGCCGCACCGATCCTGTCGTCGGACTCCATTCCCCATTCCACCAACGGGCTCGACCTGGCGCCACGCCTGGCGCGGGCGCTGCAAGACGAGGGCTACGCATGACCCCCACCATCAGCTTTCACGGCGCCGCCGGCTGCGTCACCGGCTTTTGCGCGGAACTTCGGACGAGCAACGCCCGGGTGCTGGTCGATTGCGGCATGTTCCAGGGCTCCAAGACCCTGAAGAAGCTGAACTACGACGACTTCCCGTTTGAGGCCTCGCGGATCGACGCGGTGCTGCTGACCCACGCGCACATCGACCATTCCGGCCTGCTGCCCAAGCTCATGCGGGCCGGCTACACCGGGCCGATCTACGCTACCGCCGCCACCCGCGACCTTTGCGAGGTCATGCTGGCCGACGCCGGCGGCATCCAGGAAGCCGAGGTCCGCGACCTCAATCGTCGCAACCAGCGCCGGGGCCGGCCGCTGGTCGAACCCATCTACACGGCGCGCGACGCCAAGCAGCTGATGCCCCAGTTCCGGACGGTGAAGTTCGGCGAGGCCACCGTCATCGCCGGAGATGTCGGGGCGACCTGGTGGCCCGCCGGCCATATCCTGGGGGCGGGTTCCGTCGCTGTGGACATCGATGCCGACGACGGCCCGATGAAACTTCTGTTCTCCGGCGATCTGGGGCCCGGCGGCAGCGAGTTCGTCGCTGAACCGGAGGCGCCGTCGGGCTTCGACCACCTGATCATCGAGTCGACCTACGGCGACCGCGATCGCATCGCCACCGACCCGGCCAGCCGTCGGCGCGCGCTGGCGGCGGAACTGCGCGACGCCCATGCCGCCGGCGGTCCGCTGTTGGTCCCGGCCTTCGCGGTGCAACGCAGCCAGGAACTGCTGATGGACATCCTGGCGGTCATGGACAGCGGCGAGGCGCCGGTCGGGGACGTCTTCCTCGACTCCCCGTTGGCGATCCGGGCGACGGACGTCTTCCTGGACCGGGGCTGGAACCGCACCACAGAGCGCAACCCTTTCGAAAGCCTGCGTCACTCACCGCACCTTCGGTATCTCAGCAAGCCGGCCGAGAGCGACACCCTCGATCGGCTCAAGGGCTGGCACATCATCATGGCCGGCAGCGGCATGTGCGACGCCGGCCGCATCCGCAAGCACCTCAAGCGACTGCTGTGGCAGCGGGAATGCACCGTCCTGCTGAGCGGCTACCAAGCGGTCGGCACGCTCGGCCGTCTCCTGTCCGAAGGCGCCGAGCGGGTCAGCATCCAGGGCGATGAGGTGCGGGTCCGGGCGCGCGTGCGGATGTTCGACTCCTACTCGGGCCACGCCGACGCGGCCGGCCTGGTCGCCTGGGCCCAGGGCCGGGCGCCAATCAGTGGCTCAACCTTCATCGTGCATGGCGAGCCCGAGGCCTCCGCCGGTCTGCGCGATCGGCTCGCCGCCGTTGGCTTTCCGGTGGAGCGACTGGTCATCCCCGCGATCGACGACCGGTTCCGCCTGACCCGGGCCGGCGCCGAGAGCGAGGAAACCGGATCGCGGCGGCTGCCATCGGAGGCGGCGGCGCGCCTGGACTGGCACAACGACAGGGCCGCCTTCCTGCTCGGCCTGAACGCCGCCCTCGAGCAGGCGCCCGACGACAAGGCGCGGGAGGCCCTGCTGCGCCGGCTGGTCGGCGCCCTGGGTGTTGACCCAGATCAAGGCGCGACCGGACCGGACCCGGCAGGTTGAGGCTGCATCAAGCGCAAGGAGATACCGGAGATGGGCAAGTCGATCGCCAAGGAAGTCGCCAGCGAAATCGATGATGTCTTCGACGACGTCGTTCACAATCTGAAGAAGATGGTCAAGCACCTCAGCGAGGACACCGGCGACGCCCTGTCGAAGTCGGCCACTGAGCTGGCCCATTCGGCCGTCGAGCTGCTGGACCAGGCCAAGGCCCAGTCCAAGGTTCTCGCGGAAAAGACCGGCAAGGAAGTCCGCGAGCACCCGGCCGCCGCCGCCGGCATCGCGACCGCTATCGCCGCCGCCGCCCTGATCGGCCTGGCCGTCGCCCAGCGACGCAAGGCCTGAGGAGGTTCCGCCGGCCTCTCTCTCCTCCATCCGACCGGCCGGCGAAGCGCCCCGAGGCTTTCCCTCCTCGGGGCGAATTCTTTTGATCAGGGGGTGATGATGTCCTTGCCCTCGGCCAACCGGCGGGCGACGACTTAGTTCGCCGCCGTATCGAGGCCGAGGTCCTTGTCGAGATGGGCGAACCCGGCGGGAACCTCAGCTTGCCCGATCGCCTGCAGCGTTTCGGCGTCCAGTTCCTCAACGCGGCGAACGAGCCGCCCATGGGTGAGCAGCTCGTAATAGTCAGCGGAGATCAGAACCGTGGGGCTGCGCCCGTTCCTGGTGATCTCGACCGGCTGACGCATCGCCGCGTCCTGGAACCGGCCGACGCCGTTCTGAAATTCCGTGGATGTGACGCGCATAGCGAGCCCTCATGAACAGCTATTATGGCGGCTTCCCTGGAAGGCATTCACAGCGGGCTAGAAGAGGCACCAGACAAGGGCCCCGCCGGCCAGGATCGAAAACGGCGCGACACCGCGAACGAACAGCGGCGAAAACCGCCGGGCCCACGCGCGCGAGTAGCCGGCATGCCAGCGCCGCGGCAGCAGGCACAGCACGAGGGCCGAAGCCAGCAGGAACCCGCCGATCACGGTGATCGCCATCGGAAAGCGCGCGGCGGGCGCGGCCAGGATGAACAGCAGGCCGACCGCGCCGCGGATCGCCATCTCGCCGAAGTGGATCCGGGCGGTGCTGCCCATCGCCGCCAGGGCGGCCAGGGCCCCCCGGGGGGCGGCGAACATCCAGACGCCGAGGCCGATCAGCCAGACCCCCGCCAGGGCGGCGAGCCCCTGGGCGACTTGCGTCACGCGGCCTGAACCGGGGGCGGCGCGTCGTCCTCGGCGGGGGCCGGCGACGGCTCTTCGTCCTCAGTGCGTGGCGGGAACCTGGACGGCTCCCGTTTGGCGATGAGGAGGACAGCGGCGCCGCAGAGGGCCGAGGCGAGCGATCCCATCAGCACCCCGACCTTGACCTCCTGCTGCAGGATCGGATCGGGAAAGGCCAGCAGGCCGATGAACAGGCTCATGGTGAAGCCGATGCCGCAGAGCAGGGCGACGCCGTAGAGCTGGGCCCAGGAGGCGGCGACCGGCAGGTTGGCGAGCCGGAACCTGATCGCCAGGAAGGCGGCGCCGAACACCCCGATCTGCTTGCCCACGAAGAGGCCCAGCGCGACCCCCAGGGTGACGGGCGCCAGCAGCATGCCGAGGGTCATGGCGGCGAACGAGACGCCGGCGTTGGCGAAGCCGAACACCGGCACGATCAGGAAGGCGACCCAGGGGCTGAGGCCGTGCTCCAGCCGGTGAAGGGGCGAGGTCATGTCGTCCGGCGCGCCCCTGGTCCGGCGCAGGGGGATGGTCAGGGCCAGGATGACGCCGGCGACGGTGGCGTGCACGCCCGACAGCAGGACCAGCCACCACAGGCCCGCGCCCAGCGCCAGGTAGGGGGCCAGACGGGTCACCTTCAAGCGGTTGAGGCCGACCAGCAGCGCCGTGGCGACGGCGGCCCCGGACAGGGCCGCCAGGTTGAGGTCGGCCGTGTAGAACACCGCGATCACCAGCACGGCCGCCAGATCATCGACGATGGCCAGGGTCGCCAGAAAGACCTTCAGACTGGTCGGGACCCGGGAGCCGAGCAGGGACAGCACGCCGAGCGCAAAGGCGATATCGGTCGCCGTCGGCACGGCCCAGCCGCGCAGGGTCGCCGGCTGGCCAAGATTTAAGGCGGCGTAGAGCAGGCCCGGAACGATGATACCGCCGGCGGCGGCGATCCCGGGGAGCGCACGGTTTGCCCAGGTCGACAGCTGGCCATCGAGGAACTCGCGCTTGATCTCCAGCCCCACGAACAGGAAGAACAGGGCCATCAGGCCGTCGTTGATCCAGTGCAGGACGTCCAGGCCCGCCAGGGGCGCATGGAGAAGCTGGAAGTAGGTGTCCGCCAGCGGCGAGTTGGCCACCCAGAGGGCCAGGATGGCGGCGGCCATGAGCAGAAGGCCGCCGGCGGCCCCGCTCTCGAGGAATTCACGCAGGACCGAGGGGCGACGGGCGGACTGGCGCATGGCGCGGATCTCCGCGCTGGCGGCCCGACCAACGTGAAACCTGACCGGTCGACATGACCGTGCACCCGGAGGCGGATATCGCATCCCGGGGGACGGGCATCAAGCGAGATCGACGGCTGGACCGGTCGGCACGGCCTGTGGAAGGGAGGTCGTCGAGACGCGGGCGATGGGGTGGGCGCGCAACTGGCTGGCGGGCGGGGTTGAGACCCTGAAGATGTAGAGCCCGGCGCGGTCGGTGAAGCGGGCGAAGGCGTCTGACGAGACTCTGCATTGAACGAGGATATGGCGCGTCGGCGGAATGCGAGGGCGGCCACGCGTCCAGTTCAGCGACCGTCGGGCGATGAAAAAGTCCTTCGGTTGTCCAACCCGGTGATTGCAGGCTCCGCGACCCCGTGGTGGATTAGGCGTGGGGGCTGTCCCGGTCGGGCGTGCCAGTAATCGACGGGGGACTAACGTGGCCAACATCACGGGCACGACGGGCGACGACACTCTGGTTGGCACGTCGACCGCAGACACCATCACCGGGCTCGCGGGCGCGGACACCATTACCGGCAGCGGCGGCAATGACACCCTGGACGGGGGGGACGGCGACGACAATCTGGATGGCGGGACCGGCAGCGACGTCCTCAATGGCGGGGCGGGCGCCGATATCCTGAACGGCGGCTCCGGCGATCCGGCGGGCGTTCTGGACACGGCGACCTACGCTGGATCCACGGCCGGGGTGCAGGTCAATCTTGGCATCCAGGGCGTAGCCCAGGACACCGTCGGCGCCGGCGTCGACACCTTGATCAGCATCGAACAGATCATCGGCTCGGCCTACAACGATGTGCTCACCAGCGGCGCGGAGGCCGGCAGGCTGACCGGAGGCGGCGGGGATGACCAGCTTCTGGGCAACGACGGCAACGATCTGCTGACCGCCGGCCTTGGCGACGATCTGGTCGACGGGGGCAACGGCACGGATCGGGTGCTCTACACTGACGCGACCGCCGGCGTGATCGTCGACCTGAGGATCCAGGGCGTCTCCCAGAACACCGGCGGCGGCGGCGTCGACACCCTGATCGGGATCGAAGGGATCACCGGCTCCAGCTTCGACGACACCCTGACGGGCTCGGACGGCGCCAACCTGCTCTTCGGCGGTGTCGGCAACGACGTCATCAACGGCGGTAACGGGGACGACCAGCTCAGCGGCGGCCTTGGCGATGACACGCTCGTCGGCGGAGCGGGCGTCGATTGGGTCAACTACGACCCGACACCGTCCCCCATCTCCGTCAATCTCGCCCTCGGGACGGCCAGCGGCGCTCAGGGTTCCGACAGCCTCAGCGGCATCGAGAACGTGACGGGATCATTCGGCAACGACACCATTATCGGCGACGGCGCCGACAACATCATCGATGGCCGCGACGGGCACGACTACCTGGACGGCGGCGCCGGGATCGACACCGTCACCTATTCCACCGTGTTCAACGCCAATCTCTTCATCGACCTGACGGACGGCTACGGCTTCGCGAGTTTCCAGAACGGCTATTTCCAGGACACCCTGACAGGCTTCGAAAACGTCACTGGCGGCGTGCTCAACGACACGATCAAGGGCGATCTCAAGGCCAACCGTCTTTCCGGCGGCAGCGGAGACGACACGCTTGAAGGCGCGGCGGGCGACGACCTTCTCATCGGCGGCTCAGGAAACGACGCCATGGATGGCGGCGAGGGCGCCGACACCGCCACCTACGTGACCGCCGCGTCCGGCGTGACGGTCAGCCTGGCCCAGGACGGCGCGCAGCAGAACACCGGCGGCGCGGGACTGGACACCCTCAACGCCATCGAGAACCTGGAAGGCTCTGCCTACGCCGACGTCCTGACGGGCAACGCCGGAGCGAACCGCCTGATCGGCGGCCTGGGCGACGACGCCCTGACCGCCGGCCAGGGGGCGGACGTGCTCGAAGGCGGCGCCGGGGCGGACAGCCTCGACGGCGGCGACGGCGCGGATGTGCTGGACGGCGGCGCGGGCGCGGACACGCTGAACGGCGGCGCGGCTGATGACGTCATCACCGCCGGCGGGGGCGACGACACCGTCACGGGCGGCGAGGGCAGCGACCGCCTGGTGCTGAGCGGGACCCTCGCCGACTACACCATCGTTGAAGAGGGTGGCGTCTTCACCCTTAGCGACAACCGCGCCGACAGCGATGGCGTCGATGTCGTCACCGGCGTCGAGGTGTTCCAGTTCGCTGACGGCGACATTGCGGCCGAGGCGCTGATCATCAAGCCGCTTGACCTGAATGACGACGAGCTGGTCCTCATGCGCGGCGTCGAAAGCGCGATCAAGGCGGCCACCCTGCTCGGCAACGACACGGTCAACTACAACAACGTGGTGGGCTCGGTCTCCAACGCCCAGGGCGCGACGGTCAATCTGATCGACGGCCGGCTGGTCATTCTGGCGGCCGGCGAAACCGCCTCGTTCGACTACACCGTCGTCGGCGAGGAAGGCCCGCGCACGGCGCATGTGACGGTACGCACCGTCGTGGCCGGTTCGGCTGCGGACGTTCTGACACCCGGCGTGACCGCCACCGGCGCCGACCTCCAGGGCCTGGCCGGCAATGACGTGCTGTATGGCAGCGACGGCATGGACCGGCTCGTGGGCGGCGAGGGCAACGACATCCTCCATGGGGGCGCGGGCGATGAGCTGATCGGCGGCGCCGGCAACGACATCTACCGTCTGTCGGGCACGGTCGGGACCGTCAGCATCGAACGGGCCGGCGAAGGGACCGACACGGTCGAGTCGGACGGCGACTACACCCTGTCCGAGAACATCGAGTCCCTGGTGCTGACCGGGACGGGACACTGGACGGGCGTCGGCAACACCCTGGCCAACAAGATCACCGGAAACGCCGGCGACAACCTGATCGACGGCGGCGCGGGCGCGGATACGCTCAATGGGGGAGCCGGCAACGACACCTATGTGGTCGACGACCTCGCCGACCGGATTATCGATGTCACCGGCATCGACGAGGTGCGCACGGCGCTGGCGAGCCATACGCTCGCGAGCGTGCTGGAAAACCTCACCTATACCGGCTCCGGCGATTTCGAGGGCGTCGGCAACTCCAAGGCCAACATCCTGGTCGGCGGGGACGGCGACGACGTTCTGGACGGCAAGTCCGGCAGCGACCGGATGATCGGCGGCGCGGGCGCCGACGCCTACTATGTCGACCGCAGCACCGATGTCGTCGTCGAGAGCAGGGACGACGAGGATATCGATACCGTCTATGCCGCCGCCACCTACGCGCTCGGCGTCGGCGTCGCGGTCGAGGTGTTGCAGGCCATCGGGACCGCCGCCGTCAAGCTGACCGGCAACGAACGCGATCAGGCCCTGATCGGCAACGCCGCCAACAACGTTCTGAACGGCGGCGGCGGTCTGGACATCCTGGCCGGTGGCCTCGGCGACGACACCTACTACGTCCATGACCAGGACGAGGACACGGGCGAGTATGCGGCCATCGTCGAGCTCGACGGCGGCGGCTACGACACCGTCATGGTCGCATCCTACTATTCGATGGCCGACTACGTGGAACGCGCCGTCCTGACGGCGACCGGCCTGTCCGTGTACGGTAACGACCAGAACAACGTCCTGGTCGGCAACGCCCTGGCCAATACCCTGAACGGCGCGGGCGGCGCGGACCTGATGCAGGGCGGCGGCGGGAACGACCTCTACTTTGTCGATAACGTCGGCGACGTCATCCAGGACACCAGCGGTATCGACAGGGTCGAGATCACGATCGGCAACTACACGCTCGCGACGGGCCTCGAGAACCTGACCGTGGCGGTCGTTGTCGGTGACGTTCAGGCTCGCGTGCTGACGGGCAACACCCTGGCCAACACGATGGCGGGCGGGGGCGGCAGCGACACGATCTACGGCCTGGCCGGCAACGATGTCCTCATCGGCGATTTCGGCTGGGAGGGCGCCTGGGGCGACGACACGCTCGACGGCGGGGACGGCAACGACCGGCTCGACGGCCGACGCGGCGCCGACACCCTGATCGGGGGGGCCGGCGACGACTACCTCGACGGCGGCATGAACAATGACGTCCTCAACGGCGGCGCGGGAAACGACAGCTACGTCATCGACTCGCTGCAGGATGTCATCATCGACTCCGGCGGCTATGACACGGTGAGGTCCGCCACTGTGGACCATTACACGATGGCCGACGGCATCGAGCGGTTCGTGCGGACGATCCCCTTCGACGCGTGGATCACCGGCAACAGCGCCGACAACGAAATCGCCATCGAGAATACGGTCGGCTATGGCAGCGGCTACTTCTCCGGAATGGGCGGCAACGATCGCCTGATCGGCCTGAACGGCAATGACTGGTTCTGGGGCGGCGAGGGCAACGACGTCCTGATGGGCGGCGGAGGCCATAACCACCTGGACGGCGGCGCCGGCAACGACCAGATCTATGTGACCGGGGGCAACGAGAGCACCCTGATCGGCGGCGCCGGCAACGACAGCTATTACATCGACAACGCAATACACCATGTCACCGAAGAGGCGGGCGGCGGCGTCGATACCGTCAATCTGGCGTCCGAGGCGGTGGGAAGCTACACGCTGGAAGCCAATGTCGAACGGTTGACCGTCACGGGGTCCGCCAATTTCGAGGGCGTGGGCAACGGCGAAAACAACCTTCTTCGCGCCGCCGGCGGCGACGACAGCCTGACGGGCATGGGCGGGAACGACACGCTCTACGGCGAGGCCGGCGACGACGCACTCCGGGGCGACGACGGCAGCGATATGTTGAACGGCGGCGACGGGAACGACACCCTCTACGGCGGCGCGGGCAACGACCGCCTTGCCGCCGGGGCGGGCGATGACATCCTGTTCGGCCATGCCGGGGCCGACGTCTTCATCTTCAGCGCGATCGGCGACAGCACCGGCGCCGACGTCATCGAGGACTTTGACGCCTCCGACACCATCGATCTTTCGAAGATTGACGCCGACGTCGGCGCGGCCGGCGACCAGGCCTTCGCCTTCATCGGTGCGGCCGCGTTCAGCGGGATCGCGGGTCAGCTGCGCTCGACCTACGACGGGGCCTTCACGCACCTGCTGGCGGACGTCGACGGTGACGGCCAGGCCGACTTCGACCTGCTGCTGTCCGGCAATATCGCGTTGAACGGCAGCGACTTCCTGCTCTGACCGGGCTTGGTCCAGACGCCGGCGCTTCGGCGACTGGATCACACCGGCTGTCTGCGGCCAGCGCCGATCGGGGACAGGTCGTGCGCGGGGCCAACGCCCCTACTGCGTCTTCAGGAACTCGATCACCGCCGCCCGTTCGTCAGCGCTCAGCGCCGGCCCGACCACGCCCTTCGTCCCGGCCGGGGCGTCGCGGAATTCGTGGCCCTGGTTGGAGCTGCCCTTGATGCTGGTGTCCAGCTTGAAGGCGCCGCGCGGACAGGTCCTGGTGTCGAGACCGACGAGGATGGGGTCGTAGGCGCGGTTGCCCAGGCAGAAGCTGGACGGGCGGTCGGCCGGCGGGCCCAGCAGGGCAGACAGCGACGGCACCGAGCCGTTGTGCAGGTAGGGCGGCGTCGCCCAGATGCCGTTCAGGGGCCGGGCCTTGTAGGCCGGCGGGGACTGGACGCAGTTGGGGCGGTTGCCCTTGTCGGCGGCGGCCGCGTCGCTCTTGATCGGCGTGCCCTCGTCGCGGTGGAACTTGTCGACCACGAACTGCACCGCCGAGGCCAGGGCCTGGCCGAAGGTCATTTCGGTGGCCGGCGGGGTCGGGGTGGTGAAGCAGGTGACGCCGGTGGCCGGGTTGGTGACGCCCGGCTGCAGGCCCAGGGCCAGCGGGGCCTTGATCTTGCGGCCGGAGAGGATCTCGGCCTGGCCGGGATCGGTGCCGACCAGGCTGAGCGGGATGATCCTGAGTTTCAGGTAGCTCTCGCCGAACTGGTTGGGCGTGGTCCACAGGGCCGGGCTGTAGAGGGCCTGGCCCGGGTCATCGACCGGCGGCAGATGGCAGCCCTGGCAGCGCATGGCGTAGACGTTGCGGCCGGCCTGGGCCCTGGCCATGTCGATGCGGCCCAGCACGTCCTGCGGCCATTTGGGCGCCATCAGGCCCTGGAAGCCGCGCGCCCGGCCATCGGGCCCGCGCGTCAGGGGGTTGGGGCCCTCGATCTGTTGCTCCATCCGGGCGACGTTGCCGACGGCCACCGAGGAGTCCCAGAGTTTGTGGGGCTGGTCGTAGGTGGTCATGTTGACCTTGGCCTGCACGCCGATCGCCTCGCCGACGTTACGGATGGCCGGCTGGCCGATCGAGCCGTCGTACTGGGCCCAGTTGAACCACGGCGTGTTCCACAGGTGCGGATACTTCACCGGCGCGTTGACGGCCGCGTAGTTGTCCAGCGGGTCGAAGGTCGCCGACTTGGCTCCCACCAGGTTGGCGTAGAAGACCTGGTTGCCGATGCGGTTGAGGGCGTCGAGGCGGTTGAAGCCTTCGGTCACGCCGTCACGCTTGTCGATCTCCGAGGTCGCCTTGCCCGCGGCGGCCAGGGCCTTGATCGTCGCCTTCAGCTCGGCGTGCAGTTGATCGCGCTGGGCCTTGGTCGCGTCCGGACCCAGCACCCGGTCGGCGAAGCCGTCGAAGCGCCAGGGCAGCAGGTCGGTGAGGAACAGCGCCGCGCCCAGGGCGGAGGTCAGCTGGCCGAGGCTGGTGGCGGCGTTGCCGCCGTCGATGCGCAGGGAGACGCCGTTGTATTCCAGGTGGCCGGTATGGCAGGCGGCGCAGGTCAGGCCCACCTGGTCGGGCAGCATGCGGCCGGTCGTCGGGTCGGGGTAGCCCGGAGTGATGGCGAAGCCGACCGGCATGCCGGCCGGGTTGAGGCCGCGGTTGCTATCCACCCCGGGCTCGGCGGGAACGCCGCCGATTCTGGCCTTGTAGCCGTAGGCGGTCTCCTGCCCGGCGGCCGGGCCGGCCTGGCCGCCGCCTGATGGCGGGCTGGGGATGAAGCCCAACTTCTGCATGTAGCTGTCATCAATGAACAGCGTCTCCTTGCCGGGCAGGATCTTCGGCTCGGCCAGGGCCACGAACCAGACGTAGGGGATCGGCAGGGTGGAGGTGCCTTGCGTGGCGTGGTGGAACCAGTAGCGGTCGCTCTCGGCCCAGCCCTGGTCCAGCCAGCGGGCCTCGCGCACGGGCTGGGGCGGCGGCAGGGGCGGATTGACGAAGGCCAGGACCTTCGGAATGCCGATGGCGGCGACCACCAGGATAACGAGGGCCAGGCCCCCCAGGGCGGCTTTCCTGAATCCCGACATCGACGCATCCCCTCCGCGATGCGGGCATATGAATACAATTTGGAGGAGTCATCAACATACGATACAGATTCCGGGTGTGACACCCCCTCCCCGCTCGCGGCGGGTGCGTTCCGGGGCCGCTTTTTTCGTACACCTGCCCCCCAAGCCGAGGTCAAAGATGATCGATGTCGCAGCTTCATCGTTTCTGGCCGCCTATGACGCCGCGCCGTCGCCGCAGCAGAAACTGGGCCTGCTCTTTCAGTGGATCGCCACCAGGCCGCTGGCGCTGTTCAAGGAGCTCCGGACCAGCCGGCCGATCCTGATCACGCCGGGCGGGCCGGTGGTGCTGTCGATGTTCGCCGACGTCGAGGAGGCCCTGACCCGGAACCTGCAGTTCACGGTCAAACCCTACGCCCCCAAGATGGATCCGGCCGTCGGGCCGTTCATGCTGGCCCGCGACGGCACGGTCTTCAACCAGCGCGACAAGGGGATCATGCGGGCGCTGATCCAGCAGACCGACATGCCGGGCGTGCGCCAGAGGGTGGCCAGGATCGGGGCCGGGCTGATCGCCCAGGGGGCCTCGCCCGACGGCCGGCTGGAGCTGGTCTCGCAGGTCACCCGGCCCGGGCCGATCGCCCTGACCGGCCAGTACTTCGGCTTTCCGGGGCCGGACCTGACGGCGATGCTGCGCTGGTCCTACGCCACCCAGAACGACATGTTCCACAACCTGACCAACGACCCCACGGTGCATCAGGCCTGTGTGGCCGCCGGTGCGGAGATGAAGGCCTATCTGGACGACTTCCTGCCGCGCCGCGCCAAGCAGGTGAAGGCCGATCCGACGATCGATGATGTGGTCGCCCGCATGCTGCGGCTGCAGACCCCGCCGCAGATCGGCTTCGACCAGGGCCGCATCCTGTCCAACACCATGGGCCTGCTGGTCGGCGGGATCGAGACAACCTCGGCCGCCATCGTCCAGGCCATCGACCAGCTGATTGAGCGGCCGGACCAGATGGCCGCCGCCCAGCGCGCGGCCCAGGCGAACGATGACGCGGCCTTCGACGCCCTCTTCTGGGAGGCGCTGCGGTTCAACCCGATGGCCCCGTTCGTGGTGCGGCTGCTGGTCGAGCCCTACACGATCGCCGCCGGCACGCCGCGCCAGACCACCCTGGCGGCCGGCTCGGTGGTGTTCGCCAGCATCGCCTCGGCCATGCATGACGCCGCCGTGGTGACCGATCCGGACAGCTTCAAGCCCGGACGGCCGGCTTATCACTACCTGCACCTGGGCTTTGGCGAGCACCTGTGCCTGGGCGACCAGGTCAGCCTGGTGCAGGCGCCCGAACTGGCCAAGCAGATCATCAAGGCCGGCTTTGTGAAGCGCGCGGCCGGGGCGGCGGGCCGGCTGGACTTCAAGGGCGGCCCGTTCCCGGAAAGCCTGATCCTGACGAAGTGACGGCGGCGGGTCGAACCGTCGATAGCGCCTCTGAACCCGAACCCGTATCGCGACGTTGTTGTCCGCAGCGCATGGCGGCCAGCTGGCCTGTCCGGACGCGTCCGGAGATCGACCATGGCCAACCGTTCCGCCTTTGCCCTGACCGCGCCCACCGTGCCGGTGTTCGCCATCGCCGTGGTGCTGGCGCTGGCCGCCCTGATCGCCAACTACGGCGGCGTGGCCATTCCCTGGGTCAGCGGCCATGTGATCGAGACGCTGGCGGCCGGCTTTGTGGTGCTGACGGCCGGGGTGCTGCTGCGCCGGCTCTGACCGTCATTGCAGGGCTCCGATGGAACCGGTGACGGCCCTTTGGACCTATCCATGCGAGCCTGGGATGTCCATGCTTGCGCGCCGCGCACCCGTGGCGATCCGGAGATTTCCAAATGCAGCTTCCCAAGGGCGCCACTGTCGCCATCGCCGACGGTGAGAAGTTCAACCTGTTCCGCAATGCGGGCGACGAAGTCGATCTCAAGCTGACGCCGGTGGACCATGCGGCGATCGACGCCGACCACCAGGGCGCGACGCCCGGCCGCCACGGCAGTTCGGCCAACCCGGATGGTGGGCAGGACCAGGAAGACGGCTTTTCGGCCGGGGTTGTCGCCCTGCTCAACAAGAAGGTTCTGGCGGGCGAGATTTCCCACCTGCTGATCATCGCCGCGCCGCGCACCCTGGGGGCCATCCGGCCGCAGTATCACGCGAAGCTGACGCAGATCCTGGTCGGCGAGATCGCCAAGGACCTGACCGGTCACGCCCTGCACGACGTCGAGAAGGCGATCGCCGCGGCGTGAGTCAGAGGAAGCTGTAGGGGTCGATGTCGATGGTCATCCGCAACGCCCCGCGCGGCTTCACCCGGGCTTTCCAGGCGGCCATGTAGGCGGACAGGTCGACGTTACGGTCGGCGCGGACCAGCAGGCGTTTGCGCCGGCGCCCGCGGATCAGGCCGAGCGGCGCGTCGGCGGGACCGAAAATCTCCACACCCGGCGCGTTGGGGGCGGCGCGGGCCATGTCCTGGGCGAAGGCCTCCAGCTGGGCGGCGTCAGGGCCGGACAGGATGACGGCGGCGAGGCGGCCGAAGGGGGGCAGGCCGGCCAGCTGGCGCAGCTCCATCTCGGCGGCGACGAAGCTGTCGCGGTCGCTGGCGGCCAGGGCCTGCATGACCGGATGTTCGGGGGCGTAGGTCTGCATCAGCACCCGGCCCGGACGGTCGGCGCGGCCGGCGCGGCCGCCAGCCTGGGCCAGAAGCTGGAAGGTGCGTTCGCCGGCGCGGAGGTCGCCGCCGCGCAGGCCCAGGTCGGCATCGACGACGCCGACCAGGGTGAGGTTGGGGAAGTTGTGGCCCTTGGCCGCCGCCTGGGTGGCGACGAGGATATCGATCTCGCCGCGCTCCATGGTCTCGACCAGCTCCCGGGCCGACTGGCTGCTGAACATGGTGTCGGAGGAGAAGATGGCGGTGCGGGCTTCGGGGAAGAGGCGCTTTGCTTCCTCCTCGACCCGTTCGACGCCGGGGCCGATGGAGACCAGACTGTCCTTGGCGCCGCAGTGGGGGCAGGCGTCCGGCTTGGGCATGGAGAAGCCGGTCAGGTGGCAGACCAGGCGGCCGGTGTAGCGGTGCTCGACCAGCCAGCTGTCGGTGTCCGGCGCGGTCAGGCGTTCACCGCAGGTGCGGCAGAGGACGACGGGGGCGTAGCCGCGTCGGTTGAGGAACAGCAGGGTCTGTTCGCCGCGTTCGAGGGTTTCGGCCATGGCGGCGACAAGCGGCGGCGAGAGCCAGTGGTCGCGCTCCGGCGGGGTCTCGCGCAGGTCGATCATCGTCACCTCCGGCAGGGTGGCGACGCCGTGGCGGGCGGTCAGCTTCAGCCAGCCGTAGCGGCCCTGTTCGGCGTTCCAGAGCGTCTCCAGGCTGGGGGTGGCGGAGGCGAGGACGACGGCGCAGCCCTCCAGATGGGCGCGGGCGACGGCGAGGTCGCGGCCCTGGTAGATGAAACCGTCCTCCTGCTTGTAGGAGCCGTCGTGTTCCTCATCGACGACGATGAGGGCGAGCTTCTTGTAGGGCAGGAAGAGGGCCGAGCGGGCGCCGACGACGATGCGCTGGGCGCCGGAGGCGACATCTTCCCACAGGGTGCGGCGGCGGGGCGGGGCCACGGCGCTGTGCCACTCGCCGGGCGGGCTGCCGAACCGGGCGGCGACGCGGGCGATGACGGCCTGGGTGAGGGCGATTTCCGGGAGGAGGATGAGGACCTGGGCCTCGGGATCTTGCGCCAGGGCATGGGCGGCGGCCTCGAGGTAGACCTCGGTCTTGCCGGAGCCGGTGACGCCGTCGAGCAGGGTGGCGGAAAAGGCGTTCGTGTCGAGCTTCTTGATCAGTTCGGCGGCGGCGGCGGCCTGGCCGGGATTGAGGGCGCTCATCCGGGCGGACAGGTCGAGGGTCGGCGGGGTGCGGTCGGGGAGGCGTTCGAGGGTGGCGAGGCAGCCTTCGTCGATCAGGCCTTTGACGACGCCGGAGGAGACACCGGCGGCTTCGGCCAGGCGCGGGCCGGGGAGCGCTTCGCGGGCTGCGGCTTCGAGGACTTTCGTGCGGGCCGGGGTCGGGCGTTTGGGCTGGACGCCGGTCGGGACGACGACCCGCTCGGGCTTGGGCTTGGGGGCGCGCAGGCCGCGCATGGCCATGGCCAGCGGCCAGCCGGGATTGTCGGCGGCGTAGCGGGCGGCCCATTCGATGAAGGCGATGGTGCTGGCCGGCAGCGGCGGATCGTCGATGCGGTGGGCGATGGGCTTGAGCGGGCGGTTGCCGCCGGCGCCGTCGCGCAGGCGGGTGACGACGCCGCGCATCAGGCGGGGGCCAAGCGGGGCGGCGACCTGGTCGCCGACGGCGAGGTCCATGCCCTCGGGCTCGGCGTAGTCGAAGGCCTCGGGCAGCGGCATGGGGAGGAGGACGGAGGCGATTCGGCTCAACGGTCCTTCTCCCGCTTGCCGGGAGAAGGTGGCCCCCGAAGGGGGTCGGATGAGGGCAGAGCGAGCGGAAGAAGCCTGCCGCTGATCACGCCACAACGCTGATTTGCCTGACGGGCCGGCGCTGCCCTCATCCGTCCGCTTCGCGGCCACCTTCTCCCGGCAAGCGGGAGAAGGGATTGGGATGCACCGGCGCTCATCGTGATGTACAACGCCCGACCCATCTCTACGGACGCCCCGACCATGCAGCTCTTCCTCGACACCACCGACACCGCCGTGCTGGCGGACCTGGTCAAGACCGGCCTTGTGGACGGGGTCACCACCAATCCCACGCTGATCGCCAAGTCGGGTCGTCCCATGGCGGAGGTCATCGCCGAGATTTGCGGTCTCGTCGAGGGGCCTGTCAGCGCCGAGGCCGTGGCCACCGACGCCGGGACCATGATCAAGGAAGGCCGCAAGCTGGCCGACATCGCCGGCAACGTCGTGGTCAAGCTGCCGCTGACCCGCGACGGGCTGATCGCCTGCGCCGCTTTCGCCGCCGACGGCATCGCCACCAACGTCACCCTCTGCTTCTCCGTGGCCCAGGCGCTGCTGGCCGCCAAGGCCGGCGCCACCTACGTCTCGCCCTTCGTCGGGCGGCTGGACGACCACGGGGCCGACGGCTGCGCCCTGATCGGCGACATCCGCACGGTCTATGACAACTACGGCTTCGATACCGAGATCCTGGCCGCCTCGGTGCGCACCGCCGACCATGTGGCCCGCTGCGCCGAGCTGGGCGCCGACTGCGCCACCCTGCCGCCGAACGTCTTCGAAGCCCTCTTCAAGCACCCCTTAACCGACAAGGGGTTAGAAGCGTTCTTGAGCGACTGGGCCAAGACGGGCCAGACCATCCTCTAGAATAGAGCGGGCAAGAGCATGTCGGACGGGGCGCGGATCAAGACACTCGATACGGCGCCCGACCTGGCGGCGCTGCGCGACCTGATCCGCGAGAACGGCGCCCTGCTGCGCGACGATCCGGAGCTGCTGGCGGATCTCGGCCTGCGGCTCGACGCGGCCAACCTGGTGGATTTCGGGCCGGCGGCGCTGGCCCGGGTGGCGGCGACGGCGAAGCGCGAATCGAAGGCCCGGCGGATGCTGGAGGCCACGGCCCGCGCCAACTTCTCGGCCCAGGCCCAGACCCATGCGGCGGTCATCGACCTGCTGGAAGCCCGCAACCATTCCGACCTCGTCCGCCGGATGGACGAGGTGGCGACCCTGCGATTCGGCCTGATCGGCGCGGCGGTGGCGCTGGAGGGGCCGATGCGGGTTCCGGCCGGCTGGTATCCGCTGGTCGAGGGGCAGGTGGACCTGATCCTGGGACCGCAGAAGCTGAACCGCATGGGTTTCCATGCGCCGGCTCTGGGCCTGTTCGGCGACAAGGGCTCCAGCGTGAAATCCATGGCCATGGTTCGCCTGGCCATCTGGGAACCGGCCCGCCAGGGCGTGCTGGCCTTCGGCTCGCCGGAGCCGGAAGGCTTTACCAAGGACATGGGCCACGAGCTGGTCGACTTCCTCGGCCGGGTGTTCGAACGCACCGCCGAGCGCTGGCCGGTGCTGTGACGGCGGATCAGGCTCTCGAGACCTGGATCACCCATCTGGCGGCCGAACGGCGCGCCTCTCCCAGAACGCTGGAAGCCTACCGCGCCGGCGCCGGCTCCTACTTGAACTTCCTGGCCCGCCATCGCGGTGAGATCATCACTGTCGAGGCCCTGGGCACAGTCTCGGCCGCCGAGGTCCGCGCCTGGCTCGCCGACAAGCGTGAGGGCGCGAACGGCAGACAGCTGGCCGCCCGCTCCCTGTCGCAGGCCCTGTCGGCGGTGCGGTCCTTCCATGGCTTTGTCGACCGCCGGATGGGCGTCCCCTGCGCCGGTCTGGCGCTGGTGCGTGGCCCCAAGGTGCGGCCCGGCGCGCCGCGACCGGTCAGCGAGGACCAGGCGCGCGGCCTGCTGATCGAGGCCGGGGCCGATCCGGACCGCGATCCCTGGGAGGGCCTGCGCGACCAGGCGGTGCTGACCCTGCTGTACGGCTGCGGCCTGCGGATCTCGGAGGGGCTGAGCCTGACCCGGGGCGATGCGCCGCTGGGTGAGGCGATCCGTATCACCGGCAAGGGCGGCAAGACCCGGATCGTGCCGGTCCTGCCGGTCGTGCGCGAGGCGGTCGACGCCTACCTGGCCGCCCTGCCCTGGCCGACAGAAGCCGGCGACCCGCTGTTCATCGCCAAGCGCGGCGGCGCCCTGTCGCCCCGTCATGTGCAGGCGGCGATGCAGCTGCTGCGCGGACGCCTCGGTCTGCCTGACCGCGCCACGCCGCACGCCCTGCGTCACAGCTTCGCCACCCACCTGCTGGGGGCCGGGGCCGATCTGCGCGTCATCCAGGAACTGCTCGGCCACGCCAGTCTGTCGACGACCCAGCGCTACACGCAGGTCGACGCGGCGGGGCTGCTGGCGGCCTATTCAGCGGCCCATCCGCACGCCTGAGGCTGTCTACGCAGCGCAGGCCTTGCGCAAGGCGGCGATGCGGCTCGCCATAGCTGCGGCATCTTCCGGGCTGTCGAATGGCATGACGTGGGTCGCCGCGCTTCCCGTCCTGCGTTGCAGGACGCCGGAGGTGATGCACGACGTCCGGTCCCGGCAGGCCATCGTCAGGCCCTGGCCCGAAGGGGTGATATCGACATCGGCCAACGTGGCCGACCACCAGCCATTGATCGCGTTGCGGCCATGGGCGTGCCGGATCGCCTGGCAATCGACTTTCACATGGTGATAGGCGGGCGTCTTCGGACCCCCGTTCCAGCTGTCGATCACGGTCGCGGAGGGCTCAGCGAACCCGCACAGCAACAGCGCCGCGGCGCCGATCATTGTCAGTCTAAGCATCGCGTCCCCCCTTGATGCGGTCATCAGGCCGCCTGGCTGATGAATACCGCCTGAACCGGATGACTGTCCCGGGCGGCGTAGCGGTCACCCTGCGGCGCTGAGGGCCCCGGCAGCGGCTCGAGGATCTCGGCTTGAACGGACGGAGCGCGAAGACTCCGCAACTCAATCTGCTGCGCTACATTCCCCAATCATGCGCGCCTTTGCCCGACTGCTGGACCGACTGAGCCTGACGGCGTCGCGCAACGCCAAGCTTGTGCTGGTCCGTGACTTCCTGAGGAGCCAGCCGGACCCGGACCGGGGCTGGGCCCTGGCGGCGATGACCGGGGAGCTGACCTTCAGCGCGGCCAAGCCGGCGGCGATCCGCAAGGCCGTCGAGGCGCGGATGGATCCGGTGCTGTTCCGCTGGTCCTACGACTATGTCGGGGACCTGGCCGAGACGGTCGCCCTGGTCTGGCCGGCGACACGGGGCGCCAACCGCGAGCCGGAGCTGTCGGAAGTGGTCGAGGCCCTGCGCACCGCCAAACGCGGCGAGGTGCAGCCGATGATCGAGCGCTGGCTCGACGCCCTGGAGCCGGATGGGCGGTGGGCCCTGCTCAAGCTGCTGACCGGGGGCCTGCGGGTCGGGTTCTCGTCGCGGCTGGCCAAGCAGGCCTGCGCCGACATGGCCGCCTCGAACGGCCAGGACATCAGCACCACCCAGATCGAGGAAGTCTGGCATGCGATGGACGCGCCCTACGAGGACCTGTTCGCCTGGCTGGAAGGCCGATCGGAGGCCCCGAGCGCCGACAATCCGGGCCGCTTCCGGTCGGTGATGCTGGCCCATCCGATCGACGAGGAGACGGACTTCCCCCGGCTGGACCCGGCGGCTTACGCGGCCGAATGGAAGTGGGACGGCATCCGCATCCAGGCGGTCAGCGAACGGGGGGAGCGGCGGCTCTACACCCGCACCGGCGACGACATCAGCCATACCTTCCCGGATGTGCTGGAGCAGATGACCTTCGACGGGGCGATCGACGGAGAACTGCTGGTCATTCGCGACGGGGCGCTGGCGAGCTTCGGCGACCTGCAGCAGCGGCTGAACCGGAAGGCAGTCGATGCGAAGACCATGGCCGCCTATCCGGCGGCGATCCGCGCCTATGACCTGTTGCTCGACGGCGAGACCGACCTGCGCGACCTTCCCTTTGCCGAGCGCCGCAAGCGGCTGGAGTCCTTCGTCGCAGAGGCCGCCTCACCCCGTATCGACCTGTCGCCGATGCAGCCGTTCGAGAGCTGGGAAGAGCTGGCGGGGTTGCGGGCCGATCCGCCGGACGGCGACGCCGCCCTGTCCGAAGGGCTGATGCTCAAGCGCTGGGACAGTCTCTACGAGGCCGGTCGGCCGAAGGGGCCGTGGTTCAAGTGGAAGCGGGACCCGCACCTGGTCGACACCGTCCTGATGTACGCCCAGCGCGGCCACGGCAGACGGTCGAGTTTCTATTCCGACTTCACCTTCGGGGTCTGGCGGGAGGATGAGGCGGGAAGCCGGGTCCTGACGCCGGTCGGCAAGGCCTATTTCGGGTTCACCGACGAGGAGCTGAAACAGCTCGACAAGTTCGTGCGGGACAACACCGTCGACCGCTTCGGTCCGGTGCGGTCGGTCAAGGCCAGCCTCGACTTCGGGCTGGTGCTGGAGGTGGCGTTCGAGGGGCTGCAGCGCTCGACGCGGCACAAGAGCGGGGTGGCCATGCGGTTTCCGAGGATCAGCCGCATCCGATGGGACAAGCCGGCGCGCGAGGCCGATGTGCTGGAGACATTGGAGCGGATGCTGGACTAGGGTGGGGCGATCGGAGACCCCGCATGCTCGCCCTCTACGGCCACCCTTTCTCGTCCTACACACAGAAGGCGCTGATCGCCCTGTACGAGAACGCGACGCCGTTCGAGTTTCGCGAGATCGGGCCGGACCATGCGGACCATGTCGGCGCCTGGCTGGCCAGGTGGCCAATCGGCAAGTTCCCGATGCTGCTCGACGGCGAGCACAACGTCGTCGAGACCAGCATCATCATCGAATACCTGCAGATCAAGCATCCGGGCCCGGTCAAGTTGATCCCGGATGATCCGATGGCGGCGCTGGAGGTGCGGTTCATGGACCGCTTCTTCGACCTGCATGTGATGGACGCGCAGCAGGTGGCGGTGTCCAGCAAGCTGGGCCACATCCCGATGACGCCTGAGGACGGGCTGGCGTTGGCCCATACCCGGCTTCGCAAGGCCTATGACTGGCTGGAGGGCGCACTGGCGGGCAAGACATGGGCCTGCGGCGAAGCCTACACCATGGCTGATGCGGCGGCCTCGATGTCGCTGTTCTATGCCGACTGGGTGCTGGAGATCACCGACGAGTGGCCGGTGACCCGCGCCTATCGCCAGCGTCTGCTGAAGCGGCCGTCGTCCGCGCGGTGCGTGGAAGAGGCGCGGTATTTCCGGCCGTACTTCCCGCTGGGGGCTCCTGACCGGGACTAGGTCAGCGAGCGGAAGGCGACATAGGCCGCCGCCAACAGGATCATGCCGGCGAACAGGCGGCGCGCCAGGGTCGCGCGGGAGGCCAGTCGCCTCGCCAGCGGCACGCCGGCAAGGGTTCCGGCCGCGCCGCCGACGACCAGCAGTCCGAACAGCGGCCAGTCCACCCAGCCGGAGGCGGCGTAGTTGAGACTGGTGGCGGCGCCGAAGAGGCTGACCGAGACCAGGGACGAGGCGGCGGCGTTGGCCAGGGTCATGCCGGTCGCCGCCATCAGGCCGGGCGCGATGAGGAAGCCGCCGCCGATGCCGAAGAAGCCGGCGGCGAGGCCGGTGACGGCGCCGACCGGGGCCAGCTTCAGGGTCAGGCCGGGGGTCAGGTGAACGGCGGGATCGCCCTCGCCCTTCTTCGGCAGCAACATCGAGACCGCGACGGCGGCCATGGCGACGGCGAACCAGATCATCAGCGAGCGACCGTCAATCCCTTTGGCCAGGGTCGAGCCGACCAGAGAGCCGGCCAGGCCGGAGCCGCCGAACACCAGGGCGCAGGGCCACTTCACCCGTCCGGCGCGCGCCTGGGCCGCCAGGCCGCCCAGGGCGTTGACCGCCACCGCCGCGGCCGAGGTGCCGATGGCGAGGTGCGCGTCGCCGACCCCCACCGCATAGAGCAGCAACGGCGTGGCCAGCACCGAGCCGCCGCCGCCGAAGACAGACAGCAGCAGCCCGACCACGGCCCCGCTGGCCAGGGCGGCGATGACCGTGATCAGGGTGAGGGTCATGGTGTCAGGCCGCCTTGCGGTTCCAGGGCGCCAGGGCCAGCAGGTTGGTCACGCCGCAGAAACCGGTGGCGCCGGCCGTCAACAGACCCGCCCCGACGGCGCCGGAGAGCAGGTGCCAGTAGGGATGGACCAGAAAGCCGAGCATGGCTCCGGTCAAGGCCAGGCCGCCGGCGGCGATCTGGACCTGGCGCATCATCTCCAGCGGCGCCTTGCGGTCCTCGGCGACCGGCAGGCCGGCGGCGCGCCAGGCGTCGAGCCCGCCGTTCAGCACATAGGCCTGACCGTTGATGCGGGCGGCCAGGCGGTCGCAGTTGGCGCCGGTGCGCATGCCGGTGCGACAGGTGAAGACCACGTCACGACCGGGTTCGATGATCAGGTGGGCGGCCTCGAAATCCGACAGCGGGCGGCTGAAGGCGCCTTTGACATGGGCGCGGGCAAACTCGTCAGGCTCACGGATATCAACAAGGGTGGCGCGGCCGGCGGCCAGGCGTTTTGCGAGTTCGGCCGGGTCAATCGGCAGCAGGCGGGCAGTCATCGGGGTGGATCCTCATATCCGGGGGGACAGAAAATCTCGGCGAGCGTTGTCACCACCCTGATCGCGGCGGGGTCCTCGATCCGGTACCAGATGGTCTTGCCTTCGCGGCGGGTCGCCACGATGGCCTCCTCCCGCAGCACCGCCAGGTGCTGCGACAGGGCCGATTGCGAGAGACCGACGAGGGATTGCAGGTCCCCCACCGAACGCTCGCCGTCGGTCAACTGGCACAGGATCATCAGACGCCGCTCGTTGCCGAGCGCCTTCAGCAGCTTTGCAGCCTCCATGGCGCTGGCCTCGAACCGGGTAATGTCAAAGTTCGCGAGATCGAACATGGCCCAAACATATGATAGATTGCTAATTTAGCAAGACCTAATATATAGGTCTCATCCTGTCTCACCGGAGGCCGCCATGGCGCCCGTCATCCAATCCTTTTTCGACACCGCGACCAACACCGTCACCTACCTGGTCCACGATCCGGTGACCCGCAAGGCGGCGATCATCGACCCGGTGCTGGATTTCGATCCCAAGGCCGCGCGGCTGTCGACCGGTTCGGCCGACCGGGTGCTGGCGGCGGTGCGGGACCAGGGCCTGAGCCTGGCCTATGTCCTTGAGACCCACGCCCATGCCGACCACCTGTCGGCCGCCGACCACATCCGCCGCGCCACCGGGGCGAAGATCGTCATCGGGGCTGATATCCGCGTGGTCCAGAAGGGCTTCGGGGCCCTGTTCGAGGCCGACGATGTCAGCGCCGACGGGTCCGAGTTCGACCGGCTGGTCGAGGAGGGCGAGACCCTGCCGCTGGGCGAGCTCAGCTTCGCGGTGATGCACACCCCGGGCCATACCCCGGCCTGCGTCACCTATCTGATCGGCGACGCCGCCTTTGTCGGCGACACCCTGTTCATGCCCGACTACGGCACCGCCCGCGCCGACTTTCCGGGCGGCGACGCGGCCACCCTCTATCGCTCGATCCGGCGAATCCTGGCCTTGCCGCCACAGACGCGGATCTTCGTCGGCCACGACTACCTGCCCGAAGGCCGCGACGCCCATGCCTGGGAGACGACGGTGGCCGAAGAGCGGGCCGGCAACCGGCACGTCCGCGACGGGATCGATGAGGCGCAGTTCGTGGCCATGCGCCAGGCCCGCGACGCCACCCTGGACGCCCCGACCCTGATCCTGCCCTCGCTGCAGGTGAACATCCGGGCCGGCGCCCTGCCGCCGGCCTCGGAACAGGGCCGGGTGTTCCTCAGGTTGCCGGTGAACGCCATCTAGAGCGGGACCCGATTTGATGGAATCAAATCGGCCGCTCTAGCGTCTTTGTGGTCGCGCGTTTGATCCGATAACCGGTTCCCACTTATCGG
>JAUMCZ010000211.1:0-17721 GCA_032122215.1 Caulobacter sp.
ACGTCGGAGGATTGATGTCGGGGTTCTGGCTGACCGAGGAGCAGGAAGCGATCCGTGAGGGCGTTTCCAAGGTGATGGCCGACTTCGGCGACGAGTACTGGCGCAATGCCGACGAGACAGGGCGGTTTCCGGAGGAGTTCGTCTCGGCCATGGCGGCCGGCGGCTGGCTGGGCGTGGCCATGCCGGAAGAGTTCGGCGGTGCGGGCCTGGGTCTGACCGAAGCCTCCATCGTCATGCAGACGGTGGCTCAGTCCGGTGCGGCCTTCACCGGGGCCAGCGCCATCCACCTGAACATCTTCGGCCTGATGCCGATCGTGAAGTTCGGCACCGAGGCGCAGAAGCGCCGCCATCTGCCGCGCACCATCTCCGGCCAGGACAAGGCCTGTTTCGCCGTCACCGAGCCGAACAGCGGCCTCGACACCGCCAGCCTGGAGACGCGGGCCGAGAAGCACGGCAATGGCTATCGCATCAACGGGCGGAAGATCTGGACCACCATGGCCCAGCGGGCCAACAAGATCCTGCTGATCGCCCGCACCACGCCCAAGGAACAGACCGCCAAGCCGATGCAGGGGCTTTCGCTGTTCTACACTGACTTCGACCGGGCCCGGATCGACGCCAAGCCGATCCCCAAGATGGGCCGCAAAGCCGTTGAATGTAATATGCTTTTCATCGAGGACCTGCAGGTCCCGGCCGAGGATCTGATCGGTGAAGAGGGCAAGGGCTTCCAGTATCTGCTGGCCGGGCTGAACCCCGAGCGGGTTCTGTTCGGGGTCGAGGCGGTCGGCATCGGCCGCGCCGCCCTGGCCAAGGCCGCCACCTACGCCAAGGAGCGCATCGTGTTCGGCCGGCCGATCGGCCAGAACCAGGGGGTGCAGCACCCGCTGGCCAAGTGCTGGGCCGAGCTGGAGGCCGCCAACCTGCTGGCCTTCAAGGCCGCCGCCCTCTACGACGCCGGCCGCGACTGCGGGGCCGAGGCCAACGCCGCAAAATACCTGGGCGCCGAGGCCGGCTTCCGGGCCGCCGAAGCCGCCGTGCTGGCGCACGGCGGCATGGGCTATGCCAAGGAATATGACGTCGAACGCTACATGCGGGAGGCGATGATCGCGCGGATCGCACCCGTCAGCCGTGAGATGATCCTCAACTTCATCGCTGAACGGGTGCTGCACCTGCCCAAGAGCTACTAGGCGGTCTACTCCAGCTGGAACGTGAGGGGGATCTGCACGCTCGCCCCTTCAATGACCTGTCCGTCGATCGTCTGCGGCTTCATCCGGAAGTTCCTGCTGACCCTGAGGGCGGCCCCGCCGAAGCCATATTCGGACGGGGTCTCACTCAGGACCACACAGTCTCGAACCGTTCCGGTCGTGGTGACCTTGCAGCTCAGCCGCGCCGAGCCGGAGATGTTCTGGCGCATGGCCCTGTCCGGATAGGCGCCCATCATCTGGGCCGGGGTGGGTTTGCGCAGCCAGTCGGGTTTGCCGATGACAGACGGCGGCCTGGGCTTTGGCGGCTCCGGCGTGATGGGGACATCAGGCACAACGACGGTCGCGCTGCCCCGGATCTCCGTCTCGACGGGGGCGGTGAAGATCGGGGTGTAAGGAATGTCCGTCGGCAGGTCGATCGGCGCCCGGATGTCGATCGGCGGCGGCTGGGTTTGCGGGAGGTTTTCGGTCGGTTTCGGAGGCTCGGGCGGAGGCGGGGGCTTGGGCAGTTCGATGACCGTTCCGTCGACGGGATCGGCGCTGTAGGCGGGAGCCGGCATCACGAACTTCTTGTAGGCCAGGTAGGCGCCGACGCCGGCGTGGGCGGCGACCGAGAGGGTCAGGGCGACCACGAACGGGGTGCTGAGGCGTTTGCAGGCGGTGGGGTCGTCCGAGACGCGGAACGGATGGTCGGAGAGGGTGGCGACGGACATGTCATTCCTCGGGGCTATGGCGGTCCCGACGAAGCGGGAATGACATATGTAAGCCATCGGAGTTGACGCGTGTAAAGCGGTTGGGTGCACAATTGTCAAACGTGCGTTCGATCGCCTCGTTATCGTGGTTAATCAGGTCTTAACCGAAGCGGCGCAAACACCGTCACCATGGCGGTAGAGTCCATCAGAGGGGTCGTCGAATCGGCGATCCAGAGGGCGTCCGAAGCGACGGGCGTCGACTTCTCCTTCCTGCTCGGCACGGCCAAGCGGGAGAGCGGGCTGAAGCCCCATGCCAAGGCCCAGACGTCTTCCGCCGCCGGCCTGTTCCAGTTCGTTGAGCAGACCTGGATGTCGACCCTCAAGCGGCACGGCAGCAAGTACGGCTATGCCCGCTATGCCGACCTGATCACGCAGGGGACCGACGGCCGCTACCGGGTGACCAGCCCGGAGGCCAGGGCCACGGTGATGAACCTGCGCTACGACGCCAGGGCCGCCTCGCTGATGGCCGGAGAACTGACCAGCGACCATGCCGACTACCTGCGCGGTCGCATCGGCCGATCGGCGACGGCGGGCGAGCTCTATGCGGCCCACTTCCTGGGACCCAAGGGCTCGGCCCGGCTTATCGAAGCGGCGCGCACCCAGCCCGGAGCCAGCGCCGCAGGCCTGTTCCCCGACGCGGCGGCCGCCAACCGGCCACTGTTCTACAAGGCGGGGCGACCGGTTTCGGTGGCCGAGCTGTACAACAACCTCACCGCCACGGGCGGAGCGGCCTCCGCGATGCGCGCCAAGGCCCCCGAAAAGGACCAGGGTTTCCTGCAGTACGCCGCCCGGCGCGGCGACCGTCAGGCCGAGGAAGACGCCCTGGTGGCGTTGATCCTGCGCGGCTCGCAAGGCGCGGACGGGCGGAGTGGCGGCGGATCGGGCCTGGCAGGCTCTGTCTTCTCCTCCGAGATGCTGCGGGTCCTGTCGGAATCGCGCTGAGTTTAGCCCGCGAGGCGAAAGCCGTTCCTGATCGGCGGAAGGACCGGCTAGGGTTGCCTTCTGTTTCAGGGGCGGGGGCCTTCGATGACCGTTGAAGTGCTGCTCATGAACCGGACGGCGGTGGCCATGGCCGCCGACAGCGCCGTCACCATCACCTCCGACCAGCCGCCCTACCAGATCAGCCAGACGGGGGTGGTGAAGACCTTTGTGCTCGACGGCCGCACGCCGACCGGCATGATGATCTTCTCGGCGGCCGAATTCGGCGGCTGTCCCTGGAGCACCGTGGTCGACCACATGCGCAGCGCCGGCCTTGGCGGCGAGGCGACCCTGGCCGACACCGTCGCCAGCTTCATGGCCCGGCTCAACGCCCTGTGCGACTCCGACATGGTCGAGGCGGGCGACGGGGTGATGACCTTCCGTATCTTCGCCGTCCAGGCCGTGGCCGATTTCTGGCGGACGGTCGACAAGATCACCGGCGCCCATCCGTCGATGACGCCGGACGCCGTGCTGGTCGAGGCTCTGAGCCAGCTCGAGCATGAGGTCGGCAGTGAGGCGGCATGGGTTGATGGCGAGCTCTCCTATGTTCAGCGCGAGCGGATCGGGACAGAGACGCCGAGGCTGAAGGCGATCATCGACGACAACCTCGACAACATCATCGGTCTGGCCCTGGACGCCTTCTTCGAGGGGCAGGTGATCGGGCCGGACGTCCGGCTGCGGCTGGCGGCGGCGGTGCGTACCGGCCTGATCACAAACTGGATGCCGACGGGCGCGCGCTACACCGGCGTGGTGATCGCCGGGTTCGGCGCCGACGAGGTGTCGCCGGCCTATATCGAACTGCATGTCATGGGGCTGATCGGCGATCTCCTGAAATACCGCATCGCGGACGCCGAGCGGGTCGGGCGGGACAATCCGGTGGTGGTGCGGTCCTTCGCGCAGAACGGGGCGGTGGACCGGTTCCTGTATGGGGCGGACGAGGAGTTCACGGCCGAGGCTTTCCGCCGGGTGGCGATCCTGACCATGGGCGAGATCGAGCGGCTCAAGACCGCCGCCGGCAAGACCGGCGAGGCGGACTTCTGGGGTCAGATTGATCAGGCGGTCATGCAGTCGGCCCTGCTCGGCCTGCATTCGACCCGCCTCAGCTGGCGCGAGGCCATTGAAGCCAGCTTCGACCAGAAGGTGCGCACGGCCAGTGTCGGGCCGCTGGGCGATCTGGCCGGGCAACTGCTGACCCTGCCGCTGACCGAGTCGGAGATGATGGGGAA
This sequence comes from Caulobacter sp., assembly GCA_032122215.1. GTDB lineage: Bacteria > Pseudomonadota > Alphaproteobacteria > Caulobacterales > Caulobacteraceae > Caulobacter. The sequence continues at coordinate 4,156 of JAUMCZ010000211.1, forward strand.
CATGACCGTGGCGCGTCCGTTCTCGATCCTGCGTCTGTCCAAGGCCGGCGCGGTCCTCAGCCACCCCACGGAGCCCTAGGCGATGACCACAAAGCCCCTCGCCCCCGTCACCACCGTCAACGCCGCCGAGCGAGCCGCCGATCATGCGCGGGCCAGGCTGATCGCCGGCCAGCCCAACCCGAAGCCGAAGGTTCAGACCCTGTTCGCGGAGCCCGGGCTGGCCGCGGCGACCGAGACGGTGGCCCGCAAGGCCAGCCAGCGGCCCTTGGCCAATCCGGCGAAGCGGATCCCTCCCGAGGACTGATCGCTATCGAAGCGGTGGACCATTGTACCGCGACCGAGGCATGGTGGGATATTCGGGGAGCGGTTTCGTCAAATAAATCAGTCGCTAAGCGCCGCCCGTAACCCGCCAATGAGCGGCCCAGGACCGGGTTATTGTCCGCCCGAAGGCCAACCACAGGACGACAGCGATAGACCCGGAGACCGACAAATCCGCCCGTCGGGTCAGGACCTGTTCCGGTGGGCGGATCAGGTCCTGCAGCCAAACCGGATGAATATGCCTAGACATATTCATTAAACCATTGAGAAAACCGGACTTTCACTCGCCTTAAGCTGCAGCTCCGGCGGATCGCAGGGCGGCGATGGCGTCGGCTGAGTAGCCCAGTTCGGCCAGCACCTCGTCGGTGTGTTCGCCCAGTTTCGGCGCCGGTCCGCGCGGGCCATCCTCGGCGCCCGGGAAGCGGGCCGGGGAGGCGGGGGTCTTGTTGAAGCCGCCCTTGCCGTCCGGGATCTCGGCGAAGCAGCCTGCGGCGATGGCCTGTTCGTCCTGCACGACCTCGCGGGGCGTCTGGACCGGCGCCCAGGTCAGGTCCTCGGCATCGAAGCGGACGGTGAGCTCGTCCAGGGTCATGGCGCCGATGGCCTCGTCCATCAGGGTGACCAGGGCCTCGCCGTTGATACGGCGGTCGCGGTTCTTGAGGAAGCGCTCGTCCTCCACCCATTCGGAATGGCCGACGGCCTTGGCGATCTGCGGCCAGTCGACGCCGCCGGTGCGGACCAGCAGGCAGATCCAGCGACCGTCGGAGGTCTTGAAGAAGTTGGCCAGCGGGTTGACGGCCGCGTGGCGGGGCCGGGTCGAGGCCAGTTTTCCAAAGCGCAGCTGGATGGCCATGTCCGAACCGATCGAATAGACGCCGGTGCGCAGCAGGCTGGTTTCGACCAGGCGGCCGACGCCGGTGGTCTGGCGTTCGAACACCGCCGCCAGGATGGCCGAGACGGTGGCCATCGAGGTGATGTGGTCACCCATGGCGGTGCGGATCGGGAAGGGTTCGACGCCCTTGGGGGCGGTGATGGCGGCGACGCCCGAGCGCGACCAGAAGCTGGCCACATCCATGCCGGCCTTGTCGATGTCGGGACCTTCCAGGCCATAGCCGGTGAGGCTGGCGTAGATCAGGCGCGGGTTTTCCTTCTTCAGGCTCTCGTAGTCGAAACCCGAGCGGCTGAGGGAGCCTGGCCGGTTGTTGGTCAGGAAGACATCGGCCTCGCGCACCAGCTTCAGCGCCGCCTCGCGGCCTTCCGGCTTGCTGATGTCGAGGACGACGCCGCGCTTGCCGCGGTTGTCCATGTCGAAGACCGGGTTGTCGTTCTCGCCGGTGTCGAAGGCGTCGAAGAACAATCGCATCGGATCGCCCTTGGGCGACTCGATCTTGATCACCGAAGCGCCCCAGTCGGCCATGATGGCCCCGGCGCCGGGAGCGGCGATGTAGGTAGCCAGTTCGACGACCTTGAGACCCTTAAGCACTTCGACGCTCTCCCTTTGTTTGCGCCATCATGGCGGGGTGGGGCGGGTGAGGGAAGGTTGTCTCAGGGGAAGGGGGCGTTCGCGGGACTAACCGGTCGCGAAGGCCGACAGATCGCGGCCAGCGGCCTGGTCGCGGCCCTTTGCGGAAGCGTCGGCGACAGCGCGGGCGACGCCGGCGACGGTGACGGGCTTGCGCAGGACGGCGTCGGCGCCGGCTTCCAGGCACTCGCGGGCTTCGTCGGCGTCGCCGCCGATGACGGCGATGATCGGCATGTCGCCGGCGGGACCGGAAAGGCCCCTTAGCGCGGCGGCGGTGTGGGCGCCGTCGAGGCCGGGCATGCGGCCGTCCAGCATGACCAGGTCGAAGTCGACGGCGGTGGCCAGTTCGACGGCTCGCTTGCCGTTCTGGGCATGGACCACCTGGTGGCCGAGCTGTTCGAGGATGGCGCGCAGCATGGCGGCGTTGAGGGCGTCATCCTCGGCGACCAGCACCCGCATGGCTCGTTTGGAGGGGGCGATCGGGCTGCGGAACATGGACTCGTCCGCCTCGGTGGCGGCCACGGCAGCGGCGTCCCAGGGCAGTTCGAGGGTGAAGCAGCTGCCGACGCCGACCGCGCTCTGGCCCTTCAGCTGCCCGCCCATCAGCGAGGCCAGCTGGCGGGAGAGGGAGAGGCCGAGGCCCGCGCCCGGAACGCCGGCGCCGGTGCGCTCGACGCGGCGGAAGGGCTCGAAGGCCAGCTCCAGTTCATCGGCCGAAAGACCGGGGCCGGTGTCGGCGATGGCGATGACAAGTCGGCCCTGCTCGTCAAGCGACAGGCGCACTTCGATGCGGCCGCGCAGGGTGTACTTCACGGCGTTGCCGATCAGGTTGGACAGCACCTGGCGGGCGCGGGTGACGTCGCCGACAACGGCGCCGCGGGCGTTCTCCAGGCCATCGTCGATATGGACGGACAGCTCGACGCCCTTTGCCGAGGCGTGGGGGCGGTTGAGCAGCACCAGTTCGCGGGCCAGGCGGACCGGATCAAAGGGCTGGCGGTCGAGGGCGAGGCGGCCGGCTTCGGCGGTTTCCGAATCAAGGGTGGCGTTAAGCACGGCGATCAGTTCGTTGGCGGCGGTGAGGGCGGCGCCCAACTGTTCGCGGCTGGGCGCGGCGCGGCCGCCCTGGCCGGCGGCGGCGGCCAGCACGTGGGTCACGCCATTCAGGCCGTTGCGGATCTCATGGCTGAGGGTCGCTACGATATCAGACTTGGATCGGGCCAGCTTCTGGGCCCGCTCGAGGGTTTCGCCGCGTTCGGCGATCAGGGCCTCGCGCTCGGCGGCGAGGGCGAACTGCTGGCGCATCATCTGGTTGAGGATCAGGCACAGGGCCATGGCCAGCGCCATGGCGCCCCAGACGGCCAGGCCCTGGTCCCGGCTGCCTTCATGTCCGAAGAGGGCGATCAGGGGACCGGCGGCGGCCACCGGGGCGACGGTGAGCAGCGAGGGCAGCAGCGGGGCGCTGAAGAAGAAACAGACAATGGCCCCGGCGGCGGCCATCAGCAGCAGGGGCTCGCGGGCGGGACCCGCCCCGTCGGCAAGGGCGGCGACCTGGGCCACGGCGCCCGCCCACAGCAGGCCTGAGAGGATGTGGACGCGGACGCGGCGAGCGATGGGAATGTCCGGCGTCGTGCGCATCCAGTTCACGACGGCGTAGAAGGCGCCCCAGTTAAGGGCGAAGATGGCGAAGCTGGCCGCCATCCACATGGAATTGGCCGCGAAGGAGCCGGCCCAGACAAAGACCGGCAGGCTGATCGCGAAGCAGGCGAGGGCGTAGGGCATCAGCCGCCGTTGGGCGTCGAGGCACTGGGCCAGGAAGCTGGCGCCGCCGCGCGCGCCCTTCGGGTCGGGCGCGGAGTCGGTGAGGATGGCTTCAAACACGACAAATTCCCCGCTTGGTGGTGGCGCACCATAGGCGCGGCAGGGTTTGCGACCCGTTACGGGGCAGCGTTAATCCACAGGTCTTCTGGCAAGGGGTCATTAAGGCTAACCCGGCATTATCGTTTACCGACTCGGGGACCTTGAGACAGCACAGATGACCACGACGCGGGCCTCTCTAACCGATATCGATGTCCGCACCCTGCTGAAGGGCGCGACGGCGGACGAACGCGCCCTGGCCGCTCACAAGCTGTGCCGGGCCATGGATCGCGAGGCGCTGACCGAGGACGAACGGACCAAGGCGGCCGAGATCCTGCGGGTGATGGCGGCCGACGCCGCCGTGCTGGTGCGCCGCGCCCTGGCGGTGACCCTGAAATCCTCGCCGCTGGTGCCGCGCGACGTGGCCATGAAGCTGGCCCGGGATGTCGAGAGCATCTGCCTGCCGATGCTGAACTTCTCGCCGGCGTTTTCCGACGATGACCTGTCGGAGATCGTGCGGCTGGGCGGACCGGTGCGCCAGGTGGCGATCGCCAAGCGGCCGGCGGTGTCCGAAAAGGTCACCGCCGCTATCGTCGAGCACGGTGTCGAGGCGGCGGTGGAGACGGCGGCGGCCAACGACAACGCCAACTTCTCCGAACGCACGCTCACACGCGCCCTGCAACGGTTCGAAAAGTCCGAGAAGGTGCTGGCGGCGGTGGCCTATCGCCAGGTGCTGCCGGCCTCGGTCACCGAGAAGCTGATCGATCTGGTCGGCGACCAGGTGCGTGAACATCTGCTGAGCCACCATTCGGTGTCGCCGGAGCTGGCCCTGCAGATCGCCATCGGGACCAAGGAGCGGGCCATTGTCGACCTGGTCGACCAGGCCGGCCGCGCCGCCGATCCCAAAGCCTTCGCCCAGCATCTGCACCGGGCCAAGCGGCTGACCGCCAGCCTGCTGCTGCGCGCGCTGGCCCACGGTCACATGAGCTTCTTTGAGTGCGCCGTTGCCGAACTGGCCGGGGTGCCGCACCATCGCACCTGGCTGATGATCCATGACGCGGGCCAGCTGGGCCTGCGGGCCATCTACGAGCGGGCCGGGCTGCCGGCGCGGCTCTATTCGGCCTTCCGGGTGGCGGTCGACACCTACCACACCATGGAATTCGACGGCGGACCGCGGGATCGCGAGCGCTTCCAGGAGCGGATGCTGCAGCGATTTCTGACCCAGACCCAGACCACGCAGCGCGATGACGTCGACTACATGCTCGACAAGCTGGACCGCCTCGCGGAGGAGCGGGTGCGGCCCGCCCGGCACATGGGCGTGGCCTGAGGCAACTGTCCTGCGGCTAACCGCATCGCGGCCACCCTGCTTGCCGTTGGGTCAGACTTGCGGCTGATGAGCTGGCGGGCGCATCCTGCCGCTCATGTCAGAAAAGCCCGCCGTCGCCATCCGCCCCGCCTCGACCATCCTGCTGGTGCGGGATGACCCGTCGTTCGAAGTGCTGATGGTCAAGCGACACCACCAGATCGACTTCGCCTCCGGCGCCCTGGTGTTTCCGGGTGGCAAGACGCACGAGGGCGACCATGACCCGGCCTGGGCGGACTGGTGCGTCGCCTGGGAGGCGGTCGAGGCCGACCAGCGGCCGCTGCGCATCTGCGCCATCCGCGAGGCCTATGAGGAGACCGGCATCATCCTGGGCCGCTATGAGAACGGCGAACTGTTCCATGGCGACGACTGGGCGGCCTCCGTGCGGGGCGAGGTTGATCGCGGCGAGCTGCCGTTCATGGACGTGGTGCGCCGGTTGGGACTGCGGCTCGATCTGAGCATCCTGACGGTTTTCGCCCGCTGGATCACGCCGGACATGATGCCCAAGCGGTTCGACACCTGGTTCTATGTGGCGACGGCGACGGATGAGCAGCTGGCGTCCTGCGACGGGCGCGAGACGGTGGACGCCGAATGGATCCCGCCGCTGGAGGCGCTGCGTCTGGCCCAGGCGGGCGAGCGGACGATCATCTTCCCGACCCGGATGAACCTGCAGCTGCTGGGCGAGGCGTCCAGCGCAGAGGATGCGACGGCGCGGGCCGCAGGGCGGACGCTGGTGACGGTGCTGCCGGTCGTCGAGCAGCGTGAAGGCGGCGGGGTTCTGGTGATTCCGCCGGAGGCTGGATACGGCGCGGTGGTGGAGCCGTTGTCGGCGGTTCGGTAAGGGGCGCGAGAAACGAAAAAACCCCGGCCGAAGCCGGGGTTATCGCCAAGCCCAAGGCGAGGGAACCGTCGGGCCTACTCGGGCGGGGCGATTTCGGCCACGCGGCGTTCGAGTTCGGTGATCAGGATTTTGCCGACCGGGTGGGTGTCGGTCTTGATGTTGTCGCGGACGGCGGCGCGGATGGCGTCGATGTGGGCGTCGACCAGGAACATCGGCGCCGACTGGCGGGTGCCCGGATCGTCGATCAGCTTGCACAGCGAGGCGGCGATGCGTGTGACGAGGGGAAACTCGTAGGTGGCGCCAAGGCCCTTGAGATCATGGGCGCGGAAGTAGAGGCCCTCGGCGGTATCGGCATTCAGGCCGGAAACCCGGATGGCCTGGCGGGCGGCGTCGAGCTTGGTCAGCTCGTCCTGCATCCACTCGCTGAAGTTCCCCGACAGAGACGCAAGCGCAGCTTCAGCCTTGGCGATGGCCGCAGCATCGATGCCGCCGAACTTTCCGCCACCAAGCCGAAGCTTGAGGGCATTCGGAGCGTTGATGACTTGAACCGGTGTGTTGCTTCCCACGCGCGCCTCTCCAGTTGGCGTTTACCGTCCAATATCTACGGGGGCGGAGTTAACAACCTGTGAGAACCCGCTTCCACCTGGCGCAAGGGGCGGCAATGTGACTTATGCGGGTAGTATTGTCCTGCGTCGGCGCGATAGGCTTACCGTTGGTGGAGTTTATCCACTGAACTGTTCGGCCAGCACCCGCTCCTCAAGGCTGCGCCCGGCGTCGAACATCATCGACAGGCTGACGCTGCGGTCTTCGCCGATGTGGACCTCGACGATGTCGCGGACCTCGAAGTTGTCGGCGACGGCGCTGACCGGGCGCTTGTCGGCTTCCAGCACCTCTATCGTGACCCGGGCGGTGTGCGACAGCAGGGCGCCGCGCCAGCGGCGGGGGCGGAAGGCGCTGATCGGGGTCAGGGCCAGGACCTTGGCGTCGATGGGGACGATCGGACCGTAGGCCGAGAGGTTGTAGGCGGTGGACCCGGCCGGGGTGGCGACGAGGACGCCGTCGCAGACCAGCTCGTTCATCCGCACCTTGCCGTCAATGGAGATGCGCAGCTTGGCCGTCTGGCGCGTCTGGCGCAGCATCGACACCTCGTTGATAGCCAGGGCGCGGTGCTGGCGGCGATGGCTGTCGATGGCGACCATGGTCAGGGGGTGGATGACGGCGCGTTCGGCGGAGTTGATCCGGTCGACCAGCCCCTCCTCGCTGTACTCGTTCATCAGGAAGCCGACGGAGCCGCGGTTCATGCCGTAGATCGGCCGGGCCAGGCTCATCGTGCGGTGCAGGGTTTCCAGCATGAAGCCGTCGCCGCCGAGGGCGACGATGACCTGGGCCTCGCTCTCGGGGACTGAGCCATAGCGGGCGACGAGCGCGGCCATGCCTTCCTGCGCTTCGGGCCGGTCACTGGCGGCGAAGGCGATGCGGGTGAGGGCGGGTCTGGCGTCGAACATCGGGGCGCAGAAAGGCCCGAGCGCTGACCGGATGTCAAACGATCGCGACAGCCTGACGGAAGGCCATGGCGGCGATGTCCTTGTCGAAGGGCCCAAACGCGCCCACCGCGCGGCGCGTGCCGTCGGCGCCGCCGGCCGGACGGCCGGTGTTCATGGCGCGAACCTGTTCGAGGATATCGGGGAAGACGCTCTTGTCGATGCCGACCGCGACACAGGCCAGGGCCAGCAGTTCGGGGCGATCGCTGTCAATGGCGCGGCGGATGTGGTCGGGCTGGAAGCCGCCGAGGGTCGCCAGGGACTGGACGAAGATGTTCAGCTTGCGCTCGCGCAGCATGCGCAGCAGAAAGCCCGGCCGCAGTTGGCCGGCCTCATGCAGCTTGCCGACCAGTCGGCGCTCGTTTTCTATCTCGTCCTTCCAGGACATGGCGACGAGGGTCTGGCCGGCGCCCGGCCTGGCGTGGGATTCGCGCACCGCCTCGGCCAGGGCGGCGTCGATGGCGCCGGGCTCGAGCCGGAAGCGGTCGGTCAGCGATGAGCGCAGGGACTGGCCGACCCAGAGGTAGAGACGCAGGGCCAGGTCCGAGCTGAGCCGCGGGTGGCGGGCCAGGGGGCTGCGCAGGGCGGCGTGGCGGCGGCTGCTCTCGACCAGCCGGGCCATGCCTTCGTCGCTGACGGCGGCGGTGTCGTTGGCGGCCAGGGCAGTCAGCACGGCGGGCTCGTCACCGGCCAGGATGGCCTCGACGACGGTGGAGGTGATCTTTCCGCGGCGGGCGACGGCGACCTGGTGGTCGAGGGTGGCTTCGACCAGCACCTTGATCAGGTCGTGGTCCTGCAGAACCGGGCTGTTGGCGATGACCGGCGCGGCGATGGCGATGTCGTCCAGCGCCAGGACGTTGATCAGGGCCGGCGGCGCCCAGGCCGCGCTGGACAGTTTCTCGGAAAGGCGGGCGCGGATCTCGCTCTCGGCCTCTGCCACCAGCTGCATGAAGATGGAGCCGAGCAGGCCCTGGACGCTGTCGGTGTCAACCACGTCGGCGGCGGCGTTGCACAGTCCGATGATACTTTCGAGCAGCCGTTCCCGGGCGGCCGGCGCGCGGTTGCGGGCCAGGTCGAGGAGTTCGGCAGTCTGGGCGGCAAGCGCCACGGGCATCCCCGAATCTGTACAGTGATCTTCACCATGACCTGCGGGCGTGAAAACATGCTTAAAACCGAGAGCGAGTCTTCAGGTTCGCCGTTGTGGGAGAGACGACACATGACCGGCAAGGTGCTCCTCGCGCTGGATCAGGGCACGACCAGCACCCGGGCGATCGTTTTCGGGCTCGACGGCAAGGCCATGGCGGAGGCGTCGCGGCCGCTGCGGCAGAGCTATCCGGCCGATGGCTGGGTCGAGCATGACGCCGACGAGATCTGGACGGCGGCGCAGGCGGTGCTGCGAGAGGCCCTGGCCCAATCGGGCAAGGTGGTCGGCGATGTGGCGGCGATCGGCATCACCAACCAGCGCGAAACCGTGGTGGTCTGGGATCGCAAGACCGGCCGGCCGATCCATCCGGCCATCGTCTGGCAGGACCGGCGGACGGCGGACGCCTGCGAGGCGCTGGTCAAGGCCGGGGTCGAGCCCCGGGTGACCGAGGTCACCGGCCTGCTGCTCGATCCCTATTTCTCGGGCACGAAGATCGCCTGGCTGCTCGACAATGTTCCCGGCGCGCGGACGCGGGCCGAGAAGGGTGAGCTGCTGGCCGGGACGATGGATACCTGGTGCATCTGGAAACTGACCGGCGGGGCCGTGCATGCCACCGACGCGACCAACGCCAGCCGCACCCTGCTGTTCGATATCGAGGCCCAGACCTGGTCGGACGAGATGCTGGAGATGTTCGAGGTTCCGGCGGCCCTGTTGCCGACGGTGCTCGACTGCGCGGACGACTACGGCATGACCGTTGCCGACATTCTGGGAGCGAGCGTGCCGATCCGCGGCGTGGCCGGGGACCAGCAGGCGGCGCTGATGGGGCAGGGCTGTATCCGGGCCGGCGAGATGAAGGCCACCTATGGCACCGGCTGTTTCATGCTGCTCAACACCGGCGAGGCGCGGCCCGTGTCGCGCTCGCGGCTGCTGACGACGGTGGCGGCGCGGGTCGCCGGCAAGACGACCTATGCCCTGGAGGGCTCGATCTTCGTGGCCGGGGCGGCGATCCAGTGGCTGGGCGAGGGGCTGGGCATGACCGGGGGGCCGCGCGCCGCCGAGGCGCTGGCGCGCACCGCCAAGCCGGGCAGCGGGGTGGTGGTGGTTCCGGCCTTCACCGGCCTTGGCGCGCCCTGGTGGGACGCCGAGGCGCGCGGCGCGATCTTCGGGCTGACGCGGGATGCGGGCCTGGCCGAGATCGCGGCGGCGACGTTCGACGCCTGCGCGCTGCAGACGCGTGACCTGATCGAGGCCATGCAGGCCGATGCGCCCGAGGCGTTCGGCGCGGCGGCTGAACTGCGCATCGACGGCGGTATGTCGCGCAGCGCCTGGTTCAGCCAGCGGCTGGCCGACCTGACCAACCTGCCGGTGTTCCGGGTCAACTATGAGGAGACGACGGCGCTGGGCGCGGCGTTGTTCGCCGGGGTGGGGGCAGGGGTGTTCGCCTCCGTCGAGGAGGCGGCGAAGGCGCGGCCGGGCGGGGACCGGCTGACGAGCAAGATCGACGACCATGCCCGCGAGGGAGCTTACGCGCGCTGGCTGGATGCGGTGGCGCAGGTGCGCGGGACAGTCTGATCGCCAGGTTGGTTATCGACGTAAACCTTGACGCGGCGTCCCCCCGGCGCGACTCTCTCAAACAACAGTTCAAATCGGGAAGGAACACAGCCATGGCCGACGGTTCGACGCTGCCATCATCGCTGAAGGACAAGGTCTCCGCCGAGGAGTGGAAGGCGCGGGTCGATCTGGCCGCGCTCTATCGCCTGGTGGCGCTGCACGGGTGGGACGACATGATCTTCACCCACATCTCGGCCCGCATCCCGGGGCCCGAGCACCACTTCCTGATCAATCCCTACGGCATGTTCTTCGACGAGATCACGGCGTCGTCGCTCGTGAAGATCGACCTCGACGGCAAGGTCCTGCAGGACACGCCGTTCTACATCAATCCGGCGGGGTTCACGATCCACTCGGCGGTGCACGCGGCCCGCGAGGACGCCATGTTCGTGATGCATCTGCATTCGGACCAGGGCGTCGCCGTGGCGGCCCAGAAGGAAGGCCTGCTGCCGCTGAGCCAGCATGCGCTGATCGTGCTGCCGCAACTGGCCTATCATGACTACGAGGGCATCGCCCTGAACCTCGACGAGCGTGAGCGGCTGGTGGCGGATCTCGGTCCCACCAAGCGGCTGATGATGCTGCGCAACCACGGCACCCTGGCGACGGGTTCGACGGCGGCGGAATGCTGGATCGGGATGTTCTATCTCGAGCGCGCCTGCCAGCAGCAGGTCATGGCCCTGAGCGCCGGTCGTGAAAATGTGCTGTTCGCGCCGGAGGCCAGCCAGGCCGAGGTGCGCGGCCAGATGGGCAACGGTATGGGGCCGATCGGCAACCTCGCCTGGCCCGGTTGCCTGCGCCAACTGGATCGCGGCTCGCCCGGCTACGACGCCTGAGGTAAAAAATCGGCGACACCGGTCGCTGAACGTATTCGGCGAAGGCGCCTGTCCGTGGAGGATGGGCGCCTTTGTCTTGGAAGAATTTTGTTTCAGGATTGAGCCCGCCGACGTTGAAAAACCGTCGGCGGACGGGCATTGCCGGGCTGTTTATTTCAAGGTTGCAACAGGCCTGACACGTGTCCGGAACGGGGAGCGGCTTTACAGGCGCAGCCCTTGATCCAGATAGCGCGTTCAACGACCGCTCTGTCTCGAGCGCCCGGGAGTGTTTTGTGTTTCGTCGTCATTTCTTCCTGATCGCCGCCGGCGCGCTGCTGTTGCTCATGGTCGTCCTTGGCGGCCTGAAGATAGCTGCTGGCGGAGAGGCCAAGGGCAAGGCCGGAGCGGGCGGTGGCCGGGCGGCCAGTGTGGCGCCGGCGGTGGTCGCCGAGCGGCCCTTTGCCGACAAGATTTCCGTACTCGGCGTCGCCAAGGGGCGGCAGTCGGTGACCATCACCTCCGACGCGGCCGAACTGGTGACGGCGGTACATTTCCGCGATGGCCAGGCGGTGTCGCGCGGCCAGCTTCTGGTCACCCTGAAGGCCACTGAACAGGACGCCGGGGTCGCCGAGGCCCAGGCCCGGGAGAACCAGGCCGAGCGGGCCTACGCCCGCTGGAAGACCCTGGCCGACAAGGGGATCGCCCCGCGCGCCACGGCCGAACAGTATCTGGCTGAGCTCGAAACCGCGCGGGCCAGCACCAAGGCCGCCCAGGCCCGCAAGGGGGACCGGGTGATCCGCGCCCCGTTCGCCGGGGTCGTGGGGCTCAGCGACATTGCGCCGGGCGCGCTGATCAGTCCCGGCTCGCCGATCGTCAGCCTCGACGACCTGGGCCTGATCCGCGTCGATTTCGACGTGCCGGATCGCTACGTGGCGGTGCTGCGCCCGGGGGCGCCGATCGTCGCGACCCCGGACGCCTATCCTGACCAGGCGATCAGCGGCCGCATCGCCCAGATCGACACCCGCATCGACACCGCCACCCGCGCCATCACTGCCCGGGCCGAGTTTGCCAACGCCGGCGGACGGATCAAGCCCGGCATGATGTTGCGGGTTCAGGTCGAGTCCGGCCAGCGCACGGCTCTGGCTGTGCCGGAAAGCGCCATCCAGTACGAGGGCGATCAGGCCTTCGTCTTCGTCATCACCCAACGTGACAAGGGAGCGGTGGCTCGCAAGGTGCTGGTCGCGCCCGGCGTCAGCGAGGGCGGCTTCACCGAACTGCGCGAAGGCGTGAAGGCCGGCGAAAAGGTCGTCGCCGATGGCCTCAACCGCCTGCAGGACGGCCAGCAGGTGCGGCTGCCCGGACAAGGGGGCGGCGAAGGCAAGGGCGGAGCCCAAAACAAGGGTGGCGCGGCAAAGGGCGCCAACTGATGCTCTCGGACCTTTCCGTACGCCGGCCGATTTTCGCGGCCGTCGCCGCCATCATTCTCTGCGTTATCGGCCTGGCGGCCTTTACCGCCCTGCCGATCCGCGAACTGCCCAACGTCGATCCGCCGGTGGTGTCGATCTCGACCACCTATCGCGGCGCCTCCGCCGAGGTCGTCGAGGAGCGGATCACCCAGGTGATCGAGCGCCAGGTTTCCGGCGTTCAGGGCATCGACCGGGTCAACAGCTCCAGCCGTGACGGGAGCAGCCGGGTCAACATCACCTTCACCCTGGACACCAACCTGGAGACCGCCGCCAACGACGTGCGCGACGCCGTCTCGCGGGTGACAGCCAATCTGCCCGACCAGGCCGACCCGCCGCAGATCGCCAAGGCCACGGCCGATGGCTCGCCGATCATCATCCTCAACATGACGTCGACGACGCAGACGCCGATCGAGATGGCGGACTACGCTGACCGCTATCTGGTCGAGCGGCTGTCGACGATCCCCGGCGTGGCGCAGGTGGGTCTGAACGGCGCGCCGCTGTATTCGATGCGGATCTGGCTGGACGCCGACGCCCTGGCGGCGCGGGGTCTGACGGTCGATGACGTCGAGACGGCGCTGAACAGCCAGAACGTCGAGCTTCCGGCCGGCTCGCTGGAGAGCCAGAGCAAGGACTTCACCATTCGGGTGAACCGCGGCTATTCGCGACCCGAGGACTTCGCCAGGCTGCCCGTGCGGGCCTCGACCTCCGGATCCTCCGGCCAGGCCAGCGCCTCGGCGACGGGCGTCGCCGGCGCCACGTCCACCAACGCCAACAGCGGTCGCGTCGAGAGCCAGGGCATCGACAACCCGGCCTATGTCACCCGGCTGGGGGATATCGCCCGCATCGAGGAAGGTCCCGACGAGCGTCGCCGGCTGTTCAAGGGCAACGGCGTGTCCCAGATCGGCATCGCGCTGACCCGCCAGAGCCAGGCCAACGACCTGCAGATCGCCAAGCTGGCCAAGGAAGAAGTGGCCCGGATCAACGAGACCCTGCCGGCCGGCACCGAACTCATCGTCGCCGTCGACAGCTCCGAGTTCACCTCCGAGGCCATCCATGAGGTCTGGATCACCATGGGCATCGCCCTGTTCCTGGTGGCC
>JAUMCZ010000212.1:0-7086 GCA_032122215.1 Caulobacter sp.
GCCGATGATGAAACAGCGGTCGATCTTCAGCTTGTTGAACGGATAGAGCCGCAGCTGGTTGAGGCTGGTGTAGCCCATGCCGAAATCGTCCAGCGCCACAGAGACGCCCAGCGCCTGCAGCCGGTCGATGGCCCGCTTGGCCTCGTCCTCGTCGGCCAGCACGGCGGTTTCGGTCAGCTCCACCTCCAGCCGGCCGGCCGGAAAGGCGTGTTTCAGCATCATCGCCGACAGGTCATCGACGAAGCTGGGGTCGGCGACGTCCAGGGCGCTGGCGTTGATGCTGACCGGCAGTCCTTCGAGATGCAGGGTGTCGGACATCGCCTGCTGCATCACCCAGCGGGTGATCGGGCCCATCAGCCCGGCCTTCTCGGCCAGCGGGATGAAGCGGTTGGGGCCGATGGGACCCTGGGTCGGATGGGTCCAGCGCAGCAGGGCCTCGCAGCCGGTCACCGACTGGCCGTCGCGGCTGAACTGCGGCTGGTAGGCCAGGCTGAACTGGCCGCGCTCGGCGGCCTTCGCGAGGGCCAAGGTCAGGGCCGCGTCTTCCGACGACAGACCGGGGACGGCCTTGGGGGCCGGGGCCTGGGCGTCGAGCGCTGCCAGCGTGGCGGCCAGCTGGTTCTGCAGGGCCTGGCCGGCGGCGACATCGACGACACCCTCGTCACGGGCCCGGCCCTCCAGCTCGGCGCAGGTCTGGGCCACGGCCCGGGCCCCGATATTGAGGCTCATCGACTTCAGGGCATGGGCCGCCCGTGCGGCGCCGTCGACATCGCCGGCGAGCGCTGCCTCCTGATAGGCCTGGGCGGCCGGCGGCGCGTTCTCGCGGTAGAGCAGGCGGATACGCTCGACAAAGTCGCCCTTGCCGGACGCGGCCATGCGGGCCAGTTCCGACGTGACCTCAGGGTCCAGCAGGTCGCTGGCCAGCCCGGTTGGCGCTTCGGGATCCGGGACCTGCGCCGGGGCCGTCGCCGCCGAGGGTTCGACAAAGCGGGCCATAACGGCGGCCATCCCGGCCAGGGTGAACGGCTTGTGCAGCACATCGTCCATGCCCGCCTCCCGCCACTGGTCGGCGGCGCTGCCCACCACATGGGCGGTCAGGGCGACGATCGGCGTGCGGCGGCCCTGCTCGCGGCTGCGGATCTCGCGCGTTGCCTCATAGCCGTCCATCTCCGGCATGGAGCCGTCCATCAGCACCAGGTCATAGCGGCCGTTCAGCGTCGCCTCGACACCCTGGCGGCCATCCTCGGCGGTATCGCAGTCGGCCCCCAGCCGCGACAGGGCCTCCATCGCCACCTCGCGGTTGACGGCGCTGTCGTCGACGACCAACACCCGTCGACCGGTAAAGCCGGGCAAGGCGGCGGAGGCCTGCGCCTGCTGCGCGTCGCCCGGATCGGTCAGGGCCTCGCCCGCCGCCACCTGGGCCAGGGCCCGCATCAGATCAACGCGACGCAGCGGCTGGATCAGCGCGGCGTCGGCCTTGCCGGACCTGGTCAGGGCTGCCGGTTTCGGATCTCCGTACTCGCCGAGCACCAGGGTCGGCGCCTGCGGGCGGACGCCGTCCAGCGCCGACGGATCGGCGATGACCAGCGCGGCGCCCGGCTCGTCCAGCGCCTGGATTGTCATGCCGGCGGCCTCCAGGTAGCGCGTCGCCACCGCCCGGGTGCAGGGCCCGGCCAGCGACAATCCAACTCGCGACGGACCGACGGCGTCCAGCCGCGGCCAGGCCGGGGCCGCTTCCACCGTCTCCAGCGGGACCGAGAATCCGAACACCGAGCCCTTGCCCACCTGGCTGGCCACCTCGATCTCGCCGCCCATCGCCTCGACCAAACGCTTGCAGATGGCCAGGCCCAGGCCCGTGCCGCCGAACCGCCGGGTGATCGACTGGTCGGCCTGGGTGAAGGCGCCGAACAGGCTGCCGATCTTGTCGGGCGCGATACCGATGCCGCTGTCGCGGACCCGCACCCGGATGCCGCCTTCGTAAGGCTCGACGGTGATCATCACCCCGCCGGCCTCGGTGAACTTGATGGCGTTGTTGACCAGGTTGCCGACCACCTGCCGCAGTCGCGTCGGATCGCCCATGACCCTGGCCGGGGTGGCCGGATCGACGAAGGCCGCGATGTCCAGCCCCTTCGAGCGGGCCCGTTCCCAGAACAGGCTGGCGACGTCCTCGACGATCTCGGCGGGATCGATCGGCGCCGCCTCCAGGTCCATCTTGCCGGCCTCGATCTTCGAGAAATCGAGGATGTCGTTGATGATGGCCAGCAGGCTGGAGCCCGACTTGGCGATCACCTCGGCGAACCGCCGCTGCCGGGCCGGCAGATCGCCGGCGGCCAGCATCTCGGCCATGACCATGATGCCGTTCATCGGCGTGCGGATTTCGTGGCTCATGGTCGCCAGGAAGTCGCTCTTGGCGGCATTGGCGCTTTCGGCCGCGTCCTTGGCCACCCGCAGGTCGGCGGTGCGCACCGCCACGGTTCGCTCCAGTCCCTCGACATGGCCGGCGATTTCCCGGTCGCGGCTGCGCACCTCGGCCAGCATGGCGTTGAAGCCATCGACCAGTTCCGCGATCTCGGCGTCGGCCCGGTCGGGCGCCTCTGTTGGCTTGTCGTAGTCGTGCGTCGCCCGCACGGCGGCCATGCTGTCCTTCAGCGACAGGATGGGCGCCGTGATCCGCCGTTGCAGCCGCCAGGCCACCAGCAGGCCGACCAGCGCCGCCAACACGCCGGCCAGCAGGCTGACGACAAGCGCGCCCCCCAGCCGGGCGAAGATGCCGCTGGTCTGGCCCAGCAACACCACCTCGCCGACCGGCTGGCGACCATGGATGACGGGCGCCCTGACCTCGACCGTGCCGGACCGCAGTAGCGAAACGGTCGAGGCGCTGTCCTGGCCCCCCACCTGTACATCGCGGCTGAGGCGCGCGCCGGACCCCGTCTCGGCCAGCGTGCGCCCGTCGAGCGTCTCGATGCGGGCATAGGAAACGCCTGGCAGCAGGTTGATGGCCCGCAGCGACCTGTAGGCCTTCGAGGCGTTCTTCTCGGCGGTCGCCTCGGCGCCTGTAGAGGCCAGGACGGCGGCGGCGGCGCGAAACTGCTCCAGCTGCAGGGCGGCCTCGCGGCGACCATCGCGAACGGCGCTGACCAGCGTCATCACGGCCACGGCCACGCCCACCGAGGCCAGCACCAGAAGGGCCAGCCGTGTGCGAATCGAGCTTCTGTGTCGGGACCCCGACTTCGAGATCGGCAAAAGTTCCATTTTGTCCGTGGCTTAAGTCCACTGCGACGTTACGTCCCATTAATTTCCTTGTGCTTAATGTGGAGGCTCAAAGTTGAAAGAGGGGGGCGCTGATGGAGGCGCGGGTCCAGCTTCGGCGGGCCTTCTACTACTCGGCGCAGGCCGATCTTCGTCTGCTGTTCGTCGACGATGATCCCATCCTGCGCGAGTTCGCTTCCGTGCATCTGGCGTCCGAGCACATGCAGCTGTCGACGGCGGCCGACGGGGCCGAGGGCCTGGCCACCATCGCTGCCGACAGTCCCGACCTGGTGCTGCTCGACCTCGACATGCCCCGCGTCGACGGCTTCGAAGTGCTGCGCCGGCTGCGCGCCGATCCGAAGACGGAGCATCTGCCGGTCATCGTCGTCACCGGCCGGGAGGACACCGCCGCCATCGACCGCGCCTTTGACGCCGGGGCGACCTCCTTCATCGCCAAGCCGATCAACTGGCGGCTGCTCAACTACCAGGTCCGCTATGTGCATCGGACCTGCGTCAACGAGGCCTTCCTCCTCGAGGAGCGCACCCGCATCGGCCAGGACCGGTCCAGAGCCGACGCGGCGCTGAAGGCCGTGGCTCGCGAAGGGTCCCGCTTCCTCGGCCAGGCCCTGAGGGCCAATCCCGAACTGCGCGAGACCGCCGCCGCCTTCGCCGCCGCGGTCGAGACCGCTGCCAACCCGCCGGATACTCCCTGATGTCGGCGTGGCGTCGTCTGCTCACCCTGGCGCGTCGCCTGGAGCAAGACAGGGGCGGCAATGTCATCACGACCTTTGCTCTGGCCATGCCGGTGATCGCGATCCTGGCGCTCGGCGGTATCGACCTGGCCAGCGTCAGCGCCGACAAGCAGAAACTGCAGGACGTCGCCGACTCCGCCGCCCTGATGGCCGCCAAACAGCTGGGCATGGCCGACAACAACGGCCTGGCGGAGCGGACCAAGGCGGCCATGGCCGCCCAGGTCGCTGATCTGGCCGGCCGGCTGACCTACAACGCCTCGGTCACCCCCGACACCGAGGAAGGCCTCGTCCAGGTTCAGCTCACCGTCAACCGCAACAGCTTCTTCGCCAACATGCTGCCGCCCGGCGGATGGAACTTCACCATCACCGCCAACGCCCAGCAGATGGGAACGACGCCGCTCTGCGTGCTCAACTTCGGCGAGGACAAACACGACCTGATTGAGATGCGCGACTCAGCCGCCGTTCTGGCCCCCGGCTGCCTGGTCCACTCCAACTCCGACGTGAAGGTGCAGCAGTCGGCCAGCCTTTCGGCCGGCGTCGTCCAGGCTTCCGGCCTGGCCAGTGGCCTCATCACCCCGGCCCCGCAGACCGACGCCCCGGTCATCGACGATCCCTTCTCGACCATGGCTATCAATCCGCCGGGCGGCCTCTGCTCGCCGCTCGACCTGGTGGCCGAGCTGCTGCCGGTCGTCCTGCTACCGGGCATTCATTGCGGCAACATCAGCGCCGTCAAGTCCTCGACCATCACCCTGCTGCCCGGCGAGCACTACTTCCAGAAGGGCAAGCTGGAACTGAAGGAAAGCGCCACACTGGTTGGCGACAACGTCGTGCTGATCTTCGGCAAGGACGCCCAGTTCCAGTTCAAGGACAATTCAATAGTCAACCTGCGCGGCCGTCGCCAGGGGGCTTACGCCGGCTTCGTCATCGCCACCACGCGAGACAACCAGAACACCTTCGAGATTTCTTCCAGCTCGGCCCGCGAGCTGCTCGGCACGGTATACATCCCCAATGCCGAACTGCTGGTCAGGGGCGCCAACAAGGTCGCCGACCAGTCCGCCTGGACGGTCATCGTCAGTCGCTCGATGATGCTGCGCGACAATCCCGACCTGGTGATCAACAAGAACTACGCCGGCTCCAACGTGCCGGTGCCGAGCGGCGTCGGCAACAAGGCCAGCAGCGGCATCGTGCGGCTGACACAGTAGACAGCGCCTCGTCTGGCAGCGTTCGCGCCGACGTCGGACGGCGCTGGCATGGAAAAGCCGCAGCTCGCCGGCGCTCGCCGGCTGACTGTCTGATACCGAAAGCGGGAACGACGTTTTTTCTTCTTTCTCAATATCTTGCGGCGCGGTCGCACACTCGCCGTTAACGCCCTTAACCCCAAAATGAGTACTTAGTAAGCGTAGAGTGTGCGGCGTCGATGTTTCGCGAGTGTAGCGTATTTCTCCGTCGGCTTCTGGCCGACAGAAGGGGCAGCGTCGTCACGACCTTCGCTCTGGCCGTTCCGGTCATCGCGGTGCTCGCCCTCGGCGCCGTCGATCTGGCCAGCGTCAGCGCCGACAAGCAGAAGCTGCAGGATGTCGCGGACGGCGCTGCCCTGCTGGCCGCCAAACAGCTGGGCATGGCGGACAACAACGGTCTCGCCGAGCGCACCAAGGCGGTGATGGCCCAGCAGTTGGCCGAGCTGGCCCATCGCCTGACCTATACCGTCGCGGTCACGCCGGACACCGAGGAGGGGCTCATCCAGGTCCAGCTGACGGTCAACCGAAACAGCTTCTTCGCCAACATGCTGCCGCCCGGCGGCTGGAACTTCACCATCACCTCAAATGCCCAGCAGATGGGCGTCACGCCGCTCTGCGTGCTCAGCCATGGAGACCAGGACAAGGACAAGATCGAACTGAAGGACACCGCAGCCGTTGCGGCGCCCGGCTGTCTGATTCACTCCAACTCGGACATCAAGGTGGCCCGCGGCGGTAGCCTGGCGGCCGGCGTCACCCAGACGGCGGGCCTGGCCAGCGGCCCCATCAATCCGGTCGCCCAGACTGACGCCCCGCAGATCCCCGACCCCTTTGCCGCCATGACCATCGGCCAGAAGGGCGCTTTCTGCAGCCCCGTTGATCTGCTGGCGGACCTGCTGCCCATCGTCCTGGCGCCTGGGGTCCATTGCGGCAACATCGTCGCCGACAAGAACGCGACCATCACCCTGCTGCCGGGAGAGCACTACTTCCAGAAGGGCAAGCTCGAGTTGAAGGAAAGCGCCGTCCTGACCGGCGACAACGTGGTGCTGGTATTCGGCAAGGACGCCGACTTCCAGTTCAAGGACAGCGCCCAGATCCGCCTGTCGGGCCGTCGGCAGGGCGTCTACGCCGGCTTCGTGATCGCCACGACGCGAGACAACGACCACACCTTCGAGATCTCCTCGAACGCCGCACGCCAGCTGCTCGGCACTGTCTATATCCCGAACGCCACACTGCTGGTGAAAGGCCGCAACCGCGTGGCCGACCAGTCGGCCTGGACGGTCATTGTCGCCAAGGCCATCAAGCTGGAGGAGAACCCCGATCTGGTCATCAACAAGAACTACGCCGCCACCAGTGTTCCGGTCCCCGGCGGCGTCGGCGACAAGGCCGCCGCCGCCCAGGTGCGGCTGACGCACTAGGCGCAGCCCGCCCTCTACGGATCGACGAACACCCCCTCCTGAAAGATCGTCTCCCCGAACCAGGGGTGCACGAACCTCATGGCAAACCGGAAACGCCCGCCGCCCAGATCCGTGTGCACCACATGCGCCACGCCCGGCGTCAGGATCGTCGGCAACGGGATGACCAGCGGCCCCATCACCCAGACATAGCCCCTGCCGCGAAAATGCAGGGCGCCGTCCTCCACGGTGACGTCCGAGCGCATGCCGAGGCCGCCGCGCGCCACTTCCAGAAGCTCACCGGCCCGGCCCAGTTGCTTGCGCGAGGTAACCAGCATCTCGGGACGGCCCGCAAAGTCGTACCAGCGGTCCCAGACCACCCCGCCCGCCTCCATCCGCACCACGACCCGCATGGGCACGGCCTCGCCGGTCCAGGGCGCCAGCGGCGTGCCGATC
>JAUMCZ010000213.1:0-2318 GCA_032122215.1 Caulobacter sp.
GGGCCCAGGCGTCTGGAACGGCTGGAAGGGCCAGTTGCTGCGTGAACTCTACGCCGGGGCAGAGGCCATCTTCCGGGGCGGCCGCTCAGGCGATCCGGCCGCCGCCGCCCAGCGCCATCTGGAGGCCACGGCCCGCGAGGCCCGCGCCGCCCTGGCGATCGCCCATCCGGAAACAGAAAGCTGGGCGGCCACCATGGAGGACGCCTACTTCAGCGCCTTCACCACCGCCGAAATCGGCGAGCACGCGGCCCTGGTCCAGCGCGCCGCGAAGCAGGGCGGCTCGGCCGCCGGCGGCCGCATCCGCACCGACCGCAACACCGCCGAACTGGTCGTCGCCGCCAAGGACCGCCGGGGCCTGTTCGCCGACCTCGCCGCCGCCCTGTCGGGCCTTGGGGGCAACGTGCTGGGGGCCCGCGTCTTCACCTCGCAGGACGGCCAGGCGCTCGATATCTTCCATGTGCAGGATGCGTCGGGCGCCCCGTACGGCGCCGACAACCCCCGCGCCCTGCGCCGCCTTGCCGATGCGCTGGAAGCCGCCGGGCGGGGCGAGGGCTCGCCGCCGGAAAGCCGCCGCAACGATCTGGGCCGGACGGCGGCCTTCTCGATCATTCCGACGGTGATGCTCGACAACGAGGCCTCGACCGAGGCCACGGTCGTCGAGGCGTCGGGCCGTGACCGGCCGGGCCTGCTGCATTCCCTGGCCCGGGCGATCTCGGAACAGGGGCTGAGCATCATCTCGGCCCACATCGACAGCTACGGCGAACGCGCCGTCGACGCCTTCTACGTCCAGACCGCCGCCGGCCATAAGGTCATCGATCCCCGCAAGCAGGCGTCCCTGAAGGAGGACCTGATGGCCGTCCTCGACGCGGAGGAGACCGGCGCGGCGGGCAAGGGCAAGCCCCGACTGCAGCGGGCGCGGGCGAGCGTGGGGCGGTAAGACCTGTCCTTCTCCCGCTGGTCGGGAGAAGGATTCCGGGCGTTCCATCCGCCTGCTTCAAATCACCACGAACCGCTCACTTGACCCCAATTCACCCCAAGCGCAGAAGCGCCGGGTGACGGACGAGAACCAGCCTTCCCCGGCCCCTGATGGGCAACCCTTGGTCCCGCCGGCCAAGAAGCCCGGCATCATCAAGAACTCGATCATCTTTTCGGGCCTCACCCTGATCAGCCGCTTCATGGGCCTGGCCCGTGATGTGGTGATCAACGCGCAGCTGGGGGCCAGCACCGGGCCCTGGGCCGACGCCTACAATACCGCGCTCAGCTTCCCCAACCTGTTCCGCCGGGTGTTTGCCGAGGGGGCCTTCAGCTCGGCTTTCGTGCCGGCCTACAGCAAGACCCTGGCCAGCGAGGGCGGCGAGCGGGCCGACGATATGGCCTCTGACGCGCTGGCCACCCTGGCGGCCATGACGCTCGGCCTGGTGATCATCGCCCAGCTGGCCATGCCCTGGCTGATGTATCTGATCAACTTCGGCTACCGGGACGATCCGCTGAAGTGGAAGGTCACCATCATCCTGACCCAGATCACCATGCCGTATCTCAGCTGCATGGCGATCGCGGCCCTGTTCTCCGGAGCGCTGAACGCCCGCAACCGCTTCATTCTGTCGGGCGCCGCGCCCATCGTTCTGAACGCGGTGATGCTGGCCGCGGTGCTGCCGGCCAAGACGCCGGAACAGGCTGCCTATGCGGCCAGCTTCGGGGTCGTGATCGCCGGCGTCCTGCAGGCAGGGCTGCTGTGGTGGGGCTGCTGGCACAGCGGCGGCCACATCCGGCCGCGGCTTCCGCGCCTGACGCCCGAGATCAAGCGACTGATCAAGCAGGCCATCCCCGCCGCCATCGCCGCCAGCGTCACCCAGATCAACATCTTCGTCTCCGGCAGCCTCGTTTCCCTGGCCCCCGGTGACGGCCCCCGCACCTGGCTGGCCAACGCCGACCGCCTCTACCAGCTGCCGCTCGGCATGGTCGGGGTCGCCATCGGCATCGCCCTGCTGCCCCGCCTCAGCCAGGCCCTGCAGGCCGGTGACAGGAAGGACGCCCAGGAGACCACCGACCAGGCGGTGGTCTTCGCCCTGGCCATGACCCTGCCGGCCGCCGCCGCCCTGCTGGCCATGCCCTACTTCATGATCGACGCCCTGTTCACCCGCGGCGCCTTCACCACCTTCGACGCCAAGATGACCGCCCAGGCCCTGTTCCACTATGGCTGGGGTGTGCCGGCCTTCGTACTCGCCCGGGTGCTGAATCCGGTCTTCTTCGCCCGCGAGGACACCAAGAGCCCGATGCGGTTCGCCCTGGTGTCGGTGGCCATCAACATCGTGCTGGGC
>JAUMCZ010000214.1:0-11704 GCA_032122215.1 Caulobacter sp.
AGGGGCCGTCGGCGGCCTCGGCGCAGGCGTAGCCGAGCTCGGTCAGGCAATCGACGATCAGCATCCGCACGGTCGGCTCGTCGTCGACCACCAGGATGGTCTCGCCGGCGGCGGGGTGGCTGGCGGTGGCGGCCGGGGCCGGGGCGCCCTCCTCGGCCTCGCCGAAGTGGCGCGGCAGGTAGAGGCAGACCATCGTGCCCTGGTCCACCTCGCTGTAGATGCGCACATGGCCGTGGCTCTGGCGGGCGAAGCCATAGACCATGGAGAGGCCCAGGCCCGTGCCCTGGCCGATCGGTTTGGTGGTGAAGAAGGGGTCGAAGACGCGGTCGAGGATGGCCTTGTCGATGCCGCTGCCGGTGTCGCTGACACAGACGGTGACATACTGGCCGGGCTCCAGCCCGTGCTGGTTGGCGGTGGCCCGGTCCAGCCACTTGTTGCCGGTCTCGATGGTGATGCGGCCGCCGTCAGGCATGGCGTCGCGGGCGTTGATGCAGAGGTTGAGGATGGCGTTCTCGAGCTGGTTGTCGTCGACCAGGGTCGGCCACAGCCCGCTGGCGGCGATGGTCTCGACGGTGATCGCCGGCCCGACCGTGCGGCGGACCAGTTCGGAAAGGTCGGTCAGCAGCCGGTTGATGACCAGCGGCCGGGGGGTCAGGGTCTGGCGCCGCGAGAAGGCCAGCAGCCGGTGGGTCAAAGCCGCGGCCCGGCGGGCGGCGCCCTGGCCGGCCGACAGGTAGCGTTCGACGTCGCTGGTCCGGCCCTGGGCCAGGCGGGCGCCGATCATCTCGAAGGCGCCGGTGATGCCGGCCAGCAGGTTGTTGAAGTCGTGGGCGAGGCCGCCGGTCAGCTGGCCGACCGCCTCCATCTTCTGGGCCTGGCGCAGGGCCTCCTCGGCGGTGGCCAGCCTGGCCTGTTCGGAGAGGCGTTCGGTGACGTCGTAGATGAACTGGAAGGCGCCGACGATGGCCCCGTCCGGATCGCGCAGCGGGCTGGAGCGGATCTCGAAGTAGCGGGTGTCGGGGTCCTGGTCGTCGAATGGTCCGGTGAGCACGAACTCCTCGCCGCCCAGGGCCCGGTCCCACAGGGCCCGGCTGGAGGCGAGGATGGCCGGATGGTCGGGCAGGATGTCGAACAGCTGGTCGCCGATCTTCGGCCGCCGGCCGAACAGGCCTTCGAAGGTGTCGGCGGCGGCGCTGTTGAGGGCCAGCCAGCGGTAGTTGGTGTCGGCCACGGCGACCAGCGCACTGGCCCCCTCGACCACCTCGGCCAGGATCCGCTGCTCGGCCACGGCGGCGGCGATGCGGCTCTCCAGGGTGCGGTTGAGCTCCTGCAGCGCCTCCTCGGCCCGCCGGCGCTCGGTGACGTCCTGGAACAGCACCGCAACCTGCCGCCGCTCGGGCGGCTCAAGACGGAAGGAGGACAGGGATAGATAACGATCGGTGGCCACCAGCCGCTGTTCGAAGCGGATCGGAACCCCGGTGCGCAGGACCCCGCCATAGCGCTCGACCCAGCTGTCGGCCTCGTCCGGGACCATCTCGCGCAGCTTCTGGCCGACCACGTTCTCGATGCCGGCGTGGCGGGCGTAGGCGGCGTTGGCCTCGATGTGGATGTAGTCGCTGTCCGGCCCATGCGGTCCGTCGAAGAACTCGATGACGCAGAAGCCCTCGTCCATGCTGTCGAACAGGGTGCGATACCGCTCCTCGTCCTCGCCCAGACGGGACAGGGCGGCGCGCAGGTCGAACTGGTTCATCACCTGGCGGGCCAGGACACGCAGGGTCTGTTCCTGCAGTGGGGTCAGGGTGCGAGGTCTGGTGTCGAGGACGCAGAGGGTGCCGATCGCCAGCCCCTCCTCGGTCTTGAGGAGGGCCCCGGCATAGAAGCGCAGGCCGTTCTCGGCGGTGACCAGGGGGTTGCAGTTGAACCGGGCGTCCTGCGTGGCGTCCTGCACCTGCAGGAAGTCGCTTTCGAGGATGGCGTGGGCGCAGAAGCTGGTCTCCAGCGGGGTCTCCCGCACCCCGAGCCCGACCTCGGCCTTGAAGAACTGCCGGTCGCGGTCGATCAGGTTGATGACGGCGATGGGCGTCTCGCAGATCTGGCTGGCCAGCCGCGCCACCTCGTCGAACTGCTCCTCGGTCGGGGTGTCGAGAATGCCATAGCGACGGAGCGCCGCCAGCCGGCGGGCCTCGTGATCGGGCGCCTCAGTCGTTGTCATGAAGTCGCGCCCCGCCTCAGGTCGTCAGTCGATCGCGTCAGGGGGCGGATTCGTCATACGCCCCCGCGCAAAGGCATCAACGACCGGCGGTGGCAAAGGTTCACACACATTCGTCTGGAGGCCGACATTCAATCGCCCGCCCCGGAGCCGGGGCCGTATCGAGGAGAATGAATCGCATCACTCAACCGGTCCTTAAGTGTCCCCGGCTATCTACTTGCTGCAATGGGGGCAGTCTCGACCATGACCACTGACCGTGCGGCAACGACCGCCGACTTCCACGCCATCGCCCAGATCCGGGGCAAGGATATGGGCGTGCGCCTGGGGTTCGCCGTCTTCATCGGCGTCATCGGCTGGGTCCTGGCCCCGGGCCCGGTTCCGCTGGTCTGGTTTGCCGCCGTCGCCGCGGGCCAGGTGATCGACCATGTGATCAGCGCCCCGCTGCGCCGGTCCGTCGGCCCCGTCCGCCCGCCGCTGTATTGGGCGATGGCGACCAGCATGACGCTGAACGCCGCCCTCTACTCCGCCCTGGCGGTCCACCTGTGGCTGGAGGGCACGGCGGTCGGGATGGCGTTCGCCCTGCTGGCGCTGTGCGGCTCGCTGATCAACAACGCCCTGCAGATGGCCCAGACGCCGCGCGGCCTGCCCTTCGTCATCGGCCCGCCCGGCCTCTACATCGTCGGCCTGCCGCTGGTCACCGGCCTGATGAGCCCGGCCCACGACGCGGTCCAGATGAGCCTGATCGCCACCGGCGGCGCGATCTACATCCTGCACACCCTGATGGCCGTCAAACGCATCTGGACGACCAACCAGCAGACCAAGGCGGCCATCGAGGCGGCCCAGAGGGCCAACGCCGCCAAGAGCGACTTCCTGGCGACGATCAGCCACGAGATCCGCACCCCGATGAACGCCGTGGTCGCCGCCGGCGAGCTCCTGCGCCGTACTCGCCTGACCGAGGAGCAGGCCGACCATGTCGACATGCTGGGCAACGCCTCGGAGGTGCTGCTGGGCCTGCTCAACGACGTCCTCGACCTGTCGCGCATCGAGAGCGGCAAGCTGGAGGTCGACCTCGCGCCCTTCGACCTGACCGACAAGCTGGCCGCCGCCGCCAACCTCTGGCGCGCCAAGGCCGCCGACGGCGTCACCCTGGCCTTCGAGCCGGCCGGCGTCCCGGCCCGCATCATGACCGACCCGCTGCGCTTCCAGCAGATCGTCTCCAACCTGCTGTCCAACGCCACCAAGTTCACGGCCTCCGGCCATATCACCGTCCGCGCCGGCCAGCTGATCGGCATGGACGACCCCATCCTCTGGATCGAGGTCGAGGACAGCGGCGCCGGCATGGACGCCGAGACCTGCGACCGCATCTTCTCCAGCTTCGAACAGGGCAGCACCGGCGTCACCCGCATCCACGGCGGCACGGGCCTGGGCCTGGCCATCAGCCGCCGTCTGGCCCAGCTGATGGGCGGCTCGCTGACGGTCCGCAGTCAGGTCGGTCAGGGCTCGGTCTTCCGCTTCGAGGTTCCCCTCATGCTGGCCGAGGCCGCCCCCGCCCAGGCGCCCGACGCCGAGCACGACTGGAGCGCCGGCGTCTCCGTCCTCCTGGCCGAGGACCATGTGGTCAACCAGCGCATCGTCCGCATGATGCTGGAGCCCTTCGGCGCCGCCGTCACCATCGCCGCCAACGGCGCCGAGGCCGTTGAACTGGCCTCCACCCAGATCTTCGACGTCATCCTGATGGACATGCAGATGCCGGTCATGGGCGGTGTCGAGGCCGCCGCCATCATCCGCGGCGCCGGCCCCAACGCCGCCACCCCCATCCTCGCCCTGACCGCCAACGCCCTGGCCGACCACCGCGCCGAATGGGCCGCCGTCGGGGTCGATGTCTTCATCACCAAGCCGGTCGAGATGCAGGTGCTGCTGGATCATGTGGCAGCCGCCGTGGCCGTCGCCCCCCGACAGAAGGAGCCTATGACCGCCTGAGGGTTGGCGGGCTCGCAATAGCGGCTAACCTGCCGCCCATGCGCAAAGCCCTGATCCCCCTCCTCGCCCTCTCCCTGATCGCCCTGCCCGCTTATGGCCAGGGTAAGCGCGAGATCGGCAACCTCGTTTACGACGGCGCCCCGGAGACTCCGGCCGCGTTGAAGGCCGCCATCGCCCCCTACTACAACGCCCGTTCGGCGGTGTTCGAGGACTGGCTTCCGGACGGCTCCATGCTGATCGCCACCCGCTTCGGCGACACCCAGCAGATCCATCGCGTGGAAAAGCCTGGCGCCGCCAGGACCCAGCTGACCTTCTTCAGTGAACCCGTGAACAGCGCCCAGGCCGTGCCCGGCCAGCAGCGCTTCCTCTACCCCCGCGACGTCGGCGGGGCCGAATACTACCAGGCCTTCCTCCGCAGTCTTGACGGCGACGAGGTCCAACTGACCGCCCCCGGCACGCGGAACGAAAGCTTCGTCTTCTCGAAGGACGGCAAGACGGTGGTCTGGTCCCAGGTCACCCCCGGCAAGGGAGACTACGACATCATGCTGGCGGAGGTCGCCAATCCGGACGGACGCCGCCTGGTC
This sequence comes from Caulobacter sp., assembly GCA_032122215.1. Classification (GTDB taxonomy): domain Bacteria; phylum Pseudomonadota; class Alphaproteobacteria; order Caulobacterales; family Caulobacteraceae; genus Caulobacter. Next base: position 4,774 of record JAUMCZ010000214.1, read on the forward strand.
CACAAGGGCAAGGGCGCGATCTCGCCTGAGGATATCAGCCCGGACGGCGGCAAGGTGCTGCTGTCGCAATACATCAGCGCCGCCCACAGCGAGCTGTTCCTGCTGGACGTGGCCAGTGGCGTCGCCCAGCCGCTGACCCCCAACACGGGCCGGGGCGATGCCTACATCGGCGGCAAGTTCACCGCCGACGGCGCGGGGATTGTGACCCTGACGAACAAGGGCTCGGAAGTTTCCCGGCCGGTGGTGCTCGACCTCAAGGGCGGTTTGCGCGACCTCTATCCCACTCCCGGCCCCTCCCGGCTGGAGCTGGTCACAGCCAATCGCAAATGCGGATCGAACCAGTCGGCGACCTACCCGGCCAATTGCCAACCGAAGGTGCAGGCCTGGTGGGACACCGAGGCGTTCACCGTCAGCCCGGACCGCAAGACCATCGCCTACGTCGTCAACGAAGATGGCTACAGCCGGCTGATGCTGAAGGACGTCGCCAGCGGCGATGTCCTCGGCTGGCCGCAACTGCCCAAGGGGGTCGTCACGGGCTTCGGCTTCTCGCCTGACGGTGGTTCGCTGGCCATCAGCCTGTCGACCTCGACCGGCGCCGGGGATGTCTGGGTCTGGGACCGGAATGCTGACAAGGGAGCGCTCGTCCGCTGGACGAACAGCGAGCTGGGCGGCCTGCGAGCCGACCGGCTCGTCGAGCCCGACCTGATCCGCTACCGCGCATTCGACGGCCTTGCGATCCCGGCTTTCGTCTACACACCCACCACGCCTGCCAAGGGCAAGCGCCCGGTGATCATCCAGATCCACGGCGGCCCGGAAGCCCAGGAACTGCCGAGCTTCAATCCCCGCCGCCAGAGCTGGGTCAACGAGATCGGGGCCGTTGTGATCGTCCCCAACGTCCGCGGCTCATCGGGCTACGGCAAGGCCTACCTGTCCCTCGACAACGCCGAAAAGCGCGAGGACTCGGTCAAGGACATCGGCGCCCTCCTCGACTGGATCGCCACCCAACCCGACCTCGACGCAACCAAAGTCGCCGTCGTCGGCCAGTCCTACGGCGGCTACATGAGCCTGGCCGTCGCCGGCCGCTACAACGACCGCATCGCCGGGGCCATCGACCTCTACGGCATCAGCGACTGGGTGACCTTCCTGGAGAACACCGAAGGCTATCGCCGCGACCTGCGCCGCGCCGAGTACGGCGACGAACGCGATCCGAAGATGCGCGAGGTCTTCAGCCGCATCTCACCTCGCGGCTACGTCTCGGCCATGAAGAAGCCGATGATGGTCTACCAGGGCGCCAACGACCCTCGCGTGCCGATGAGCGAGAGCGAGGCCATGGTCGCCCAGCTGCGCAAGCAGGGTACGGAGGTCTGGTACGTGCTGGCGAAGGACGAGGGCCACGGCATCGCCCGCAAGTCCAACCAGGAACAGGTCCGGGCCACCGAGATCGTCTTCCTCAAGAAGGTGCTGGGGGTCGAATGATTGCCTTGGAGTCGCCACCGGGCGGGTGCATAGCAACGGGCGCTCAGCATTTCGCCCGGGCGCCCCGAAAGGAGCCCGGCCATGGCCAAGGGCCAGAAGAAATCCAACAAGGAAACCCGCAAACCCAAGCAGCCCAAGGCTGCCCCGGCCGCCGGTCCTTCGCCCTTCCTGACGCCGCCCGGCAAGAAATAGGTGGCGACCGAGACGGTTCACCTGGTCCAGGCCTATGTCGCCGGCAAGGGCCGCGCGAAGTTCCGGGCCGAACAGGCGATCGGCTGCAAGACCGCCGAGGAAGCTCGCCGCAAGGCCGAGCGCCTGGGTCCCCTGCGCCTGGGCGTCGTCGCCTACAGCATCTCGGCCGACACCGAGATGGGCGATTACGACGAGAGCCCTGTCCTGCTGTTCAAATCCGGCGAACTGCCGCCCCCCTTCGACGAGCTCTGATCTCGGGCTCGTCCTTTCTCAGGCGAGCCCCATGACAAGATCCCCCGACTACCTCGGCGCCACAGGCATCGGTGTCGCCGACCTGGAAGCCTCCGCGACCTTCTACAAGGCGGCGCTGGGGATGAAGGAGCTGCAGCGCGTCACCCTCGCCCACATGGACGAGATCGTCCTTGGCCATGAGGGCCGCGTCGCCCTGGTGCTGATGCACTGGACCGACGGGTCCGACCGAAGTTACCGCAACCTGCCGATCAAGCTGGTCTTCTACGTCACCGACCCGGTGGCCGTGGCCGGCCGTGTCGCCGAGGCCGGCGGCAGGATCATCTTCGCGCCCGCCCCGGTCGAGGCCTTCGGCGGCGCCCTGATCGGCCTCTGCAAGGATCTCGACGGCTACGTCGTCGAACTGCTGCACGCCCAGGCCTGAGAAACCTGGCCGCCGCTGTCGGTACCGGCGCGGCCGGAACGTCCTTCGAACTCAACAAAGGGAGATGACGATGGCCTATGTCGACGGGTTTGTGCTCGCGGTCCCCAAGGACAAAATGGACGAGTACAGGAAGGTCACCGAGCTGGCCGGCACGGTGTGGATGGAATTTGGCGCCCTCTCCTACGTCGAATGCGCCGCCGACGACGTGCCTTATGGCGAGCTGACCAGCTTCCCCAGAGCCGTCCATGCCAAGGACGACGAGGTCGTGATCTTCTCCTGGATCACCTACGAAAGCCGTGAGAAGCGCGACGAGATCAATGCGAAGGTGATGGCCGATCCGCGCATGAACCAGGATGGCGCCTGCATGCCCTTCGACGCCAAGCGGATGATCTACGGCGGCTTCACGCCCTTCACACAGTTCTAGTAGTCACGCCGCCAACGAACCGAGAGCTTGCTTTCACCGCTGCCGGCGATCCGGCTGACCAGCGACAGGTTCTTGCGCACCCGCCACTCGACCTGCACCGCCCCGCCCTCGCGGCCACCGCCGATCAATTCGAGGTAGACGTCGTTGGTCAGGTACTTGCCGCCGGCCACGGTGACGCCGGTCAGCTCGGTGCCACCGATGGTCAGCCGGTCCAGTCCGGCCAGCTCCCGGACGTTGCCGATGACGTCGAACCCGCCGCCGCCGGCCAGCGCCGCCAGGGCCGAGGCCAGCTGCGCCGCCTCATAGGGTGACAGCTGCGCCGCCGAGCTGCCGAACAGCACCCGGCTCAGCACCTCGTCCTGCGGCAGCTGCGGCGAGGAGGTCAGGGTGATTTCCGGCTTGGCGGCCGTGCCCTCGACCTTGATCACCGCCGTGATCGAAGGATCGACGCGGGTGGCGGTCAGGTTGAGGCGGATCCTCGAGGGGTCGGTCGACAGAGTGACGCTGCCGCGCTCGTCGAACTCGAAACGCTTGCCGGCGAAGTCGTATTCGCCGCGTACCACCCGGGCCATGCCGCTCAGCACCGGACGGGCCGTGGTGCCGCCCACGTTGGCGTCGAGGCTCATCTCGACGTCGAGGCCCCGGCCGCGCACGAAGATGGCTCTGGGCGCCCGAAGGGCGATGGCCAGGTCGATGGCCGCGCCGCGCGTCTCGGCGACCTTCGCGGCCTCCGCCCGTCGTGCGGAGGCTGTGGTGGGCTTGTTGATCTCGACGACGTCCATGGGCGTCACGCCGCTGGGGCTGAGCGGCTCGGCGGCGATCTCGGCCCGGTCGATGCGCAGGGAGCCCTCTACCCGGGGATTGCCGGCGGCGCCGCGATTGATGGTCACCTGGCCGGAGGCCGTCGCCTGGGCGATATCGTTGTCGATGACCTGGAAGCCGGTCAGGTCCAGCCGGAAGCTGCTGACGCCTTCGCGCAGCAGGCTGACCCGGCCCGACCCCGACGCCTTACCGCCATTGGGGTCTGTGGCGCTGACCTGGCTGACGTCGATGGCGTTGTCGGCGAAGTTGGCGGCGAGGGTCAGATTGCGCAGGCTCAGGCCGGTCGCGCCGTCCTCGAAGCTGCCGCCGGTCAGCCGACCCACGCCCACCAGGCGCGGATCAGCCAGGGTGCCCCCCAGGTTGCCGTTCATCGCGATCTGCCCGCTGAGCGACCGCTCGCCGCTCATCAGCAGGTCCCACAGCGGCTTGATCTCGCCCTTGGCGCTGAAGGTCCCCTCCGCCGGCCGCCGGCGATCAATGGCGAGACGAAGCGGCGCCGCCGAGGCGACGGCCGGCAGCAAGAACGAGCCTTCGGCGGCCAGTCCCTGGGCGCTGCGGGCGCTGGCGTCGATGGTGATACTGCGATCGTTGAGCCGCGCCTGGACCTGACCGTCCAGGGTGAGGGTCTGGCCCGAGCCCCTGGCGCGAACATTCTTCAAGGTGGCGTCCAGCGCCCCGGTCAGGGTCTCGCCCTGCCCCCGCAAGGTCAGCTTCGCGTCGGCCCGGCCAGCGAGGTCCTGGTTGAAGGCGGCCAGCGGCAGGCCGGTAATGTCGGCGACGATGTCGGCGGCACCCTCGGAGATCCGCGCGTCGATGGTTGCGGAGCCGGCATTGTCGGCGCGCTGTCCCGTGGCGGCGGACAGCTTCAGATGAGCCTCGGTCACCGGCCCGCCAAACACAAGGCGCGCCGTCTCGGTGGTTCGAATCTGGGTGCGACCAAGGTTGCCCGAGCCATCCAGGGTCAGCTGCCAGCCCTGGGCCTGGGGCTGTTCGGTCAGGATGCCGTTCGCATCCAGGCTATAGGCCCCGTTAGACGCCGCACCGCTGGCCACGATGCGCAGCGGCAACCGGTCCAGCGGACCGTCGGCGGTGATGATCGCGGTATCGAGGGTCAGGCCGGCGGCATCGCGCAACACGGCGTCCTTGGCGTTGAGGTTCAGCGTCGCCCGCGCCCCGCCCGAAGCATCGACGACCCTGGCCGTGCCCGCGATGGAGCCCTCGGTCAGCAGCACCCCGGGACCGACGGCCAGCTGCAGGTCGGCCGAGGACGGCCGCCCCCGGCGCAGAGCGACAGAGCCCTGCGCCTTGACCCCGCCCGCGTCGGCGTCGAGGCCGGACAGGTTTACCCCGCCTTCCGTGAAGGCGAAATCGGTGCGCAGCCGGGCCGGCCCGTACTGGCTCTCGGCATTGATGGCAAAGGCCCCGTCGCCGCCGCCCGGCCTCTGCATGAAGGTCAGGGTCAGGGCCGCGTTGCGCAAAGGCAGGCGCGGCAGGTCGATCTGGTCGACCTGGGCGGTCAGGTCGGCGCGCGGCGCTGACAGGGCGCCGGTGATGGAGCCGTCGCCCTTCGCCTTGCCGGCGACTTCCACCGGTCCCACGCGGAACGGGCCCTCGGCGTTCCAGTCCAGCTTGAAGGCCAGATCGCCCTTGGCGCCGAGGCGTCCCGCGCCCTTCGCGAATGCCTTGTCGCCATCCAGCCGCGCCTCGGCGACATCGACCTGACCGCTGGGCTGCAGGCTGGCCTTGCCGCGCAACCGGGGGGCCACGCCCAGCAGCCGATCCAGTTCGCTGACGCCCAGCGCCAGTCCGGTTCCTCTGGCGTCGACGGTGAACACCCAGGGCTTGCCCTCGCCGCCCTGATCCGCCGACCATCTGCCCGCCAGACGTCCCTTGCCGCCGAGCTTTGCCGCGCCGAAATTCCACAGCTCCGCCTTGCCGTTGAACGACAGGCCGCCAAGCAGCCCCCGCGATCCGCTGGCGTCGACCTTCAGCCCCGCCCCATTGGCCCGCACCCGCTTCAGCAGCAAGCGGCCGTCCTTGAGGATGGCGATATCCGCGTCCGCCGTCGGCCGTTGCCCCAGCAGCGCCGCAAGGTACCCCTGCCCGCGCCCACCGGATCCGGCCAGGCTGGTGACGATGCCGATCTCGCCGTTGGCCCGCGCCACGGTGACAGGCCCCGAGGCCGCGCCCACCGTGTAGCCGGCAAGGCTCACGTTGGCCGCCCGCGCATCCCCCCGCAGGGTGAAGGCGTCGAGGTCGCCGTTGAGGCGTCCGATGAAGTTGGCCTGGCCCTTCACCGCGCCGAAGGACAGCCGATCCAGCGACGGCGTGTTGCCGGTCACCGCGATCCCGCCGGGCCCAGCCAGCCGCTTGCCGAGGTTGGCCGGCCCGACCGCCGTCACCGACAGGGTCTCCGAATCCAGGCGGGCATTGAGGTCGTAGAAGTCGCCGGAGCCCTTCCTGCCGGCGATGTCGAACTTGACCTGCGGACCGAACAGCCGGGCGTACAGCCCGGTCAGCCGCGAAGCGTCGAGCCGCACATAACCGTTGGCCGCCCCGCCGCTGGCGTCCCAGCGGCCGTCGGCCTTGGCCGGCTGATTGGGACCGGAGGTCACCAGCAGTTTGAACTGGCCGACCTTGATCGTGCCGCGCGCCTGGGCGTCCAGGGCGAAGGGCTGTTTCGCATCCAGCCCGATCGCCCCGGCCAAGGCCCCGCCGCTGGCTTCCGAAGCGCGGGCGTTGACCATCAGGGTATCGGATCGACCCAGGTCGAAGTCGACGTCGGCGAAATCGCCCTGGTGCATCAGGCTGCGGGCCAGGAACCGCCCGGCCGTGCCGCCGTCCCGCTGCAAGGCCAGGCGTCCGGAAAGATCGAAACGCCCCTCGACCTGGCTGAACGCCGGCTTCGATTCGACCCTGGCCTGCAGCGCATCGATCAGGACGGTCACCGGAAGCGCGCCCGACTTCTCTTTCGGGGTAAGGGTCGGGCGGCGGATCACGGTCAGCTGCTCGGCGTGGATCGCGTCGGCATGGAAGCGGCGCGCGAACAGCTCATGATAGCGCCACTTCATGTTGAGGTTCCGGCCCTCCAGCCAGGTCCCCTTCTCGTCGTAGATGATCAGTCGGCGGATCGTGACATTGCGCCAGATATCGCCGCTGACGCCCTCGATCTTGAGCTTGCCGTAGCGGCCGATCTTCAGCCCGTTGGCCTGCGCCTCGATAAAGGCCAGCCCCGGCATGGTATTGAGCCCGAACCGCAGGCCGACGGCGACGCTCGCCACCAGCACCACGGCGATGACCGAAATCAGGATGACCCAGCCGGGCGCGCTGCTGGGGAACCAGCG
>JAUMCZ010000215.1:0-18086 GCA_032122215.1 Caulobacter sp.
CGCTCCCTGACCGTGGTCCAGGGCTCCGAGCGGGTCACCATCCAGGTGCCGGCTGATCGTCTGGGAGGCTACTGACATGCGCGCCCTGTTCCTGACCGCCGGCGCCTGCCTGGCCTTCGCGGCCGCACCGGCCTTCGCCCAGTCCGCGCCCAAGGCGCCGCCGAAGCCGGGCGTCTCGGCCGCCCCCAACATCGCGGCCGGGTTCATCTCCGACGTGGATTTCCCGACCTTCACGGCGGACGCGGCGCCCAGCCGCTCGATCACCGTCGCCAAGGACAAGTCGACCGCCTTCCGCCTGAGCGGGTCGGCCGGCCAGATCGTCGTGGCCCAGCCCGACATCGCCGAGATCGTCGCCAACACCGACCGCAGCCTCTACATCCGCGGCAAGACGCTCGGGGCGACCAACATCCTAGTCTACGACACCAGCAAGCGGCTGGTCGAGGTGATCGACGTCAAGGTCGGCCATGACCTGAATAGCGTTCAGGCCGACATGACCTCCGCCCTGCCGGGCGAGCCGATCAAGGTCAGCAACCTGGCCGGCGGTCTGATGCTGTCCGGGCAAGTGTCGACCAGTTCGGTGGCGGCCCGGGCCAAGACCATCGCCGAGCGCTATGCGCCCGGCGGCGTCTCCTCGACCCTGACCGTCGAAGCCGCCCAGCAGGTCATGCTGGAGGTCCGCATCCTGGAAGCCAGCCGCGACAGCCTGAAGGACTTCGGCGTCAACCTGTCGGTGGCCAACAACAGCGGCATCGTCTTTGGATCGGGCCTCGGCCTGATCGGCAACAACCCGGCCCAGGGCGCCCTGCGGGTGCAGACCAACGTCGGCACGGCCAGCATCGACCTGACCCTGCAGGCGCTCGAGGAAAAGGGCATCATCCGCACCCTGGCGCGGCCGAACCTGGCGGCGATCAGCGGTGAGGAGGCTACCTTCCTGGCCGGCGGCGAGTTCCCCTATCCGGTGCCGGCCGGCGTCGGCGAGGTGACCATCGAGTTCAAGCCGTTCGGGGTGAACCTGAAGTTCACGCCGACCGTGCAGGACAGCGGCCTGATCCGCCTGAAGGTCGCGCCCGAGGTCAGCGCCCTGGACCCGACCAACGCCCTGCGCATCGGGACCTATGAACTGCCGGCCCTGACCGTTCGGCGCGCCTCGACGACCATCGAGCTGCGGGACGGCGAGAGCTTCGCGATCGCCGGCATGTTCCAGCAGGACTACGTCAACGCCGTGCGCCAGCTGCCCTGGCTGGGCGACATTCCGGTGCTGGGGACCCTGTTCAAGTCCGGCCGCTGGAAGCGGTCCGAGACCGAACTGCTGATCCTCGTCACGCCCCGGCTGACGACGGCGAACGGCAGCCAGTCCCTGAGCCCCAACCCGATGATCGCCGGGACCGAACCCACCGCCATCGACGTGGTTTTCGCGGGGATGGTCATGGACAAGCCGATGTCCGCCCCGGTCGGCGCCCCCGGCCTGCCTGCATCCAACTAGAGGAAACCAGACCATGAGTTTCGCCGACCGCCGCGTTCTGGCCATCGGTCCCGGTCTGGCCGAGGCCTGCCGGGCCGCCTTCGAGGGCGCTCGCCTGGAAGTCATGTCCCCGGAGGCCCTGCCGCCCGGCTGGCCGCCCGGACATGAGCCGGAACTGGCGGTGCTGGACGCCGGCGCCGATCCCGTCGCCCTGGCCGAGGCCATCGGCCTGCTCGCCAGACTGCCCTTCCCCCCGGCCGCCATCATGGCCGGTGACCACATGCCGGCCGGGCTGATGCGGGCCCTGCTGCGCCTGCCGCGCGCTGACGTCGTCGAGGCGCCGTTCGGGCCGAAGGACCTGGCCGAGGCGGCGATGATGCTGCTGAAGCCTGTCGAGATCGCCGCACCACCGCCGCACGTGCAGACCGGCCGCTGCTGGACCATCACCGGCGCCGTCGGCGGCGCGGGCGCCACCACCCTCTGCGTCGAACTGGCGGCCGCCCTGGCCGAACGGGCGCAGGGCCAGAAGCGGGTCTGCCTGATCGACCTCAACCTCGCCGACGGGGCCAGCGCCGCCTATCTGGGCGCCGCCGCCAACATGATGCTGGGCCGCGCCAGCCAGGAGCCGGAGCGCATCGACGCGGCCCTGCTGGAAGTGTTCGCCAGCCCGGCCCCCGGCGGATTCGACCTGATCGCCCAGGCCCGCGATCCGCACGGTTTCGAGGTGGTGTCGGCCGAAGCGGTGTTGCGGGTGCTGGATGTCGCCTGCCAGGTCTATGACTTCGTCATCGTCGATGCGCCGCGTCATCGCCGCAGCTGGACCATGGATGTGATGGCCGGGTCCGACGCCCTGCTGGTCGTCAGCGAACTGACGGTGCCGGCCCTTCTGGCCGCCCGCAGCCTGGTCGCCGAGTTCGAGGCCGATCTGCCGGAGGGTCCGGGTCCGCGCATCATCCTCAACCGCCTGGCCAAGCGGGTGTTCGGGCCCGCGCCCTCGACCAGCGAGGCCGAGAAGGCCCTTGGCCGCAAGGTCGACGGCGGCCTGACCAGCGATTGGGAAGCCGCCGCGGCTTCAGTGAACCTGGGTGGCCCGATCCGCAGCCACAGGCCCAAGAGCCGCATCGCCCGGGATGTCGACGACCTCGTCGACCGCCTGCTGGCCGCGGCCCCGCATCCGGCCCACGCCCCCGCCCACAAGACCGGCAAGGCCGCCTGATGGCCCGCTTCAGCTTCCGCCGCGCCGAACCGGAACCGGTCTTCGAGGGGGTCGCCACCCCCATCGTCGCCGTCGCCGAAACGCCGCCACCGTCCAGCGTCGACAACGAGATGCTGGATATGCGGCTTCGGCTGCACGCCCGGCTGATCGAAGAGATCGATCTGGGCAAGCTGGGCGAACTCGACGAGGGCGAGATGCGCCGTCAGGTGCGCAAGCTGGTCGGGGATTTCGCCAAGGACGGCCGGCTTGCTCTGAACACCGTCGAGCTGGATCAGCTGGGCGCCGAGGTGTTCGACGAGATGGTGGGGCTGGGCCCCATCGAACCGCTGCTGAAGGACGAGTCGATCAACGACATCCTGATCAACGGCCCCAACCAGGTCTACATCGAGCGGCGCGGCGAGCTGGTGCTGACCCCGATCCGCTTCCGCGACAACGACCACCTGCTGCGCATCGTCAACCGCATCGTCGCCGCCGTGGGTCGGCGGATCGACGAGTCGAGCCCGATGGTCGACGCCCGCCTGGCCGACGGCAGCCGGGTCAACGCCGCCATCTATCCGATCACGGTCGACGGCGCGGCGGTGTCGATCCGCAAGTTCTCCAAGAAGCCGCTGAGTCTCGAACGCCTGGTCGGGGTCGGGGCCATGCCGGCCTGTGTCGCCGAGTTCCTGCATGGGGCGGTGAAGGCGCGGGTCTCGACCGTGATCAGCGGCGGTACGGGCTCCGGCAAGACGACCCTGCTGAACGCCTTCTCCGCCGCCATCAGCGAGGGCGAGCGGCTGATCACCATCGAGGACGCCTGCGAGCTGCAGCTGCAGCAGCCTCACGTCGTCCGCATGGAGACCCGCCCCCCGAACATCGAGGGCAAGGGCGAGATCCGTCAGCGCGAGCTGGTCAAGAACGCCCTGCGGATGCGTCCCGACCGGGTCATCCTGGGCGAGGTCCGGGGCGAGGAAGCCTTCGACATGCTGCAGGCCATGAACACCGGCCACGAAGGCTCGATGGCGACGATCCACGCCAACACCCCGCGCGACGCCATAACCCGCCTGGAGCAGATGGTGGCCATGGGGGGCCTGAGCCTGACGCCCGAGAGCATTCGCGGCCAGATCGCTTCGGCCGTCGGCATGATCGTCCAGGTCATGCGGCTGTCGGACGGCAAGCGGAAGGTGATGAGCGTTTCCGAGATCACCGGCATGGAGGGCCAGGTGGTCCAGATGCAGGAGATCTTCGGCTTCCACCGCACCGGCACCGACGCCGACGGCACGGTGCAGGGCGAGTTCCGGGCCACAGGGCTGCGGCCCAAGTGCCTGGATGAGATGAACCGCCGGGGCATCCACTACGACACGGCCAACTTCGACCCGCAGAGGCCGCTGTGAGGGCGGCAGCACACTCCCTTCCCCTCAATGGGGAAGGGTCGGGGATGGGGTGCTCGCGCCGGCTCATAAGCGAAGGTCAAAGAGGGCGCCAACGCCTCATGCGCTCTTCCGCAGGCGCCGAGCGAACACCCCCTCCCAACCCTCCCCCATCGAGGGGGAGGGCTTTCGTGGAAGCGCCCTTCTTATGGATCTGGAGGCGCGCCCATGCCTGACCTCGCCTTCGACCCCAAATGGATCGTCCTGATCCTGATCTTCGCGGCGGTGTTTACCGGCGTGCAGGCGATCACCGGCCTGGCGCGGGTGGGGGTGGCCAAGCGCAAGGTCAACAAGCGGCTGGCCACGGTCGAGAAGAGCGGCAGTCTCGAGCAGCTGGTGCTGGAACTGCGCAAGCAGCGGGGGCTGACCGCCGACGGTGAGGTGGCCCGGGGCCTGGGCTGGTTCAACGACCTGGTCATCCGCTCGGGCGTCAATGTGCAGCTGAAGAAGCACCTGCCGATGGTGCTGCTGGGTGGCGCCCTCGTCAGCGCCGTGGTTTTCCTGTGGACGCGAAACTGGATGATCGCCGCCGGGGCCGGACCGGCCCTGGGTGTGATCGTTCCGGTCTTCTTCCTGAAGTTCAAGGCCGGGGCCCGGGCCAAGGCGATCGGCCTGCAGCTGCCCAACGCCCTGGAAGTGATCATCCGCAGCCTGGAGGCCGGCCACCCGGTGCCGACCGCCATCGCCTTGGTCGGCCGTGAGATGCCCGATCCGCTGGGCAGCGAGTTCGGCATGGCCGGCGACGAGATCGCCTATGGCGCCACGCTGCAACAGGCCATCGGCCGGATCGCCGACCGATGCCGCCATCCGGACGTCGACCTGTTCGCCGCCACCATCCGCCTGCAGGAGAAGAGCGGCGGCAACCTGACCGGCCTTCTGAAGATGAACGCCAAGGCCGTGCGCGAGCGGCACAAGATGCGGTTGAAGATCAAGGCCGCCTCGTCGGAGGGCCGGGCCAGCGCCATCATCCTGACCGCCGCGCCGTTCGGGGTGCTGGGCATCCTGACCTTCGCCAGCCCGCACTTCTACGGCGACGTCATCGGCGAGCGACCGGTGCAGATCGGGCTCTGTGTTCTCGGCGGGTGGATGTTCCTGGGGAACATGGTCATGCGCAAGATGATCGACATGAGGATCTGACATGGACCCCGTGCTCTTCCAGCAGATCCTGACCTATGTGGCGGCCGGGCTGATCGCCATGAGCGTCGGCGGCGGCGGCATGATGCTGTTGCGCGAGGCCCGCACCGGCGCGCGGCGTCGTCAGCGGCTGGCCGGCAATACGGTGGTGAACCGGCCGGGCGCCGCCAAGGCGGACAGCGGCGTCATGCGCGGGGTCAAGCGGCTGGGCGAGAAGATAGCCATCCAGGACCCGGCCCAGCTGTCCAACATCCGCACCAAGCTGATCCACGCCGGCTGGTACCAGCGTGAGGCCGTGGCCATCTATCTCGGCGCCCGGGGCGCCAGCCTGATCGTCGCCACGGTCGCGACCCTGTTCACCGTGCCCTGGGCGCTCAGCGGCATCGGCGGGCCGGCGGCCATCGCGGCGGCGGGCATCTTCGCCGTGGCCGCCATCCTGGGGCCGGACCAGGTGGTCAAGGGTCGGCGCAAGAAGATGGAAATCGAGTACATGGAGGGGTTCCCCGACATGCTCGACCTGCTGGTCGCCTCGGTCGAGGCGGGCCTGAGCCTCGACGCCGCCGTCAACCGGGTGGCCGAGGAGATGGGCCGCCGCTATCCCAATCTGGCCGCCCACCTGCGGTTCCTGACCCTGGAACTGCGGGCCGGCAAGGCGCGCAAGGAGGCCTGGGGCGCATTCTCCGACCGGCTGGGCATCGAGGAGGCCCGGTCGCTGGCCACCATGCTGCGCCAGGCCGAGGAGATGGGCACCAGCCTTGGCGAGACCCTGGCTGTCTTTTCCGACGACATGCGGTCCAAACGCATGCTGCGGGCCGAGGAGAAGGCCATGGCCCTGCCGGCCAAGCTGATGGTGCCGCTGATCCTGTTCATCTTCCCCTGCCTGCTGGGGGTGCTGATCCTGCCGGCGGCGTACCGGATCAGCCAGTCGATGGTCGGCGGGGGCTAGGTTCCCGCCAACGCGCTCTTGCGGCGGCCGTAGAGCAGGTAGACGACCACCCCGATGGCGTTCCAGACGAAGAAGCCGATGATCGCCGTGTTGGGCAGGGTCGTGAACAGGTAGAGGCAGCCGACCACGCCGAAGACGCCGACCACCGGCCAGATCGGGGTCTTGAACACCCTCTTCAGCTCCGGCGCCTTGACCCGCAGGATCATCATGCAGACCAGCACGGCCACGAAGGCGGCAAGCGTGCCGGCGTTGGCCAGGGCGGCGATCTCGCCCAGCGGCAGGATGCCGGCCAGGAGGGCGGCGAGCACGCCGGTGATCAGGGTGACGAAGCTGGGGGCGCCGCGCTTGCTGACCTTGGCGAGGCCGACGGGCAGCAGGCCGTCTCTCGCCATGACGAAGAAGATGCGGCTCTGGCCGTACATGAAGGCCATGATCACCGTCGGCAGGGCGATGACGGCGGCGGCGGCGACCAGCTTGGCGGCTCCGCCGTGGCCCAGTTGCTCCATGACGAAGACCAGCGGGGCGTCGGCCTTTGAGAAGACCCCGGGCAGGACGGCGCCGATCGCGGCGGCGGCGACCACCATGTAGATGACCGTGCAGGCGATCATCGAGCCGACGATGCCGATGGTCAGGTTCTTCTCGGGGTTCTTCGTCTCCTCGGCGGCGGTCGAGACGGCGTCAAAGCCGTAGAAGGCGAAGAAGATGATCGAGGCCGCGGCCATCACCCCGACCTTGGTTCCGTCGGCGTTGACGCCGCTGAAGCCGTAGGGGCTGAAGGGGGTGAAGTGGCTGGCGTCGAAGGCCGGCAGGGCCAGGAAGACGAAGAGGCCGAGGGCGGCGAGCTTCACGACGACGAGGACCATGTTGACCGTGGCGCTCTCGCGGGTGCCGATCAGCAGCAGGCCGGCGACGGCCAGGGCGATGAGCGCGCCCAGGGCGTTGAAGCCGCCGCTGAACACCAGCTTGCTGCCCTCCAGCGCGAAGGTCGAGGCCATCCATTTGGGATCGACCGGGATGGTGACGAACTCGGCCGCGTGGCCGGCCCAGCCGGCGGCGACCGCGCCGCAGACCACGGTGTATTCGAGGATCAGACTCCAGCCGACGATCCAGGCCAGGCCCTCGCCGAGGACGGAGTAGCTGTAGGTGTAGGCGCTGCCCGCCGCCGGGATCAGGGTGGCCATCTCGGCATAGGCCAGGGCGGCGCAGGCGCAGACGGCGCCGGCGATGGCGAAGCTGAGCATCACGCCCGGACCGGCGAGGCCGGCGCCGACGCCGATCAGGGTGTAGATGCCGGTGCCGACGATGGCCCCGACGCCAAGCGCGATCAGGTGCGGCCAGCCGAGGGTGGCCTTGAGCTTGTGGTGCTCGGCGATGAAGCCGCCGTCCATCGGCTTCTTTCGGCTCAGGAAACTCATGGCAGTCCTCCCCGGATCTGGCCGGAGGATGGCGGTGCTTCGCGGCGTCTGTGAAGCCCCGGCCGCGAGCGGCCGGAGCGGTCAGCGCAGCAGTTCCAGACCGATCATCGCCGCCTCGGTGCGGTTGCGGGCCCCGAGCCGCTTGAGGATCCGGTTGAGGTGCAGTTTTACCGTCGGAGTGGAGATGTCGAGCAGCTCGCCGATTTCCCTGTTGGACTTGCCAGCCACCACAAGCCGAAGGACCTCGGTCTGTCGTTCGGTGAGCGGCGAAACATCCTTCGTGGATCCGCCGGCGTCATCCTCGTCCACGAAATACTGGGCGCCCGCCCGGACAAGATCGAGGGCAGCCGCGACCATCTCGCCGCTCATGGTCTTCAGCAGATAGCCGTCGAAGCCCGCCGCGATTACCTCGGACCTCTGGCGACGGTTCAGACGGATATCGAGCCCCACCAGGCGCGCAGGGGCGGCGCTTTCGACAAGGCTCTTCAGCTGCGCTGGCGCGTGTACCGACTCCAGCGAGAGGTCGATCATGATGAGGCTGAAGCGATGGTCCTTCAACGCGCGGCGCAGGGCCGCAAGGTCCGGGAAGATCGTCGGGCAGCCGCTGGGGTCTCGCGCTGCGGCGAACTCCGCGAGCCCGGTCAGGCAAAGAACCTGATCGCTGACAATGGCCATCGCCATAGCACCCCCATTTACCGCTACTGCTGAGATTGTGAGGTTCCCTCGGGGGGCCATACCCTACATCCACGCGAAAGAAATTTGATTCAGATCAGAACCAGCCAAAAGATGTGAGGAGATACCCAAAGGTTATACACTCTAGTATCCACTTATACTTAATGTACCGGCGATTTACTGCTTGAGACGCTTTCTTAGAAGTGACGAAACTTTCTCACGTCTTGATGTTGTTAATCTCCGGTAAAGGACGTCGCGCTGATGGAGTAACTGTCGTGGGCGGGCCGCACATCGTCCCTGACATTTCACGACCGAGCGTCCTGGGTATTCCGATGACACGAGTTGCTCTCAAACGCCGCCCCGAGTTTGCGATATCCGCGGCGGCGTCCGGAGACGTCCAGTCCCGGACGACGCCCCGCCCTCGGGTGGCCCGGTGAGCATGGACCCGCCCATGGACCACGCCGATCTTCACAGCCTGCTTTCGCAGGCGGAGCGACGCGCCAGTCGCGCCGAGTCCATGCTGGTGAGCATGATGGCCATATCCCCCGAAGCCATGATCGTCGCGGACCAGGACGGGATGATCCAGCTGTTCAGCCTCGGGGCTCAGGCCCTCTTTGGCTATGCGCCTTCCGACGTGGTGGGCCAGAGGATCGAAATGCTGATGCCGGCCGACGTGCGCGATCGTCATCGGGGCCACGTCGAGCGTTTCGCGGCCGGTGACCACGCCAGCCTGAAGATGAACGATCGGGGTGAAATCCGCGGACTTCGCAGCAACGGCGAAGATTTTCCGGCTGAAGCGTCCCTCGCGCGCTTTGAATCGACGGAAGGGCGGCGCTTCACCGTCATCGTCCGCGACCTGACCAGCCAGCGCCTCAATGAGCGCCGGCTGAGGGAGGCGCGCGATGCAGCCGAGCAATCCAACCGGGCCAAGAACGTCTTCCTGGCAAACATGAGCCACGAAATCCGCACGCCCCTGAACGGGGTGCTGGGCGTCGCCCAGGTCCTGGCGAACACTCCGCTCGACCCGGGACAGCAGGAGATGGTCCGGCTGATCGAGACCTCGGGCCGAGCCCTTGAACAGCTTCTCAGCGACACCCTCGATCTGGCCAAGGTGGATGCGGGGCGCCTGGCCATCGCCGACGAGCCCTTTGACCTCGCCCAGCTGGCGGCCGACGTCCACGCCCTGTTCCGCGCCACGGCGGCCGACAAGGGGATCGCCCTTGACCTTGCCCTGGCCCAGACGGTCGGCGGCGCCTTCCGGGGCGACAGCCTGCGAATCCGGCAAATTCTGAGCAACCTGATAAGCAATGCCGTGAAGTTCACGGCGCAAGGCGGAATCCTCGTCTCGGTGGCCGCCACACCAGACGCGGGCGATCGGGAACGGGTCAGTTTCGAGGTGCGGGACACCGGCATAGGCTTCGAGGAGTCCGTGGCGGAAAGGCTGTTCGAACGATTTGAGCAGGCGGACAACACCACCACGCGGCGGTTCGGCGGTACGGGCCTGGGCTTGGCCATCTCCCGGTCCCTGGTCGAACTGATGGGCGGCGCCATCCGGGCCGAGGGACAGCCCGGCGAAGGGGCGACCTTCACCTTCGAAATCCCCCTGAAAAGGATCGAGGCCCAGCCTTGCGCGCCGGCCAGGGCCCAGCCCGAGACCGTTTCCGGCCATGCGGGTCTGCGCGTCCTTCTGGCCGAGGATCATCCCACCAACCGCCGCGTGGTGGAGCTGATCCTGTCCACCCTGCCGGTCGTGCTGACGGTGGTCACCAACGGAAGCGAGGCGGTCGATGCGGCCTCGACCCAGGATTTCGACCTGATCCTGATGGACATGCAGATGCCGGTCATGGACGGACTGACCGCTGTCCGCCTCATCCGCGAACGACAGGCCCGGGAGGGAAGGGTCCGGTCACGGATCATGACCCTGACGGCCAACGCCATGCCGGAGCATCGCCGCGCCTCGGAAGCCGCCGGCGCCGACGGCTTCCTGACCAAGCCGATCGACGCCGCCGCCCTTGTCGAGGCCGTGCTGGAGGACTCGCGGCAACCCACGGAAGCCTGACCGCCCCTTGCGCGGGTCCCATTCGCCGGTCCACCCTCCCGCCGCATCACCGGAGAGTCCCCCCATGTGGAAGGCCCTGAGCGCCGCCGCCCTGATCGTTCTTGCGCCTGTGGCCGCCACAGCCCAGGCGCCGGACGCGAAAGCGAAGCTGGACGCCATCGTCGCCGACTATCAGGCGTGGTCGGACCGGGAGAACCCGATCGGGGCCGGGTTCAACGGTGACCGGACGGCGCTGGGCAAGCTGCCGGACGTGACCCTGGCGGCCGACCAGCGGCGGGCGAAGGACCTGGCGGCGTTCGAGGCGCGGCTGAAGGCGATTCCGGAGGCCGGGCTGTCGGACAACGACGCGCTGAACCGGGCCATCCTGATCCGGGTGGTCGATGACGACATCGCCTCCATCAAGTACGACCAGAGCCGCTTCGCCTTCTCCAGCGACGACAGCTGGGACGGCAACCTCACCTACCTGGCCGACAGCGCCCCGATGGCCGGCAAGGCCGACGCCGAGGCCTGGCTGACGCGTCTGGCCGCGGTGCCGAAGATGTGGGCCGACAGCACCGACAATGCGCGTCGGGGGATCAAGACCGGCTGGGTGCAGCCGCGCTACATCGCCGAGCGGGTGCTGACCGAGGCGAAAGCGAACGTCGCCAAGCCGGTGACCGAGGCAGACCCCCTGATCCGGGTGTTCGACAAGCTGCCGGCCAGCGTGACGCCGGCCGAGAAGGCGGCGTTCAAGGCGCGGGGCGTGGCCCTGATGACGGAGAAGATCGTCCCCGCCCGGCAGGCCTTCGTCACCTTCCTGGAAAAGGAATACATCCCGGCCACCAGGCCCGAGATCGGTGTCGGGCGGCTGAAGGGCGGCAAGGACTATTACGCCTGGCTGGCCCGTCGCTACACGACGACCAGCATGACGCCGGAGGAGATCCACGCGCTCGGCGTCGCCGAGGTGGCGCGGATCCGGGCCGAGATGGACACGGTGATGGCCCAGACGGGGTTCAAGGGGACCTTCCCCGAGTTCCTGGCCTTCCTGCGCAGCGACAAGCGGTTCGTCGCCGGGAGCCGGCAGGACCTGATGGAGAAGGCGTCGGAGATTTCAAAGCGGATCGACGACCGCCTGCCGGCCTTCTTCGGCACCCTGCCCCGCCTGCCCTACGGGGTGCGGGAGGTGCCGCGCGAGATCGAGGACAACTACACGACGGGACGCTATTTCCCGGGCAGCCCGCAGCTGGGCGTGGCCGGCGGCTACATGGTCAACACCGGCAAGCTGGACCAGCGGGGCCTGTACGAACTGCCGGCCCTGACGCTGCATGAGGCGGTGCCGGGGCACCATCTGCAGATCGCCCTGTCTCAGGAACTGGGCGAGGTTCCGGCCTTCCGGCGGGATGCCGACATGACCGCCTATGTCGAGGGCTGGGGCCTGTACGCCGAACGGCTGGGGATCGAGATGGGCATCTATCGCGATCCCTATGAGCAGTTCGGGCGGCTGTCCTACGAGATGTGGCGGGCCTGCCGGTTGGTGGCCGATACGGGCATGCACTACCTGGGCTGGGACCTGGAAAGGGCCCGGGCCTGCTTCACCGACAACAGCGCCCTGTCGGCCCACAACATCGACGCCGAACTGGCCCGGTACGTGAGCTGGCCGGGGCAGGCGCTGGCCTACAAGATCGGCGAGCGGACGCTGGTGAAGGTGCGGGGCAAGGCGGAGACGGAACTGGGCGACAAGTTCGACGTGCGCCGGTTCCACGACGCGGTGCTGCTGGCCGGGCCGCTGCCGATGGACCTGCTGGAGCAGCGGGTCGACCGGTGGATCGCGGCGGAGAACGCGCGGTAAGCAGGGTGCGTCCTTCGACACGCCTCACTGCGTGAGGCTACTCAGGATGACGAACAGGGTGGGCACCCAACAATCTTCGTCATGCTGAGTAGCGGCCGCAAGGCGCGTGTCGAAGCACGCACGAACGGGGAAGCCGCTAAACTCCGGCCCCGGTCCAGTCGCCGTAGCCCGCGCCATCCGGCTTGCGGCCGGTGAGCTTGGCGTTGAGGCGGAAGATGGTGCGGCTGCCGGTGGTCTTGAACAGGGCCGGGCAGAGGCCGTGGACCAGGCAGGCGAGCCCCGCCGCCAGCAACGTCAGGCCTACGCCCCAGGAGGCGCGGAAATGCTGGCTGTAGGTCTCACCCACGGCGTGCGGGTGAGCGGTGAAGGGGTTGTCCATCGTTGGCCCTCGATGCGATGGCCCTGCTTGGCAGCGGGGGGCGGCGGGATCAAGGCCTGGGGGCGATCGAAGCGGAGGCATTATAACACGCCGACCGGCTGTCGACCGTCACAACACCTGGATAGTTGAATAATTTCCGTGCCTTGAGCGTGGTGCGGGGCTGGGCAAATGTAGCCCCGGGCGTAGGCGCCGCGTAGGCGCCGATGCTGTGAATGTAGCCAGGACTGTGCCGCCGGCGACCTGCGCCGCGGCGACCCGGATGGATGCCGCCGATGGGGGCTTCTGGATTTATACCGGGTAAAATTCAGCCCAGTTCGCGGGAACGCGAAACGGCGGCGGCCACGGCGGATTTCAGCAGCGGCTCCAGACCCTCCTGCCCCATCAGCACCTCCAGCGCCGCCTGGGTGGTGCCGCCGGGCGAGGTGACCTGGCGGCGCAGCTCGGCGGGCGGGGTGTCGCCCGAGGCCATCAGGGCGGCGGCGCCGGTCAGGGTGGAGCGGGCAAGGGTGGCGGACGCGTCGGGGGTCAGGCCGGCGGCGATGCCGGCGGCTTCGAGGGCTTCGGTGAAGGCGTAGAGGTAGGCGGGGCCGGAGCCGCTGACGGCGGTGGCGGCGTGCATCAGGTCTTCGTCGGCGATCTCGACGACGCGGCCCAGAGGATCGAACAGGGCGTGGGCGCGGGCCCGGGCCTGGGGGTCGGCGGCGCAGACGGAGGCCGTGCCCTGGTTGATGGCGACGGCGGTGGTCGGCATGACGCGGGCGACGCGCAGGCCCCCGAAGGCCTCGGCGATATCGGCGGCGCGAACGCCGGCGGCGATGGAGACGACGATGGCGTCAGGCGAGATGTGCGGGGCGACCTGGGCGGCGGCTTCGCGCCAGACCTGGGGTTTGACGGCGAGGATCACCGTCCGGCACCGGCCGAGGTCGGCGTCCGGCGGATTGAGGTGAATGCCGGAGAGATCGGCGCCGCCGGGGCTCGGGTCACGGATGTAGAGGTCGTCAGGCACGAAGGTCCCGGCCCGCCGCCAACCCTCGATCATGGCGCCGCCCATGCGTCCGACGCCGAGGATGAGGATGGGGGTCATGGGGAGGTCCTGAATCGTGAGGTGGACACCCTAAGACTTCCCTCCCCGAATGGGGAGGGTAGGCGCGCGTTGCGCGCCGGGTGGGGCAGTGGGTCACCTGCGCCCGCCGGTTCGTCTTCTCAGTGGAGGGTCGGAAAAGTCGGTGACCGATTTCCCCACCCGACGCGCGTAACCGCGCGTCTGCCCTCCCCAATTCGGGGAGGGACGGTGACCGCGCCCTAGGCCCGGCCGACCGTCTCGAACATGCAGGCGGCCATCGCCTCTTCCGGCGTTTTGGCGCCGGCCAGCAGGAAGTCGAAGGCCGGGTAGAAGCGGTCGGCGGCTTCCATGGCGACGTCGATCATCGCCGCGGTCTGGGCGGGGGTCGGGCGTTCGGCGCCGAACAGGCCCATGGCGTGGCGGAAAACCACCTCGCCGTCGTCGGCCCAGATCTCGAAATGACCCTGCCACAGACGCTGGTTGACCAGGTTGGCGAGGTCGCAGGCCTTGCCACGAGTTTCCTTGCCGGCCTTCAGGTCGATCGAGAGGCAGAGCTGCAGGCATTCGGCCTCGGGCCGCCAGGCGAACCACAGCTCGTAGTCCTTCCAGTCGCCGGCCAGGGAGAAGGCCAGGTCGCCGTCCTCGGTGCGGTCGAAGGCAAGGTTTTCCGCCGAGAGGACGTGTTCGACCACCTCGAGCGGGTCGAGCGCCATGAAGGCTTCGTCGTCTTCGGGAGGTGAAATATCCATCGGTCATACCGTCCTTTGGAGGGCGGGCGACGGCGGAAACTCCCGCCGAATCACCTGCACAGCCAGACCCTAATCCTGTTCGGTTGCATCGTCACAACCGCTTCATTTTGCGCGAGAGCGCTACTCGCCCCTAGGCGTCTTTGGGGGCCGTCGCCGGCGCCGCACCCTTGAGGGCGGCGACTTCGGCGCGCAGGGCGGCGATCTCGGCCTTGAGGGCCTCGAATTCGTCGCGGCGGATCAGGTCGAGTTCGGCGGCGAAACGATCGCCCTGGGCGCGGAAAGCGGCCTTGGCTTCCTCGCCGGCGGCCTGGGCGAGGCCCGCCGCGGCCGTCGTCAGCTTGGCGATCTCGTCGAGGAAGGGGTTCTGGGTATGCATGACCTCATTCATATGGGAAACGATTCATGAATGCGAAGGGGATTAGACGACTGATCCCCAGTTTCGTGGTGAACGAGGTTAACTGTCGTGCCCTTCCCTGACATCAGCCCCTACGTGGGCGGCTGGACCTTCGAGCTGTTCGGCGGGACCTTCGGGATCCGCTGGTACGCCCTGGCCTATGTGGCCGGCATCCTGCTGGGCTGGCGCTATGCCGTCAGCCTGGTCCGCAACCCGAAGCTCTGGGGCGGCCAGGCGCCGACCGCCAATGCGCCGCAGATCGACGACCTGATCCTGTGGGTGACCATCGGCATCATCCTGGGCGGACGCCTGGGCTATGTGCTGTTCTATCAGCCGCACCTGATCTGGGAGAACCCGGGCGAGATCCTCAAGATCTGGCAGGGGGGCATGAGCTTCCACGGCGGTCTGCTGGGGGTGATGACGGCGGTGTTCTTCTTTGCGCGGAGCGCGAAGATCGACCTGCTCAAGCTGGGCGACCTGGTCGCCCCGGCGGTGCCGATCGGCCTGTTCTTCGGGCGGATCGCCAACTTCATCAACGGCGAGCTGTGGGGCCGTCCGACCGCCATGCCCTGGGGCGTGATCTTCCCCGGCGCCGACGGCTTCCCGCGCCATCCGAGCCAGCTCTATGAGGCGGCGCTGGAAGGCATCGTGCTGTTCCTGGTGCTGCGCTGGGCCACTCACTCCAAGCTGTGGTTGCAGCGGCGCGGCGTCATCGCCGGCCTGTTCCTGGCCGGCTATGGCCTGGTGCGGGTGTCGCTGGAAACGGTGCGTGAGCCCGACAGCTTCCTCAACGACCTGTTCGGGATGGGCGGCAGCGTGACCATGGGCATGATGCTGTCGCTGCCGATGCTGATCGGTGGGGCCTGGATGATCTGGCGGGGACTGAAGGAGCCGGTGGTCATCGTGAAGACCGACGCTGCCCCCGCCTCTGACAGGGACGGTGCGTCCGCGCCATGAGCTTGAAAGAACGGCTGAAGGCCGAGATCGCGGCGAGCGGGCCGATCCCGGTCGCCGAATACATGGTGCGTTGCCTGCACGACGCGAAGGACGGGTACTACGCGACCCGGCCGGCGCTTGGCGGCGGCGGGGATTTCGTCACCGCGCCAATGGTCAGCCAGATGTTCGGTGAGCTTCTGGGCCTGTGGTGCGTCGAGAGCTGGACCCGGCTGGGCAAGCCCGAGCGGTTCCGCCTGGTCGAGATGGGGCCCGGCGACGGGACCCTGATGAGCGACCTGTTGCGGGCCGTGCGGCTGGCGGCGGACTTCGTGGCGGCGGCCGATCTGTGGATGGTCGAGACCTCCGGGCCGCTGAAGACGGCGCAGGCCGAGAAGCTGGCCGGGGCGGACGCCTCCTGGACCGACAGCCTGGAGGGTGTGCCGGGCGGGGCGCCGTTGATCCTGCTCGCCAACGAGCTGTTCGACTGCCTGCCGGCCCGCCAGTTCGTGCAGACGCCGGGCGGCTGGGTCGAGCGGCTGGTCGGCCTGACGCCGGACGGTGAGCTGACCTTCGGGCTGGCGCCGAGCGAGCACGGGGCAGCCCCCGAGGAGGGCGCGCTGATCCTGGAAGTCTCGCCGGCCCAGGACGCCCTGGCGGCGGGGATCGCCGCGCGGGTGGCGGCCGACGGCGGGGCGGCGCTGGTCATCGACTACGGTCGCGACAAGGCCGAGTTCGGCGACACCCTGCAGGCGCTGAAGGGCCATGAGAAGGTCGACTCGCTGGCGTTTCCGGGCGAGTCCGACCTGACGGTGCATGTCGATTTCCCCAGCCTGCTGGCGGCGGCGGTCGAGGCCGGGGCCGAGATCGCGGGTCCCATGCCACAGGGTCTGTTCCTTGGCCGGCTGGGCATCCAGCAACGGGCCGAGGCGCTGATCGCGGCGCGGCCGGACCGGTCGATGGTCATCGGCCGCCAACTGGCGCGGCTCGTGGCGCCCGACCAGATGGGCGAGCTGTTCAAGGTGGCGTGCATCAGTCAGCCGGGGTTTGAGCCGCCGGGGTTTGAGAGCTAGCGGGCGACGCGGAAGCGGGGACAGGTTGATCCAACGCGCCCCCCTTTTCTAATCGATCACGCCTGGGCCGACTGCTGGCGATGGGCCAGCATCGGACGACGCAGGATTGATGCAGCGCTATGTCTTGGCGAGCGCCTCAAGGGTCTTGGCGTATCTCGTCATGATGTCGATACCAGCCTCGATTTGATCGTGAACTTCGCGGAGATCGGGGCTGCGCTGAAGCGTTTCGTTGGCCGAGGGATGGCGATAGGCCGACTGGCCGTGGGGCAAGTTCACGGCGGTTCTGACGGCATCAGATTCCTGAAGCCGCACCGTTGCTTCAGCGCCGCCCTCTTCCACTATGACCTTGATGTCGATTTCAGACGTCATTTCGCCAGCTTACACGACGGCGGGCTTTCGGGCCACTTGACCCGCGCCGCTCCCTCCCCCATCCCCCGACCATGGCGGTCTATACGGACATCACGGACGAGGAGCTGGAGCGGTTCCTCGCGCGGTACGATCTGGGGGAACCCCTTGCGTTCAAGGGGATCGCCGAGGGGATTCAGAACTCCAACTTCCTGCTGGAAACGGAGGGCGGGCGGTTCATCCTGACCGTCTATGAGCGGGGGGTGACGGCGGAGGAGCTGCCCTATTTCCTCGACTTGATGGGCTATCTGGCCGAGGCCGGCTTTCCGTCGGCGCGGCCGATCCCGGACCGGGAGGGCGTGGTGCTGCAGTCGGTGCGCGGCAAGCCGGTGGCGCTGGCGCAGTTCCTGCCGGGGCTGTCGGCGCGGCGGCCCACGGTGGCGCAGTGCCGTCAGGCGGGCGAGGGCTTGGCCTGGCTGCATCAGGCCGGCGAGGGGTTCACCGGGCGGCGGGTCAACGATCTGGGCCAGCCGGCCTGGGCGCCCTTGTTCGAGGGGCTGGAAGCCGCGGCCGAGGCGTTGAAGCCGGGGCTGTCGAAGACCGTCGCCGCCGATCTGGCCCATTTGGCGGCGCACTGGCCGACGGATCTGCCGGTCGGGGTGATCCATGCCGACTTCTTTCCCGACAACGTCTTCTTCCGGGAGGGGCGGTTCGCGGCGGCCATCGACTTCTATTTCGCCTGCGACGATGCCTATGCCTACGACCTGGCGGTGACCCTCAACGCCTGGTGCTTCGAGAGCAGCGGTGAGTTCAACATCACGGCGGGCAAGGCGCTGCTGGCCGGCTATGAGGCGCGGCGACCGCTGTCGGACGCCGAGCGGGCGGCCCTGCCGGTTCTGGCCCACGGGGCGGCGATGCGGTTCTTCCTGACCCGGCTGGCCGACTGGGGGGCGACGCCGGAGGGGGCGCTGGTCAAGCCGAAGGACCCCATGGAATACGAGCGCAAACT
>JAUMCZ010000216.1:0-41476 GCA_032122215.1 Caulobacter sp.
CAGGGCCGCCCAACTACGGGCCAGGGCGCCGGGCTGCTGCATTTCGCGATCCCACCAGGCCTCGGCCCCGAGCTCCATGGTCCTTGCGACCAGCAGGTTGCGCACCTTGTCGACCGGCACCTTGCAGGTCGTGGCCAGAGCTGAAGCAACGTCCGCCTCCACCACCGTCTTCATCAGGGCCCGGGGGTCTGCGATGTAGCGTCCAAGCCAGGCCTGACGCTGGGTCGAACCAACGGCCTCCCACAGGCAATCGGAAGACGCCGGGATGGGCTGTACTGTGATCGCCAGGGCGATCAGGACGGATGCGAGCGCCAAAGAAAATGCCCCCCGATATGAACCGGGGGGCATCTTGACCTTCAGGGGTGACCAAGGCCACCCACGAAAAGGGGCCTACTGCAGGCGGGTGGCCAGCTGGGCGATCGCCACGTCGACACTGGGGTCGGACTTGGCGGCCGCGATGCGGGCGGTCAGCAGGCGCTCGGCGGTCTGGGTGGCCAGATCGGCGGCGGCGGCCTTCACGTCGGCGGCGGCCTGGGCCTCGGCGGAAGCGATCTTGCGCTCGGCCAGGGCGGCGCGGCGGGCGATGGTCTCTTCCAGCTTGGCCTGGGCATCGACCGCCATCTGGGCGGCGTCGGCTTCGGCGGCGGCCAGCATGCCGGCCGCCTGTTTTTCGGCGTCTTCACGCTGGCCGCGGATTTCGGCCAGCAGGGCTTCGGCTTCGGCGCGCAGGCGGGCCGCTTCATCCAGGTCAGCCTGGATGACAGCCGACTTGGCGTCGAGGGCGGCGGCGACCTTCTTGAAGCCGCCCACATAGATGACGATGCCGAGGAAGACGATGACGCCCCAGCCGACCCAATTCTCGGGGCTGCCGAGGAATGCGATGACGGACGCGGGCATCAGAGAGCGCCTTCCTTGGCGGCCGCCAGGGCGGCGTTGAGGTCAGCGGCCTTGGGAGCCGCGCCGGTCAGCTTCTCGACAATGGCCGAGGCCGTATCGGAAGCAATGGTCGACACGTGGCTCATGGCCGCGTCGCGGGAGGCGCGAATACGGGTCTCGGCCTCGGCCATGCGGACCGCGAGCTTCTCGTCTTCAACCGCCTGGCGGGCCTGGGCTTCGGCGTTGGCCTTGGCGCGGGCTTCAGAGGCGAGACGATGGGCGGTGGCCCGGGCTTCGGCCACATCAGCCTGGGCCTTGGCGGCCTGGGCGTTGGCTTCTTCCTGAACCAGGCGAGCCTGCTCGAGGGCGCCGGCGATGGTGCCGGTGCGCTCGTCCAGCACCTTGCGAAGCCGCGGGATGAAGACCCGCGACATCAGGAGGTACAGGGCGACGAACAGGATCAGCAGCCAGGCGATCTGACCCGGCCAGTGCTCGAACTGGAGTTGCGGCAGACCACCACCGCCGTGTTGGGCTTCGGTGGTCGCGTGGGTTTCGCCCGCCGGAGCGGCGTGCGGATCGGGAGTAGCCATCTGATGTCCCAGTGCGGCGCGCCGCGCCCTGGTGGGAGCGGTCGCGCCAGCCTAGTCGGAAACGCGTTTAGCCGAAGAGGATCAGCATGCCGAGAACGAAGGCGAGGATGCCCAGGGCTTCAGCCAGGGCGGCGCCGACGAACAGGTTGCCGATCTGGGCGGCGGCGGCGGCCGGGTTGCGGAGGGCGCCGGCGAGGAAGTTGCCGAAGATGGTGCCCACGCCGATACCGGCGCCGATCATGCCCAGGGTCGCGAGGCCCGCGCCGATGAACTTGGCGGCTTGAGGATCCATGAGTGTCTAGTCCTAGTTGGTTTGAAGGTTCAGGAGTGTTCGGTTGTGGGCCGCTTTTAGTGGCCGTGACCGAGGTTGACCACATCATTGAGATAGATGGTGGTCAGAACGGCGAAGACGAAAGCCTGCAGGAAGGCCACGAGGAACTCGAGGGCCGTCAGGGCGGTGACCATGCCGAAAGCAAGCGGTCCGACGCCAAGCCCGATGTAGCCGATCGAACCGGCGGCGGCCGTGGCGACGAAGCCGGCGAACACCTTGAGGGCGACGTGGCCGCCCATCATGTTGCCGAACAGACGCAGCATCAGGGTCACCGGACGCAGCAGGAAGGAGACGAACTCGATAAGGATGATGACCGGCAGCAGCACCAACGGCACGCCGCTGGGCACGAACAGCTTGAAGAAACCGAGGCCATGCTTGCCGAAGCCGACGATCAGCACCAGGCCGATGGTCAGGATGGCGTAGGTGGCGGTGACGGCCAGCTGCGAGGTCGCGGTGAACAGGTGGAAGACACCCGGGATGTTCACCAGACCGAGGAAATTCTGCACCATGATGAAGGTGAACAGGGTGAAGACGAACGGCGCGTACTTGCGGCCGTCATGACCGATGATCGACGTGGTCAGGTTGTCGATCATGCCGAAAAGGGTCTCGCCGACGGCCTGCATACGGCCCGGGACCACCTTTGCGCTGGCCGTGATCAGGCTCATGAAGCCGACCACAACGACGAAGGCGAGCGTCATCGCCAGGTGCGAGTTCGTAAAGGCCAGATCGACCGTGCCGAGGCCCGGCAGAGTGACGTCAGGAAGATCGACGATCTTCTGGATCTGGAACTGATGCAACGGATCGGCCACGGGCCTCTCGCTCCTTAATCTTCGTCTTCGTCGTCGGCGATGACGGGAAGCGGGGTATCACCCTGCTCCGCCTTCGCCTGCGCCATCAGCCGATCAGCGGTGCGCTTCGCCATCCATAGCGAAAGCGCGAACCCGCCGATGACCCCACCAATCATGCCCCACGGTCTGGTCGGCAAGAACCAGTCCACGATAGCCCCGAACGCCAGGCCGATGAGCACACCGCCCAACAGCTCGGCGATAATCCGCCACGCCTGGCCAGCCGCCGCCTCGCCAGCCGCGTGGGACGCGGGTTTGGCGGTGCGCGCCTGGAGTGCGGCGGCCCGTTCGTCGAGACGTTTCAGCGCCTCTTCGCGGTTTTCGTCGGCCCTAGGCATGGGAGCGGTCAGCTCTACAAACGGCCTGGAAGAACACCCTCCGGGCCCGGCTTGATCGGCGCGGAACCTATAGACCGCGCTGCAGTGCGTCAAGGCTGGTTAGGCAGTATTTAAACCGCTGAAAACGTTGCCTTTTTCCGCTCCAAGTCAGGCCGCTGCCGGTTCCCGCCCCCGGATGGCCGCCACCCGGCTGATCGAGGCCTCCGCCTCGGCCATGATGCGACGCACGATCTCGCCGGCCGGCAGCACGTCATGCACCCCGCCGGCGCTCTGGCCCATGGCGAAACAGCTCTTGTCGGGGTCCAGGTTCTCGGTCTGGCCGCCGATGCCGCCCATGGCGTTGTTCTGGATCGAGATGCCGGCCTGGACCGGGAAGGGCTGGATGTCGCCCGGCCGCGATTCCCAGTCCTCGACATAGGGATTCTTGCGCACCCGCATCGGCTTGCCGCTGTAGCAGCGGGTGCGGACGGTGTCCTCGTCGACCGATTCGACGATCGTGCGGCGGTAAAGCTCGCCGGCGTGCGCCTCGGTGGAGGCGATGAACCGGGTGCCCATCCAGACGCCGACCGCGCCCAGCGCCAGCGACGCCGCCAGGCCCCGACCGTCATAGAGGCCGCCGGCCGCCACGACCGGCACCTTCACCGCCTCGACGGCCTGCGCCACCAGCGGCAGGGTGCCGACCAGTCCGGTATGGCCACCGCCCTCCCCGCCCTGGCAGATGACGGCGTCACAGCCGGCCTGCTCGGCCTTTACCGCGTGCTTGACCGCGCCGCAGACGACCATGACCTTGAGACCGGCCTTCTTCAGCTTTTCCATGATCGGCATGGGCACACCCAGACCGGCGACGAAGGCCGAGGCGCCTTCCTCAATGATCACATCGACACTCTCCGTCAGGCTTTCCGGAGAGGCGGCCAGCAGGTCGACACCGAACGGGCCGTCGGTCAGCTTGCGCACGGCGCGCATCTGTTCACGGATGAAGTCCGGGCCACGGCCCGCCATGCCCAGGGTGCCGTAGCCGCCGGCATTGGTCACGGCGGCCACCACCTCGGCGTAGGAGACCCCGCCCATGCCGGCCAGCATGATCGGATGCTCGACGCCCAGCAGGTCGCAGAGGGGGGTATGAAGGGTCATGACGTTCTCCCGTGGGCCGCTGATCCCTTGTGTCGGGGGCCCTTTGCGAAGCATGAGAGGACGGGTTACGCGGCGGGCGTCAAGCGCCGAACCGCTCCACCGCTTCACGGATCACCCGGCGCGTCTCCTCCCACTCAACGATGGCCAGCGCCTCATCCAGGGTAAAGAACCGCGCGTCGGCCGCGTCGTCGCCCGCCACCGGCTCTCCCGCCGTCCAGCGAGCGGCATAGTCGATCATGATGTAGTGGCGGGTGGTCATCACCCCGTCGACGACATCGACAAGACCGAGAATCTCCGCCTGGCACCCGGTTTCCTCGGCGAGCTCGCGCAGGGCGCCGGCCTGCAGGGTCTCGCCCCACTCAAGCCGGCCGCCAGGCAGGCTCCACTGGCCCTTGCGGGGCGGGTTGCCGCGCTTGATCAGCAGCACCTCGGCCCCGCGCAGGCAGACGACGCCGACTGTGGGCACGGGGCGCGGCGAGGCGGTTTCTTCGAGGGGCGGCTGGCTCATGACTTTACTTTGAATTGGCGGGTCAGCCCGCCGTCCAGCCGCCGTCGATGGACAGGTGGGCGCCGTTGACCCCGCCCCCGGCGGCGCTGGCGAGATACAGCACCATGCCGTTCAGTTGGTCAAAGCTGATGAACTGCTTGCTCGGCTGGGCGGCGAGGATCACGTCGCGCACGACCGCCTCTTCCGTCATTCCGCGCGCCTTGGCGGTGTCCTTGATCTGGCCGTCGACCAGAGGGGTGTGGACGTAGCCCGGGCAGATGGCGTTGCAGGTGATGCCGGCCTCGGCGATCTCCAGGGCCACCGTCTTGGTCAGGCCCAGAACCCCGTGCTTGGCGGCCACATAGGCGCCCTTGAAGGGGCTGGCGACCAGGCCGTGGGCCGAGGCGATGTTGATGATCCGCCCGTGCTTCTGACCCTTCATGATCGGCAGGGCGGCGCGGATGGCGTGGAAGTTGGAGGTCAGATTGATGGCGATGATCTGGTCCCACTTCTCGGGCGGAAACTGATCGATCGGCGAGACGAACTGGATGCCGGCGTTGTTGACCAGGATATCGAGGCGGCCGAACTCGCTGTGAGCAAAGGCGACCATGTTGGCGATCTGATCGCCCTTGGTCATGTCCGCGCCGTGGTAGCGGACGCGGACACCGGTCGCCGCTTCGAGGGTCGCGCGGGTCTGCTCGATGGCGACGGCGTCGCCAAGACCATTGAGAACCACATCGACGCCGGCTCCGGCCAGGGCCTGAGCAATGGCGTGACCGATGCCACTGGTCGAGCCGGTGACAATGGCCGCCTGTCCCTTCAGCCCGTAGTCCATGGAAACACTCCAACCTCTTCTTGATTTTGTGCGCCGCAACATAGGCTTTCGCGGCGCGTCATACGAGCGCCTATAATTCATCTTCTGATGAATTACGAGCAGGCGATCACCTGATCCTGTCAGCCGCGGTGCCGGCTGTTCACTGCCCGGACAGGCCCGGAAGCAGAATCAGGCCTGTTCAGCCTTGGCCGCGCGGGTCTGGGCCACCGGCGGCGGCTGGGGGCGCGAGAAGACCCATTCGGCCTCGTTCGAAAGCCCGGCCTTGAAGGCATAGCCGCCGGTATCGAACGCCTTCAGATCGCCGGCCTTTTCGATGCGTTGATCGATGGCGAACCGGGCCATCAGGCCCCGCGCCTGCTTGGCGAAGAAGCTGAGCTGACGAACCTCGCCATCCTTCTCCTCGAGGAAGCGACAGGTAACGACCGGCAGCTTGAGGGCGGCGGCGTCGACGGCCCCGAAGTACTCCTGGCTGGCCAGGTTGATCAGCGTCGGGTCGGCGTGACCCTTGGCGTCCTCGTTGAGCTGGCGCGCGACCTTGTCGCCCCAGAAGTCGTAGAGATTCGAGCCGCGCTTCGTCTTCAGGCGCGTGCCCATCTCCAGCCGGTGCGGCTGGATGGCGTCGGCGGGACGCAACAGGCCGTAGAGACCCGACAGGATGCGCAGGTGGTCCTGGGCCCAGGCGAAGGCGGCCTTGTCGAGGCCGCGGGCCTTCAGCCCCGTGTAGACATCGCCATTGAAGGCGACGGCGGCCTGCAGCCCGTCCTCGGCCAGGGGGTCGAGGGCCTGGAAGCGTTCGTGGTTGAGACTGGCCAGGGCGTCGGACAGGTGCATCAGCCGCTTGAGCTGGCGGGCGCTCTGGCCCTTCGCCACCTTGGCCAGTTCGACCGTGTCGGTCTTCAGCCTGGGCTCGGTCAGCGGCAGCGGCTTTGGCGGCGCCGTGAAGTCCAGCGACTTGGCGGGAGAGATGACCATCAGCATGGCGCGGCTGATAGGACGCGGCCGCGCGGAAGACCAGCCTAGAACAGAACCCGCGGGTTCATGATCCGCCCCGGGTCCAACGCCGCCCGGATGGCGCGCAGGGCCTCGATTTCGATTGGGCTCTTGTAGCGCAGGGCGTCAGCGGTCTTGGCGGCGCCCAGGCCGTGCTCGGCGCTGATCGAACCGTCGAGCTCCATGACAAGATCGTGCACCCGGCGTGATCCCTCATCGCGCAGGGCATTGTGGGCCTCGTCGGTTTCGTCGGTGCGGCGCAGCACGTCGTAGTGGACATTGCCGTCGCCCACGTGGCCGAAGGCGACAACGCGAACCCCCGGACGAAAGGCCTCGACCATGGTCGTCGCCCGCTCGATGAACTCGGCCATTCGGGAGACCGGCACGGAGACGTCGTGCTTCCAGGCCGCGCCCTCGGCCTTCTGGCCGCCGGACTGGTTTTCGCGCACGGCCCAGAAGGCCTTTGCCTGCGCGGCGGTCTGGGCGACAGCCGCGTCGGCGATCAGGCCATCCTCAAGAGCATGCGCCAGCAGGCGCTCGAGCGCGGCCTCGGCGACGCCCGGCTCGCCGCTGGTGGTCTCGACCAGCACATACCAAGGATGCATCCCTTCCAGCGGCTCGCGAAGCCCCGGGATGTTCTTGATCGCATAGCCGACGCCCGCCCGGCCCATCAGCTCAAAGGCCTCGACGGCGCCGCCGGTCTCTTCCTTGGCGCGAGCCAGCAGGGTGATGGCGTCGCGGGCGCTGGTCAGCCCGCAGATGGCTGTGGCCGTTGAGACGGGGCGCGGGAACAGTTTCAGGCTGGCGGCGGTGACGATGCCCAGGGTGCCCTCGGCGCCGATCAGCAGCTGCTTGAGGTCATAGCCGGTGTTGTCCTTGCGCAGGCGCTTGAGGCCGTTCCAGATCTCGCCGTTGGGAAGCACCGCCTCCAGCCCCAGCACCAGACTGCGGGACGTGCCGAAGCGCAGCACCTGGGTGCCGCCGGCGTTGGTCGAGACCACGCCTCCCACGGTCGCGGAGCCTTCCGAGGCCAGGCCAAGCGGAAAGCGACGATTGAGCTTCGCCGCCGCCTCATGCACCGCCGCCAGGGTGACGCCGGCCTCGGCGACGATGACGTCGTCGAAGGCGTCGATGTCGCGGATGGCGTTGAGGCGTTCGGTGGAAAGCAGGATTTCGCCCTGCGGGATCTGGCCCGAGACGAGCCCGGTGTTTCCGCCCTGCGGGGTGATAGCCACGCCTGCCTCGGCGCAGAGGCCGACCACGGCGCTGACCTCGGCCGTCGAGCGCGGCAGGACCAGCAGGGGGGTTGTTCCCTGCCAGCGCCCGCGCCATTCGACCAGCCTGGGGGCGATACGGTCGGGGTCGGTGCTCCAGCCGCCCTCGCCGAGCACGGCCTTCAGGCGGGAAACGACGTCAGCGGGAACGGGGATGGTCATGGGGCGCGAAGATACGCCCTCCCCCGCGCCCTGTCAGCCGACGAAGCCGGCGGCGCGTTTCAGCCGATCGTTGATCGCCTCCCCAAGGCCCTCGTCAGGAATCGGCGCGACCGCGATGGCCACGGGCCTGGTGCGGTCGGCGGCGCGGAGCATGGCGAAGAGATTGGCGGCCGCCTCGGCCAGGTCGCTGGTCGGGCTGAGGTTGAAAGGGCTGTCGGAGGGACCGAAGGCCAGGAACGCCTCACCGGCCTCCGGGCCCGCGGCGTTGATGCGGACCGGGGCGTCGGGGGCGTAGTGCAGGGCCAGTCGACCAGGGGACCGCCTGGCGTCACCCTCGGCTTCAGCCAGGGGGCCGATCAGGGCCTCGATCTGGGCGCGGGTGACCGAGCCGGGACGCAGGAGACGCGCCTGACCATCGAGAACCGAGACAACCGTCGACTCCAGCCCGACCGTGCAGGGGCCGCCGTCGAGGCCGGCGGCGCATCGGTCGCCGGTCTCCTCGCGAGCGTCGGCGTAGGTGGTCGGGCTAGGCCGGCCCGAGCGGTTGGCGCTGGGGGCGACGACCGGCCGGCCGAAGCGGGCCAGCAAGGCGCGGGCCAGTGGGTGGCCGGGGACCCTGACGGCCACGGTATCGAGACCGGCGCGGGCGAGATCGCAGACGGCGTTCCCATCGGCCAGTGGCGCGACCAGGGTCAGGGGGCCAGGCCAGAAGGCCTCGGCGAGCTTCAGGGCCCGGTCGTCCAGGACGGCGATCTGGCGCGCGGCGGCCAGATCGGCGACATGGGCGATCAGAGGGTTAAAACGCGGCCTGCCCTTCGCCTCGAAGACACGGGCGACAGCCAGAGGATCACGGGCGTCGGCCGCCAGGCCGTAGACGGTCTCGGTCGGAAAGGTGACGAGCTGTCCGGCCTCGAGCGCGCGGACAGCCGCCTCTAGCGCTTCGCCGTCAGGCTGATGTTGACCGTCACCGGGTCCGGAATGACGTCCGTCTTCTTCCACTCGTTTTGTCCAACCCCGAATGCCAGGCGACTGACCGTCACGCGCGCGGTCATCTTCGCCTGATTGCCGGTGATGACGAGGGTGAAGGGCAGGGTCAACGGTTTGCTTTGCCCGCGCAGCGTCAGGGTCCCGATCGCCTGGTACTTGCCGCCGCCCAGCGCCTTGAAGCTGGTGGTCCGGAACGTCGCCTTGGGGAAGGCCTTGGTGGAGAACCAGTTCGGCTCCTGCAACGCCGCATCGCGGTCATTATCGCCGGTGAAGGCGCTGACCGTGTCGATGCTGACCACGGCGCTGGAGCCGGCCAGGTTGTTCGGATCGAAGCGGATCTGAGCGTCCCAGCGGGCAAAGCCGCCGTTGAACCCCTGGCCGCCGAAGGTCGAGGCGAAGGCGATCTTCGAGGCGGCCTTGTCGACGGTCCAGGCCGGGGCCGGGGCCGCGGCGGCCGGCAGGGCCGTGAACAGGAAGAGGGCGAGGGCGGCGAGCAGGCGGCGCATCACTTTGGGGCCCTCAGGAAGGGAATCATGCTCCCCAGCGTGTTGTCCTTGTCGAGGAACTGGTGCTTCAGCGCGCCGAGTATGTGCAGCGGGATCAGCCCATAGATGATCACCTTGGCCATCAGGTGGTGAACCTCTGCCCAGGTCTCGTGCGCCGCCTTCATCTCGGCCGGCGGCAGATTGGCCAGCGGACCGATGGCGGGCCAGTGAAACAGGCCGAACATGTCGATCGGATACACCTTGATCAACGGACTGGCCGAGACCAGAGCCCAGCCCGTCAGCGGCAGGCCGATCATCAGCACGTAGAAGCCCCAGTGGACGATATGGGCCAGCCAGCGTTCCCACGCCTTCAGATGGTCGCCGAGCGGTGGCGCCTTGTGGGTCAGACGCCAGGCCAGCCGGGCAAGGCTGAGGATCAGGATGGTGATTCCCAGGGTCTTGTGCCAGGCCATCAGACCGGCCACCGTCGACCGCGGGACCTCGTCGGAAATCCAGGCCAGGGCGACATTGCTGATGATCAGGGCGGCGATCAGCCAGTGGAAGGTCATGGCGACGGCCGAGTAGCGGCTGCGCCCGGCGGACAGGTCAGTGCTCATTTCCGAAGGAACTCCACCTCGATGATCAGCTCGATATCGTCGCCTGCGAACATGCTCATATTGTCCGAGCCGAAGTCAGACCGCTTGAAAGCGCCAGTCGCCGAAAAGCCCGACCGGGCCCCGAGCAGGCCCGATTCGTAGCCCCGGAAGATGACGTCCAGTGTGACCGGACGGGTCACGCCATGGAAGGTCAGGTCGCCGGTCACCTTGCCCCGGCCGCCGTCCCGGACGATGGCGGTGGAGACGAAGATTGCCGTTGGATTCTTCTTAACATCAAGGAAGTCATCGGCGAATTTCTTGCTGATCTTCTCATCGCCGACGTCGAGCGAGGTCATGTCGATGCTGACCATCAGCGTCGCCGCGTCGGGCGCCTTGGGGTCCCAGTCGTAGCTGGCGTTGAAGCGGTTGAAGCGCAGGGTATAGCTGCTCAGGCCCATGTGCCGGACACGAGCCAGCAGCGAGGCGTGGGTCTTTTCCAGCGCGTAGGTCCCGGCCGGCATTTTCGCCGGGTCGGTCGAGGGCGCGGCGAGCGCCGGCCCGGTCATCAGCATGGCGGCCATCAGGGCGACGGCGAGGGGACGGATCATGCGCTTGCGCTCCAACTGTGATGGCAGCCGTTACCGAACATAGTCGCCCTCCCGACCAATGAAAGCCCCCGCACGGTGGAGTGCGGCCTTTGTTCCGCACCGTCATCGGTCTAGGTAGACCGCGACAGTATTGGGACCGTTCGATGACCTACACCCCGCCGCTCCGCGACATCGCCCTGGCCATGAAGGCCGCCGGCTTCGACAACCTGATCGAGCTGTTCCCCGAAGCCGACCATGCCACCGTCGAGGCCGTGCTGGACGGGGCCGGCGCCTTCGCCGCCGATATCATCGCGCCGCTGAACCGGCCGGGCGACCGGGCCCACGCCACCTACGCCAACGGCAAGGTCACCGCCGCGCCCGGGTATGCGGCGGCGCTTCGCGAGTTCGCCGAAGGCGGCTGGAACAGCCTGTCGGCCGATGCCCGCTACGGCGGCCAGGGCCTTCCCAAGGCGCTGGAAATCGCCGTCTTCGAAATGTTCAACGCGGCCAGCCTGGCCTTCGGCCTGTGCCCGATCCTCACCCAGGGGGCCATCGAGGCCCTGGCCGCTCACGGCACCACCGAGCAGAAGGCGCGGTATCTGCCGCGCCTGGTCAGCGGCGAATGGACCGGCACCATGAACCTGACCGAGCCCCAGGCCGGCTCGGACCTCGCCGCCCTGACCACCAGGGCCGAACCCGACGGCGAGGGTGGCTGGCGGCTGACCGGCCAGAAGATCTACATCACCTGGGGCGACCACGACGCCGCCGACAACATCGTCCATCTGGTGCTGGCCCGCACGCCGAATGCCCCGCCCGGGGTCAAGGGCATCAGCCTGTTCGTGGCGCCCAAGCGCAACCTGACGCCAGAGGGCAAGGCCGGGGCGCCGAACGATCTGCGGCCGGCCGGCATCGAGCACAAGCTGGGCATCCACGCCTCGCCGACCTGCGTCATGGTCTTCGAAGGCGCCAGGGCCGAACTGGTCGGGGTCGAGGGCCAGGGTCTGGCCCATATGTTCACGATGATGAACGCCGCCCGGCTTCAGGTCGGGACGCAGGGCGTGGCCATCGCCGAGCGGGCCTACCAGCAGGCGCTCGCCTATGCCCGTGAACGCAAGCAAAGCCGCTCGGCCTGGACCGGCGAGAACCCCGCCCCGCTGTGGGACCTGCCCGACGTGCGCCGCACCCTGATGCTGATCAAGGCCAAGACGGCGGCGGCCCGGGGCATCTGCCTGGCCACCGCCGTGGCCGCCGACCAGGCCCACCACGGCGACGCCAGGGCCAAATTGCGCGAGGAACTGCTAACCCCCATCGCCAAGGGCTGGTCGACCGACGTCGGCGTCTGGGCGGCCAGCGAGGCGCTGCAGGTGCACGGCGGCATGGGCTTCGTCGAGGACACCGGCGCCGCGCAGCACTACCGCGACTGCCGCATCCTGCCGATCTACGAAGGCACCAACGGCATCCAGGCCATCGACCTGGTCGGCCGCAAGCTGTCGATGGAAGGCGGGGCGGCGATGGCCTCGCTGGTTTCCGACATCCGCGACACCGCCCGGGCGCTGAAGGGCGATCTGGGCGGCGTCGGCGACCGGCTGGCCGCTGCGGTCGACGCCATGGAAGCGGGGGCGGACTGGCTTTCGGAGCGGAAGGGAACGCCGGACGCCCTGGCCGGGGCCACGGCCTATCTGAAACTCTGTGGCGAAACGGTCGGCGGCTGGATGCTGGCGAAACAGGCCCAGCTGGACGCCGCCATGGCGCCGCTGGCGACGCTGTTCGCCGGTCAGGTGCTTAGCGGTGTGCCGGGGCAGCTGGCGGCGGTGACGCAAGGGTCGGCGCCGTTGGAAGCATTCGAAGGCTGACCTCCCGCCCGCCGGGCGGGAGGCGCCGTCAGTAATTAGCCCAGCTGCGGCAGCATGTAGTCAGCGGCGCTGACCTTGAATTCGCCGCCCTGTTCGACGTTCAGCGTCTCGACGACGCCGTCCTTGACCAGCATCGAGTAGCGCTGGCTGCGGGTGCCCATGCCGAACTTGCTGCCGTCCATCTCCAGCCCGAGGGCCTTGGTGAAGTCGCCGTTGCCGTCGGCCAGCATGACGATGTCCTCGCCGACGCCCTGATCGGCGCCCCAGGCCTTCATCACGAAGACGTCGTTGACCGAGACGCAGGCGATGGTGTCGACGCCCTTGGCGCGGAACTCGGCCGCGTGCTCCTTGAAGCCGGGCACGTGCTTGGCCGAGCAGGTCGGGGTGAAGGCGCCGGGGACGGCGAAGAAGGCGACCGTCTTGCCGGCGAACAGCTCATCGGTGCTGATCGGACGCGGGCCTTCGGCGCCGCTGGTCATGAACATGCCGTCCGGCACCTTGTCGCCGACTTTGATCGTCATCGTGTCTCTCCCTTGGCCCGTCGCGGGCGTCGATGACAGGCAAATAGAGCCGCACAGCCGGATCGCCAAGCGGTGTGACTTGAAACGGTCGTGAAGCGCGCCGATGTTCACCGTCATGGCCCACGACCCTGACAGCGAATTTCTCTCCGGCCGGCTGCTCATCGCTATGCCGGGCATCGACGACGAGCGCTTCGAGCGGGCGGTCATCTATGTCTGCGCCCACGACGATCAGCACGCCATGGGCATCACCCTGAACCGCCCGGTCGACGGCCTGAAGATGCCGGACCTGCTGACCAAGCTGGGCGTCACCGTTACCGGCAACCACCGCGACGACATCGTCCTGATGGGCGGACCGGTGGAGCGCGAGCGCGGCTTCGTGCTGCACTCCGACGACTACCGCAGTCCCGCCGGCACCCTGCCGGTGGCCGAGGGCGTGGCCCTGACCACCTCGCGCGAGGTGCTGGCCGCCCTCGCCGGCGACGGGCCGCCGCGTAAGGCCGTTCTGGCGCTGGGCTACGCCGGCTGGGGCGCCGGGCAGCTGGAGCAGGAGATGCGCCAGAACGTCTGGCTGGTCGGCGATCCCGACAGCACCCTGATCTTCGGCGACGACCATGAGCACAAATGGTCGGCGGCGCTGGCCAAGCTGGGCATCAGCGCCGACCACCTGTCAGCGGAGGCGGGGCGGGCCTAGCCCTGCCGCCGGACCGGCGCCACGCCGTCGACGTAGCTTTCGTTGAGGTAGACCTCGGCCTCCTGCGGCGACAGCGGCGGAGCGTAGCCGAAGCCCTGGCCGTAGTCGCAGCCCAGCTCCAGAAGACGGTTCGCCATCAGGGCGTTCTCGACCCCCTCGGCCACGACCTCGAGGTTGAGATCCTGGCCGAGCTTGACCACCGACTGCACGATCTTGGCCGAGCCGGGGTTGGCCCCCATCGTCCGCACGAAGTAGCGGTCGATCTTGAGCGTGTCGAAGGGCAGGCGGGTCAGGTAGCTGAGCGATGAGAAGCCGGTGCCGAAGTCATCGAGCGCCAGACCGGCGCCGACCTCGCGCAGGGCCTTGAGCACCACGGCGGCGCCTTCCGGGTCACGCATGATGTCGCTCTCGGTGATCTCCAGCTTCAGCGCGCCCTTGCGCAGCCGGTACTTGGCGATCAGGCCGCCCACGTCCTCGACCAGGCCCTGGCGATGGATCTCGCCGGTCGACAGGTTGACGCTGCAGGTCAGCTGCCAGGCCGGGGCGTGGCGCGCTTGCCATTCGTTGAGCTGACGGGCCGAGGCGCGGATCATCAGCTCGCCGATGTCCTCCATCAGCCCCATCTCTTCGGCCAGCGGCAGGAACTCGTCCGGCGGCAGCAGGCCCCGGCGCGGGTGGCGCCAGCGGCAGAGGGCTTCGAAGCCGCTGAGCTCGCCGGTGTCCAGCCGCACGATGGGCTGGAAGAAGGGGCCGATCTCGCCGCGACCGACGGCGCCGCGCAGGTCGCCTTCCAGAGCCAGGCGCGACAGGCCGTCGCTTTCCATGCCGGAACCA
This sequence comes from Caulobacter sp., assembly GCA_032122215.1. Classification (GTDB taxonomy): domain Bacteria; phylum Pseudomonadota; class Alphaproteobacteria; order Caulobacterales; family Caulobacteraceae; genus Caulobacter. The sequence continues at coordinate 14,414 of JAUMCZ010000216.1, forward strand.
TAGGCCGCGCCGCCGCCGCGCCCGGCGGCCTTGGCGGCCTCCACGGCCAGTTCGGCGCGGCGCAGCAGTTCGGCCGCGTCAGGGGCCTCGTCGCCCCCTTGCGCCTCGACGGCGCCGACGGCGAGTGTGGGATGGATGTCGAAGCCGGCGACCCGCAGCGGGCGCTCCAGCGCCTCGCGCAGCCGCGTGCCGGCCGGGATCAGGCCCGGAGCCAGGACGGCGAACTCGTCCTCGCCGACCCGGGCCATCAGCGACTCAGGCGGGAAGGCGGCGGCGAGGCGGGCGCCGAGGGCCGCCAGGACAAGGTCCGCCCGTTCGTGGCCCAGCGCCTCGTTCAGGCGGCGCAGGCGGTCGAGGTCGGCGACGACCAGGGTGAAGGCCTGGTTCGTCTGCAGGCGCTCGCGGGCCCGGGCGACAAAACTGCGGCGATCCAGCAGGCCGGTCAGCAGATCGGTCTCGGAGGCGGCGAAGGCGGTCTCGGCCGCGACCACGCCGGCGGCGCGGTTGCCCTCTTCCAGCCAGACCCCGCGCCAGACGCCGACCTCACCGCCACGCATACGCAGGCGAAGGCTGATCTCACTGTGCGGCGGCTGCTGCCGCAGCAGCTCCTCGGCCAGGGGGCGGTCCTGCGGCAGGACCAGGGCCCGAAGCGCGGCGGCGCTGCATTCGGGCGCCAGAGGCCCAAGTCCCAGGGGGCGCGAGGCGCCGGTGAATTTCAGGCGATCTTCGGTCGGCGACCATGTCCACAGGGCTACGCCCGCGGCGCCCAGCGCCTCGAGTGTGAGCGCGGTGTCCCACCCCTTGCGGTCGTTTCCCAGCGCCATGCGGCGCGCCCCTCAAACACTGCGGGCGAAATGCCCACTTGGCGGCTTACGGTGCTTCGGCCCGGATTGGATACCGGTTTCCTTGCGCAGTCCGCTCGCCCTTGGCCCTAGTCCGGGCAGGACTGCTCCCGCTCTCGCGAAATCAACCCGAACAGGCGATGGTCTCGCCATTCGCCGTTAATTTTCAGATAAGCCCGGGCGAAACCCTCCTCGGTGAAGCCGGCCTTGAGCAGCAGGGCGGCGCTGCCGGTGTTACTGGGCAGGCAGGCGGCCTCGAGGCGTGAGAGGCCCAGGGTGCGGAAGGCGAAGCGGCTGACGGTGCGGACGGCGGTCAGGGTGTGACCCCGGCGCGTCGTGTGGACGCCGCTCCAGTAGCCCACGGTTCCGACCTGCGCGACGCCGCGGCGAACGCCGCTAAGGGTGATGCCGCCGGTCAGGGCCCCGGTCTCCGTGGAAAAGACGAAGAACGGGTAGGTCAGTCCCTGTTCCAGGTCGCGGCGCCAGGAATCCAGACGACGGCGGAAGGCGCTGCGGGTCAGGTCGTCGAGGGCCCAGGTCGGCTCCCAGGGCTGCAGGAATTCGCGGGAGGCGCCGCGGACCTCGGCCCATTCGGCATAGTCGCTGGCTTTCGGCGGACGCAGCCGGACGGTTCCGCCGTCGAGGCGGAAGGTGGAATCCAGTCCGGTCCAGTCGATCAGGGCCATAGCGGGCTAAAGGGTGAAGGCTTCGGGCCGGGCGTCAAGACAGGATCGTCCGGCATCCTCTATCGAAGCGGACCTACGATTATACCGCGCATCCGTTCCACAAGCCGGTGATTTCGCCGGAAACCCTTGTGGGGCGTGCCCTGACCGTTGGTCGAGGCTCGGTAAATGTAGCCCCGGATGTAGGTCGGGGCGTAGGTCGATCCGCGGGGTTTGTAGCCCGGTTTGAGGCCTGTGCGGGCTACAGGACTGGCGCTCGCCGACGTGGCTCAGATTGGGTGCTTTTTAATATGTCTAGACATATTCATCAGCCGGCCTGGAGGCCGCCCGCGAAGGCCTCGACCGCCCCGAGGGAGGCCTTCGACCCCAGCACCGACCCGGCGTGCAGGCCCGGCTGCAGCAGCCGCGCGCCGACCCGGGCGATGTCGGCCCTGCTCACCGCGTCGATGGCCTCAGCCAATTCGCCGGGGGAGAACAGCCGTTGGAACAGCAGGGCCTGGCCGGCGGAGGTCTCGGTGCGGGACAGGGGCTGTTCGCGGGCCATGAACAGATGGGCCTTGAGCTGGGCCTTGGCCCGGGCCAGTTCGGCGTCGGTGCAGCCGTCGGTCAGGGCGATGACCTGCTGGGCCGTCAGGGTGGCCAGCGGGCCGGCGTCGTTCGCCGCGCAGCCGGCGTAGACGCCCAGCATCCCGCCGTCGGCGTAGGTGTCGCTCCAGGCGTCGATGGCGTAGGCGAGGCCCCGGTTCTCGCGGGCCTCCTGGAACAGGCGCGAGGACATGCCGCCGCCGAGCATTTCGACGAACAGGCGCAGGGCGAAATAGTCGTCGTCCTTGGCCCCGAAAGCCGGCAGCAGCAAGACCAGGTGAGCCTGCTCCAGGCGGCGCAGCCTGGCGGCGCGGCCCGGCGCGAAGACCGGGGCAGCGGGCGTGGCCGCGCCCTGCCCGGCCGGTTGCGCGCCGAAGGCGGCCTCGGCCAGACGGAGGAGCTCGTCCTCGTCGACGGCGCCGGCGGCGCTGACCACCAGGCGGTCCGGGGCATAGAGGGCGGCGCGCCAGGCGTCGATGGCGGCGACGTCGGCGGGTTTAAGGGATTTGGGCGTGCCGAGGATCGGGCGGCCGTGCGGCTGGTCCGGGTAGGCGGCGGCCTGCGCCAGTTCGAAGACCAGGTCGTCGGGGGTGTCGCCGGCCTCGGCGATTTCCTGGGCGACGACGGACTTTTCCTTGACGAGATCCCTGGCGTCGAGAGTCGGGCGCAGGACGAGGTCGGCGAGGATGTCCATGCCGAGCGGCAGGCCCCCCTTGAGCGCGCGAATCTGGAAGCTGGTCCGCTCATAGCCAGTGGCGGCGTTGACCTGGCCGCCGGCGCTTTCGACGACCTCGACGATTTCACGGGCGGAGCGGGCGCCGGCGCCCTTGAACACCATGTGCTCCAAGAGGTGCGACCAGCCGGAGCGATGCAGGTCCTCGCTGGCCGCGCCGCGACCGGCGACGACGCTGAGGGCGAGGGTTTCGAGGCCCGGCATGGGATCACAGATGACGCGGACGCCGTTGGAGAGGGTGTGGATGCGGGGGGTGGTCATTTCAGGTCCGCTCTTCTCTTGTTGGAGAGGGACAGCAGGTGGCGCGGAGCAGGCGTCTCCCTTCCCCTCAATGGGGAAGGGCCGGGGATGGGGTGCTGCCACCGTTCTGTAAGCGAAAGTGAGAATGGGCGCCGATGCCTTACGCGCGCTTCCGTCAAGAGAGAGCCAACACCCCAACCCAACCCTTCCCCATTGAGGGGAAGGGCCTTTTGAGGGGTGGCGTTCATGCGCCCGCGAAACTCCGCACATAGTCCATGACCACGGCGGCATCCGCCGGCAGGCGGTCGTAGCGTTCGGGCTTGTCGGCCAGGTGGCGGTCGGCGCGCGGAAATCTGGGGGTCACGCCGGTGGCGGCGTGGACGGCTTCCGGGAACTTGGCCGCGTGGGCCGTGGACAGCACGATCAGCGGCACCTCGTCGCTCGACAGGGTGGTGCGCTTGGCCGCGCTGATGGCGACGGCGGTGTGCGGGTCGATCAGGTGACCGGTCTCGTTCAGCGTGGCCAGCATGGCGCGACTGGTGTCGGCCTCATTGGTCGAGGCGCCGCCGAACAGCTCTCGCATGGCGCTGAGGGCGCCCGGGGGAATGTCGATGATCCCCGTCTCGTTAAAGGCGCGGAAGGCGCGACCCGTTTCCAGGCCGTCGCGGCGGACGGCCTCGAAATACAGGCGCTCGAAGTTGGAGGCGACCTGGATGTCCATGGCCGGACTCTGCGTCGCCGCGACGTTGCCGCGCGAATAGCGGCCGTCCTCGAAGGCGCGGGCCATGATGTCGTTGCTGTTGGTGGCGACCAGGATCTTGTCGACCGGCAGGCCCATCTTCACGGCGACATAGGCGGCGAAGGCGTCGCCGAAGTTGCCGGTCGGTACGGCGAAGGCGACCTTGCGGTGCGGAGCGCCGAGAGCCACGGCCGTGGTGAAATAGTAGACCGCCTGGGCGGCGATGCGGGCGAAGTTGATCGAGTTGACGGCCGAGAGGTCGACAGCCTGGGCAAACTGGCCGTCGGCGAACATGGACTTCAGGATCGCCTGACAGTCGTCGAAGCTGCCCTCGAGGGAGAGGTTGGCGACGTTCTTGTCCTCGACCGTGGTCATGAAGCGGCGCTGCACCTCGCTGATGCGGCCTTCGGGGAACATGGCGACGATGCGGACATTGGACCGGCCGCGGAAGGCCTCGACGGCGGCGCCGCCGGTGTCGCCGGAGGTGGCGCAGACGATGGTCAAGGTGCGGCCTTTGGTCCGCAGGATGTACTCGTACAGCCGCGAGAGCAGCTGCATGGCCACGTCCTTGAAGGCCAGGGTCGGACCATGGAACAGCTCGGCCAGGAACAGGTTCGGACCCAGCTGCACGACCGGGCAGGTGGCGGCGTGGGCGAAGGTCCCGTAGGCCTCGGCGCACATCTCTTCCAGCACGTCGGCCGGGATCTCGCCGTCGGCGAACTTGCCGATCACGGCGGCGGCGACCCGCGCATAGGGCTGGCCGGCGAAGGCGGCGATCTCTTCGGTCGTGAAGGTCGGCCAGGTTTCCGGCACATAGAGACCGCCGTCAGGGGCGAGACCCGCGAGCACCGCGTCGAGGAAGCCGATCGGCTGGGCGGCGGAATCGCCCGCCCGGGTGGAAACGTATTTCATAGGAGTCTCAGGGGGCCTTGAACCTGCGCCAGAGCATGGCGGCGTAGATGGCAAGCAGCGCTCCGGCAAGGCCGTACCAGGTCAGGGCGTACTCGAGGTGGCGGTTGGGGATGTCGGGCGGCGTGGGCGCCGGTTCCAGATCGGTGGCCGTCGGGGTTTCCGAAACGACCGAGACATACAGATCGGGGCGGCCGCCAGGACCGGTGACCGCCGCCAGCGCGGCGGCGTCGCGGGCGCGAACGCGCAAGCCGCCGGTGATCTTTTCAGGCGCCGACGGCGCGAGGCTGGAGGCGCTTGAGACCAGCCGCACGACGCCGACGACGGACCCGGGCGGCGGCAGGGCGGGAATCACGGCGGGGTCGACGACCCCATCCATCGCGTGAAGGACGCCGCGCTCCAGGGCGATGGTCTCCGTCCGCCCGGCGAGGCGGCAGGGGGTGACGACGCGCCAGGCGATCTCGCCCTCGACAAGCCCGTAGAGGATGGCCGTGGACCCGGCCGCAGGCGCGGCTTCACAGTCGAAACGCACCTTGCGCCATTCGACCGGCTGGCCGGCGGCCTTGAGGCGCAGGATCTCGTCGATGGAGACGGGACCGGCGGTCTCGGCGGCGGCGATGTCGGCGAGGACCTGGGTCTTCCAGTGGAGCCGCTGGAGCTGCCAGGTCCCGAGGACGATCAGGATCACCAGACTGATGGCGACGGCAATGGTCAGGCCAATGGGCAGGCGTTTCATGCGAAGCCTCGAAGGATGGCAAACCCTTCAATCTGCTGTCCGTCAGCCCGGGGGCCGCCGCGCGGATTGGTGGCCCCTGGGTCCCGGCTCTTCGCTGCGCTACGGCCGGGATGACGGGCGCTTTTGAGAGATTTATTTGCGGACATCGTCGCGTCCCGCCTCGCTGGCCTTCTGGGCGAACTGCGCCGCCACCATCAGGCCCTTCATCGGCCGCAGCAGGCCAAGCACCACGATCACCGTCAGCGGTAGCCACACCACCAGCAGCACCCAGATCGGCGGGTTGAAGGCGATCATGTGGAACATGGCCCCGAAGGCCATCAGGAAGCCGGCGATGAGGGTGATGAAGACGGCGGGGCCGTCCCCGCTGTCGGCCTGTGTGAAAGTGGCGCCGCACGCATCACACGCCGGCGCCACCTTCAGGAAACCATCGAACAGCACCCCCTCGCCGCAGCGGGGGCAGCGACCCGCCGCCCCTGCCACGTAAGGGTTGGTCACTACAGCGTTCCGAAGACGACGTAGATGAAGGCGAACAGGAACAGCCAGACCACGTCGACGAAGTGCCAGTACCAGGCGGCCGCTTCGAAGCCGAAGTGCTGCTTGGGGGTGAAGCCGCCGCCCATCAGGCGCAGCAGGCAGATGAACAGGAAGATGGTGCCAACCAGGACGTGGAAGCCGTGGAAGCCGGTGGCCATGAAGAAGGCCGAGCCGTAGAGGCCCGAGTTGGCGGCTTCTTCCGAGTAGAACAGCTTCTCATGCAGGATGTGCTGGTACTCGTAGGCCTGGATGGCGGTGAACAGCACGCCGAGGATGACGGTCAGGATCAGGCCGTTGCGGGCCGCCTTGCGGTCGCCCTGCTGCAGCGCGTGGTGCGCCCAGGTGACGGTGGTGCCGGACAGCAGCAGGGTCAGGGTGTTGACCAGCGGCAGGTGCATGGCCGGAACCAGCTCGACGCCCTTGGGCGGCCACTGCTTCCAGGCCTCGGCGACGCCTTCGAAGTTGCCGACCATGGGGGTCAGGGTGCGGTGTTCCCAGAACAGCGCGCCCTCGAAGAAGACCCAGAACCAGGCCACGAAGAACATCACTTCCGAAGCGATGAACAGGATCATGCCATAGCGCAGGCCGATGGCCACGACCGGGGTGTGATCCCCGGCGTTGGCTTCCTTGGTGACGTCCATCCACCAGCCGAGCATGTTGTGCAGGACCATGGCGAAGCCGATGGCGGCCACGATCCAGTTGCCCTTCTCGAGCCCGAACAGGCCCTTCATGCCGATCACGACGCCAATCATCATGATGGTGGCGGCGACCGAGCTGTAAAGCGGCCAGATGCTGGGGTTAACCAGGTGGTAGTCGTGCTTGACGGCGCCGTGAGCCATGTCTCTAGAGCCCTGCCCTTCTCTAACTTTTCAGACTCGGCGCCGCACCGCGACGCCGGGATGGTTGCCTATAGCCCCGCCTTGGCCGCGCCGCCAAGAGGCGATGGGGCTTTCGGAGCGGTAGCCTGCTCGGTTTCGACCGGGAAGAAGGTGTAGCTGAGGGTGACCTCCTGCTTGCCCTTCGTCTCGAAGTCGGTGGCGAATTCCGGATCGACGAAATAGACCACCGGAAACTCGACCGTCTGGCCGGGCTGGATGGTCTGATCGTTGAAGCAGAAGCATTCCAGCTTCTGGAAGTAGGCGCCGGCCGATTCGGGCACGACGTTGTAGCTGGCGCGACCGGTGATCGGTGTCTTGCCGTTGTTGGTGACCTTGTAGAAGGCCAGCCCGGTGGCGCCGATCTTGACCTCCTGCGTCACCTGGCTGGGCTTGAAGGCCCAGGGCAGGTCGCGGACGTTGGCGTCGAAGCGGATCAGCAGCTTGCGGTCCAGCACCCTGGCGGGCGCAGCCTCGGCCTTGCGGACAGTGCCGTCGAAGCCGGTCAGCTGGCAGAAGGCGCGATAGAGCGGCACCGAGGCATAGGCGGCGCCCACCATGCCGAACAGGCCGATGGCGCAGTAGATGCCGATCCGGGCATTGCGCCGGGCCAGATCTTTGGCTTTGGGGTCGTTAGAGGGGGCGATTGGCAACGGCTCCTCCCATCTTCAGCACGGTGACGACATAGACCAGGATGATGAAGCCGACGAGGCCGAGCGCAATGGCGATGTTGCGCTTGCGCTGTGCGGCGCGGGCGGCGGCCTGCTCGGCCGGGGTCAGCGGCCTGGGCGGCTGCGGAAAGCTCGGGGTCGGCTGATCGGTCAAAACGAAAGCCCCAGCAGTCGCTCTGCCGCCAGGGTGGCGAACATGGCGAACAGATACAGGATGGAGAAGGCGAAGAGGTTGCGCGCGTCCTTGGCCCCGGCCTTGACGTCGTAGAGCTCCGGGGTGTTGCGCGGATCGGCGCCCTCGCCGGCATGGCTGCGGTAGAGGCGCCAGGCCAGCAGCAGGAAGACCAGGCCGCCCAGCCCCGAAACCCCCAGGTAGGCGAGACCGCCAAGCCCGGTGAAGTAGGGCGCGACACAGACCGGGATCAGGATCAGCGAATAGATCAGCACCTGCAGGCGCGTGGATTTGGCGCCCTTGACCACCGGCATCATCGGCACGCCGGCCTTGGCGTAATCCTCGCTGGTGTAGAGCGACAGGGCCCAGAAGTGGGGCGGGGTCCAGAGGAAGATGATCAGCACCAGCAGCCAGGCGTTGGGCGGCGCCTCGCCGGCGGCGGCGGCCCAGCCGATGGCCGGCGGCAGCGCCCCGGCCAGCCCGCCGATGACGATGTTCTGGGCCGTCCAGCGCTTCAGCCACATGGTGTAGACCACCGCGTAGAAGAAGATGGTGAAGGCCAGCAGGCCGGCGGCCAGCCAGTTGGCGGTCATGCCGAGCAGCATGACGGACAGCAGGGTGAGAACGACGCCGAGGCCGAGGGCATCGGCGCCCTGGACCTTGCCGGCCGGAACCGGGCGTCCCTGGGTGCGGCGCATGACACGGTCGATGTCGGCGTCGTACCACATGTTGAAGGCGGCGGAGGCGCCGGCCCCGACGGCGATGCAGAAAATATCGACCGCCGCCAGCACCGGGTTCATCGGCACGCCGGAACAGACCAGGCCGACGAAGGCGGTGAACACCACCAGGCTCATCACCCGGGGCTTCATCAGCTGGACATAGTCACCCCACTGGCCGGGAGCCCGGTCAGTTACGGCGATGTCCTCGATGGCGGTTTGCTTGGGCATACGCGATGCGCCGCATGACGCGGCGATCTTCCTCTTCAATGGGGATACCGCCGCGCCCCGGTTGGAGCGCGGCGGTTCCGGGCCTTAGTGGCGATCGGCTTCGATCACCGGGGGTTCGTTGAACTGGTGGAACGGCGGCGGCGAGGACAGGGTCCACTCCAGCGTCGTGGCGCCTTCGCCCCAGGGGTTGGCCTCGGCCTTGCGGCGGCGGACCATGGCCTCGATGAGCACCAGCAGGAAGACGCCGACGCCGACCAGGGTGATCACGTAGCCGATCGAGGAGACCTCGTTCCAGTAGGAGAAGCCGGTCGGGTAGTCGACGTAGCGACGCGGCATGCCTTGCAGGCCCAGGAAGTGCTGCGGGAAGAACACGACGTTGACCCCGACGAACATGATCCAGAAGTGGGCGGCGCCGAGGAACTCGTTGTACTTCACACCCCACATCTTCTCGAACCAGTAGTAGAAGCCGGCGAAGATCGCGAACACGGCCCCGAGGCTGAGCACGTAGTGGAAGTGGGCCACGACGTAGTAGGTGTCGTGCAGGCTGTAGTCGATGCCGGCGTTGGCCAGCACGACGCCGGTGACGCCGCCGACGGTGAACAGGAAGATGAAGCCGATCGCCCACAGCATGGGCGTCTTGAAGCTGATCGAACCGCCCCACATGGTGGCGATCCAGCTGAAGATCTTCACCCCGGTCGGCACGGCGATGACCATCGTCGCGGCCACGAAGTAGGCCCGCAGGTTGATGCCCATGCCGACGGTGTACATGTGGTGGGCCCAGACGATGAAGCCGACGAAGCCGATGGCGACCATGGCGTAGGCCATCGCGAGGTAGCCGAAGACCGGCTTCTTCGAGAAGGTCGAGACGATGTGGCTGATCATGCCGAACCCGGGCAGGATCAGGATGTACACTTCCGGGTGCCCGAAGAACCAGAACAGGTGCTGGAACATGACGGGGTCGCCGCCGTTGGCGGGGTCGAAGAAGTGGGTGCCGAAGTTACGGTCGGTCAGCAGCATGGTGATGGCGCCGGCCAGGACGGGCAGCGACAGCAGCAGCAGGAAGACGGTGATCAGGATCGACCACACGAACAGCGGCATGCGGTGCAGGGTCATGCCCGGCGCGCGCATGTTGAAGATGGTGGTGATGAAGTTGATGGCGCCGAGGATCGAGCTGGCGCCGGCCAGGTGGAGCGAGAAGATCGCGAGATCCATGGCCGGACCGGTGTGACCCGAGGTCGAGAGCGGCGGGTAGATGGTCCAGCCGCCGCCGAAGCCCTTGCCGGGCCCGCCGTCGCTGAACATCGACATGACCAGCAGCACCCAGGCGGCGATCAGCAGCCAGAAGGAGATGTTGTTCATCCGCGGGAAGGCCATGTCCGGCGCGCCGATCATGATCGGCACGAACCAGTTGCCGAAGCCGCCGATCATCGCCGGCATGACCATGAAGAAGATCATGATCAGGGCGTGGGCGGTGACCACGGCGTTATAGCCGTGCTTGGACTGCTCGATCAGGCCGAGCAGCTGGATGGACGAGCCTTCCTTGAAGATCTGGATACCCGGCTCGGCCAGTTCCCAGCGGATCAGGCCGGAAAGCGCACCGCCCACCAGGCCCGCCATGATGGCGAACAGGATGTAGAGGGTGCCGATATCCTTGTGGTTGGTCGACAGGAACCAGCGGGTGAAGAAACCCGGCTTGTGGTCGGCGTCGTCATGTGCGGCGGCAGCGTGAGCCATCGTGTCGGTACCTGCGATCAGAGCTTGGCGGCCGGCGCGGCGACGGGCGCGGCGGGGGCCGGAACAGAAGCGGGGGTGGCGGCAGCGGGCGCGGCGCCGGCGGCCGGAGCGGCGACGGCGGGAGCAGCCGGCGGGCCCTTCTTGGCGGCGACCCAGGCGTCGAACTCGGCCTGCGTCACGACCTTGATCTCGATGGGCATGAAGGCGTGGTCAACGCCGCACAGCTCCGAGCACTGGCCGTAGTAGGTTCCGACCTTCTCGGCCTTGAACCAGGTTTCGTTCAGGCGGCCGGGGACGGCGTCGGTCTTCAGACCGAAGGCCGGCAGGGCGAAGGCGTGGATCACGTCGACCGCGGTGACCTGCACCCGGACGACCTTGTTCACCGGCACGACCAGCGGCTCGGAAGCCTTCAGGCGATAGAGGCTGGCCGGCAGGCCGGCCTTCTTCACGTCATCCTCGGCCATCATGGTCGAGGTGATCTCGCCGATCTCCTGGTCGGGGTACTCGTAGCCCCAGTACCACTGGTAGCCGGTGGCCTTGACCGTGAGGTCGACCTTCGGCGTGTCGTGGTACTCGAACAGCAGGCGGAAGCTGAAGATGGCGATGACCATCAGGATCAGCACCGGCACCAGCGTCCAGACGATCTCGAGCAAGGTGTTGTGGCTGAACTTCGCCGGGACCGGGTTGGCCTTGGCGTTGTAGCGGATCGCGATCCAGATCAGCAGCGCCAGCACGAAGACGCTGATCGCGATGATGATCGGCAGCAGGATCACGTCATGGAAGAAGTGAGCATGGTGCTTCAGCGGCGCGGCCGCCGGTTGCAGGCCGATAGACCCATCGGTGGGTTGCCCCATCAATTGCTGGGCCAGAGCGGGCGCCGCCATCAAAACGCTGGTCAGCCCGGCCCCGAGAGCCGTAGCGACCCAGCGCATCCCCTTAACCTTCGCCTTCATAAGCCTCGTGTCCGTTATGGCCGCCGGTGATGCGTCGACCGTCAATCTTGACTGGGAAATGCTTAGCCCGGCCCGCGACCCGCGCGCCAGTCCCAAGCACCCGCCCATTCGCCAATTATCGGGCCGGTGCATACGCGCCGTTCCCCCTTTCGGCAAGCACTGGCAAGGCGTTCCGCACTATTTGCGAGCCGGTCGCAAGATACGGCCCAAAGCGGGGCTGAAAACGCCGGAAGCCACGTTGCTAAGATGTAATGATAGGTACCTTGCCACGCACACTACTGGTCGATACAAGGGAGCCATCAACAAGGACGGGGAACGCCGTGCCAGACATTATCGAACCACAGCTGAAAAAGGGGGTCCTGGCCCTCTGCGTGCTGGCCCTGCTCTCACGGGCAGACGGCTACGCCTACGACATCGCCAGCCGCCTGGCCTCGGCCATCGATATGGGGGAAGGCACCATCTATCCCCTGATGCGACGGCTGCAGGGCGACGGACTGGTAGAGACCTATCTGGTGGAATCACCGGCCGGTCCGCCACGCAAATACTACCGCCTGACCGAAGCCGGCCGCGCCAGCTTCATCCAGCAGAAGACCGATTGGACGGCCTTCTCCAGCGCGGTGAACAACATCATTCTGGGAGAGGGGCAATGACCAGAGCCGACTTCATGGCCAGGCTGCGACGCGGCCTGAGCGCGCTCAGCGCCAACGCGCAGAGCGAGATCACCGCCGACTACGAGGCCCACTTCAGCGACGCCGCCGCGGCGGGCCGCAGTGAGGAGGAAGCCGCCGCCGCGCTCGGCGATCCGGACCGCCTGGCCCGCGAACTGCGCGCCGAGTACGGCCTGAAGGCCTGGGAGGACAAGAAGAGCCCACGCAACGCCACGGGGGCGATTCTCGCCCTGCTGGGTCTGGGCGCCATCGACATCCTGATCCTGGCCCCGATCCTGTTCAGTGTGATCAGCGTCTTCTTCACGATCGTCATGGTCGTGATCGGCGGCTTCATCATGGGCGGGGTCGTCATGATCGGCGGGCCCATCGTCGGCTACGACGGCGGGGCGGGCATCGCCATCCTGGCGGGCCTGGGCCTCGTCGGCGCCGCCACCTGCGTCGGCGCGCTGACCATCATGGCCGGCGTCGGCCTGGTCAATTTCCTGGTCTGGTACGCCAGGCTGCACTTCCGGCTGCTGAAGCCGGCCATCGATCAGGCTTAGGGGAGAGACCGCCATGATCCGCACACTCGCCATCATCGCCGGGGCAGGCTTCCTGACCTTCATCGTCTGCCTGACTTCGGTCATCGCCATGGGCGGCCCGGAAATCATCCGCGACGGCCTGGTCATCCCGGCCGTGCTGGAGAAGATCGAACAGGGCGACGACTACGTCGGCCACGACGCGCCAAAGACCAGCAAGACCTTCGAATGGACCGGGACCGACGAACTGACCGTCGATCTGGCGGCCGATGTGACCCTGGTCGAGGGCGCTACGCCCGGCGTGGTGGTCACCGGCCTGCAGCGCGACGTCGACAGGGTGCGCGTCGAGGGCGGCCGCATCTTCTGGCAGGACGACGCCCAGCGTGAGCGCCACATCGTCTGGCACGACGACCGCAGCCTGAAGATCGTCGTCACGGCGCCGAAGGTCAGCAAGGTCGCCATCAACGGTTCCGGTGACGTCACGCTGAAGGACTACAACCAGCCGTCCCTGGCCGTTTCCATCGCCGGCAGCGGCGACCTGGACGGCCGCGGCGCCACCGAGGCGCTGACCGTCGATATCGCCGGCTCCGGCGATGTGGACCTGCGCTTCCTGCCGGCCAGGAAGGCCACGCTGACCATCGCCGGCAGCGGCGACATCAACGCCGACGCCAGCGACGAGGCCGTCATCAAGGTCTCCGGCAGCGGCGATGTCAGCCTGCAGCGCAGCCCCACGAAGCTGTCGCAGGATGTGGCCGGCAGCGGCGATGTCTACATCGGCGACCGCAACGTGACGCCGGACGAGGACGGCGGCGGCAACTGATCGCCGACCAATCGTCACAGAGTTTGGGGGGACGGGGTGACGAACGCCCCGTCCCTCCTTACGTTCAAGGTATGAGCCTCCCCTCCCTCGCCCCCTCCCTCCTGGACGCCGCCGGTGTCGACACCGACCGCGCCCGGTCCATCCTCAGCGAGGCCCTCCACGGCGCCGACGATGGCGAACTGTTCCTCGAGCACAGCGAGAGCGAGGCCTTCGTCTTCGACGACGGCCGGCTGAAGACCGCCTCCTACGATTCGGGCGAGGGCTTCGGCCTGCGCGTCGTGGCCGGAGAGACGGCCGGCTATGCCCACGCATCCGAGATCAGCGAGGCCGCCTTCGGCCGCGCCGCCGATTCGGCCCGGCTGGCCAAGCGCGGCTACAGCGGCGTCGCCGCCGAGGGCCCGCGCAGCACCAACATCCGCCTCTATGGCGAGGACAACCCGGTCGCCTCCCCCGGCTTCTCGGACAAGGTCGCCCTGCTGCAGGAAATCGACGCCTTCGCCCGCGCCCGCGATGGCCGCATCGTCCAGGTCACCGCCTCGATGGCCGGCGAGCGCCGCATCGTCGAGATCCTCCGGGCGGACGGCCGGCTGGTGCGCGACGTGCGCCCCCTCTCCCGCGTCAACGTCCAGATCGTCGTCGAGAAGGACGGCCGCCGCGAGACCGGCACCAGCGGGGCCGGCGGCCGCGCCGGGTTCGAGACCTGGATCACCCCGGAAAGCTGGCAGGGCCAGGTCGACGAGGCCCTGCGCCAGGCCCTGGTCAACCTGGAGGCCATCGACTGCCCGGCCGGCGAGATGGACGTGGTGCTCGGCCCTGGCTGGAACGGCGTGCTGCTGCACGAGGCCGTCGGCCACGGCCTGGAAGGCGACTTCAACCGCAAGGGCATCAGCGCCTTTTCGGGCCGCGTCGGCGAACGCGTCGCCGCGCCCGGCGTCACCGTCGTCGATGACGGCACCCTGCCCGGCCGCCGGGGATCGCTGACCGTCGATGACGAGGGCACCCCGACCGAGCGCACCGTGCTGATCGAGGACGGCATCCTCACCGGCTACATGCACGACCGCCAGTCGGCACGGCTGATGGACCTGACCCCCACCGGCAACGCCCGTCGCCAGTCCTATGCCCACATGCCCATGCCGCGGATGACGAACACCGTCATGCTGGGCGGCCATCATACGCTGGACGAGATGATCGCCTCGACCAGGCGCGGCCTCTATTGCGCCAGCCTCGGCGGCGGCCAGGTGGACATCACCAACGGCAAGTTCGTCTTCCAGTGCACCGAGGCCTACCTCATCGAGGACGGCCGCATCACCCACCCGGTCAAGGGCGCCACCCTGATCGGCGACGGGCCGAGCGCCCTGACGCGGGTGACCATGATCGGCAACGACTTTGCCCTGGACCCCGGCATCGGCGTCTGCGGCAAGGCAGGCCAGGGCGTGCCGGTGGGCGTGGGCCAACCGAGCTTGAAAATCACCGGGCTGACGGTCGGCGGGACAGCGGTCTAGGCGACACCCTCGCGGAGCAGATCGGCGACAACTTCCTCGGCGACGCCGGGGTGGTCGGCGATAAGCCGCAGGTAGGCCATCATCGGGAAATCAGGCTCGGACCGCGCCTGCTCGTAGTCGCGAAGCCGCGCCAGGCCGATCCGGTACCGGGCCGCGAAGGCCGGCTGGCTGAGCCCGGCCTTCTCACGGATGAGCCGGACCTCGCGCCCCAGCGCCATGCGATGAAGCCGTGCCGCGTCCACCGGCGGATTGTCGAGGTCTGAGACGGCGTTGGCCTCGATTTCCGCATCGGTCATGGCGACCAGACGCTCGCGCTCCGCGTCGCTCAGCCGTGGGGTCTCGCCGCGCTTACGATTGAAGACGATTTTGGTCATAGGCTCTACGTTCTGCTGAGGTCGCCCGTCGGGCGGAAATGATCCGGATCACATCTTCCTCCGGCATGGAAAAGATGACCGTCAGGATCAGGCCGTCGACACCGCCGATGGCGATCATGCGATACTCTCCCACCGCGAAGAGGTCGTCCTCCTGAAGGCGAAAGGGGTCGTCGAAGACGAAACTCGCCGCCTCAAAAGTGATCCCATGCTTTCGCCGGTTCGCCGATGCCTTGGCGTCATCCCATTCGAAGGCGCGCTCATCGTCGGCCACCTCGAGACACTACGGAAATTCCGCACCTTTTGCAAGAGCTCGACCTTGCTGGCCCACCTGATCGCCGACAACATTTCACAGATTTAATCTACATTTCAGGCTTGTAACGTGCCCCCAATCCGGGGCGCGGGCAGGTTGCCGCCACCTGACGGGCCGGGGGGCTCTGAAGGGGGAGAACCTGTATGAGTCCGTTTATCGCCTTGCTGGCGGCCGCATCACCTGAAGTCATCGCCACGGCCGCGCCGGCGCCGGCGCCGGCGCCGATCACGGCCGGGATCGTGTTCGCCCAGGACGCCGCGCCGATCGCGACCCAGGCCGCTGCGCCGGTCTCAAGCCAGGGCGTCACCCCCTACCCCGCCGCCTTCTTCGCCGAGGCCTCGCCCAACTCGGCGATGGACATGATCGCCCGCATTCCCGGCTTCGCCTTCGACGACGGCGACAGCGTGCGGGGCTATGGCGGCGCGGCTGGCAACGTGCTGATCGACGGCCAGCGCAACGCCTCCAAGTCCGAAAGGCTGGAAGACGCCCTGCGCCGCATCCAGGCCAAGGACGTCGAGCGCATCGACGTCATTCGCGGCGGCGCCCCCGGCATCGACATGCAGGGCAAGACCGTCATCGCCAACATCATCCTCAAGAAGGATCGCGGCGGCAGCTGGCTGCTGGCCATCGCCAACGCCATCCACCAGGACGGGCGCACGCAGCCGGCCATGCGCTTCGAGGGCAGCGCGCCGGTCGGGCCGGGCACGTTCAACTGGTCCAACCTGTTCTACGTCGGCATCAACGACGGAGCCGGCGAGGGCGTCCAGCGCAGCGAGACCTCGGCCGGCGTCGTCGAACGCACCGCCTGGGACGAGACCGGCACGGGCCACGGCTATGACCTGAAAGCCGGCTGGAAGAGCCCTCTGCTCGGCGGCCGGGTGGCGGTCAACGCCCGCTACCATCCCGACCTCTACGAGTGGTCGCTCAACGCCTTCGACAGCCCGCGGACCAGTCGCCTGTTCGTGGTCAAGGACCGCAACGACCAGGTCGACGCCGAGTTCGGCGGCAGCTGGGAGCGCGATTTCGGCAAGGCCAGGGTCGAGATCACCGCCCTGCAGACCGGCAGCGACGTCGACTTCTCCTCGCGCTTCGACGACGGGGCCGACACCGCCCTGTTCACCGAACAGGCCGAGCGCGGCGAGAGCATCGTGCGTGGCGCCCTGCGCTACACCGTCTCCCCGAACCTCAGCTTCGAAGGCGGGGCCGAGGGGGCCTTCAACTTCCTCGACACCTCGACAGCCTACGTCGAGAACGGCGTTCCCGTCGTCCTGCCTCAGGCCAGTGTGCGGGTCGAAGAGGAGCGGGGCGAGGCCTTCGTGACCACCAACTGGCGGCTCAACCCCAAGCTGGCCATCGAGGGCGGGCTGAAGATCGAGGCCTCGACCATCAGCCAGTCGGGGGCGACCACCCTCTCCAAGGAGTTCACCTACTACAAGCCCCGGCTGATCGCGACCTGGTCGCCGACGCCGGTGGACCAGGTGCGGATCCGCCTCGAGCGGGAGGTCGGCCAGCTGAACTTCCGCGATTTCGCCTCGTCGATCTCGCTGTCGACCGGCGGCACGGTCACCGCCGGCGGCGCCGACCTGGAGCCCAGCAAGACGACGGTGTTCGAAGCCGCCTATGAGCGCAAGTTCTGGAGCGACGGCGCGGTGACGGTGAAGTTCACCCACGAGAAGATCACCGACGTCACCGACCGTATCCGGGTCACCGACATCACCGCCTGTCCCCTCGTCGGCGGCCTGCCAGACACCGACGACCTCAGCTGCAACTTCGACGCCCCCGGCAACATCGGCGATGGCAAGAACGACGAGCTGGAAATCGCCCTGACCCTGCCGCTCGGCAAGCTGGGAATCCCCGGCGGCCTGCTGCGTTCGAACCTGGAATGGAATCAGTCCGAGGTCACCGATCCGACCACCGGCGAGACCCGCCGGATCAGCGGCCAGGCGCCGTTCGAGTGGGAGGTCCGCTTCTCGCAGGATCTGGCCAAATACAAGACCCAGTGGGGCATCGACGTGTTCGGCAATTTCGAGGAGCGGTCCTACCGCTTCGACCGCGTCGACCAGCTGGAACTGGAAACCTGGGTCACCCTCTATGCCGAGTACAAGCCCTACCCCGACCTGGCCATCCGCTTCGAAGCCCACAACCTGCTGGGCCGCGACCTGACCTTCAGCCGCCAGCTGTATGACGCCCCGCGCGACACCGGCAGCGTCAACTACAGCGAGGTGCGTCCGCTCGACTATCCGTCCTACTTCTACATGCGCATCCGCAAGACGTTCTGACCCCCACTCCGCCGCGCGTCGCCATACCCCGCGACGCCTGAGCGACTAGGGGAGCGGCGCTGTGTCCTTCGGGTTGGTCCAATGGCGGTTCAAGTCCCCCGCCCGGATCAACCCAGTCCCGCTGGACACAGCGCCGCTCCCCCCTTTCCTTTCCAGCACATCAGCAAGAGGGGTCCGCCTCAGGGCGCCCTTCTCCCCTTGTGGGAGAAGGTGTCGGCGTAGCCGACGGATGAGGGGTCGCACCGGCCTCTACGGCTCCCGGCCCAACCCTCCCATCGCGGTTGACCCAATCATCGACCCCTCATCCGGCGCTTCGCGCCACCTTCTCCCGCAAGGGGAGAAGGACCACTCACGGCGGCAGACCCGGCCTTGTCCGAGACATAGAAAAAGGGCCCCGGATCGCTCCAGGGCCCTTCGTCATTCAGGTGGCGACCCGGTCTAGACCGGGTCGCGGGCCGGACCCTCGCGGGGGTCCACAGCGGCTTCGTCCTCATGGCCGCCGGCGTCATTGGCGCCGTGGGCCCAATGCTTGATCAGGAAGCTGATCAGCACGAAGAACACGCCGACGCCGACGCCGACCCAGCCCAGCTTGCCGAACACGTCGAGCGACGTGGCCAGGGCCGCGCCCGGGTCGAGGACCTGGCCACCGACGGTTTCCGTGCCCGCGAGGCCGGCGATCCAGCCGCCGACGAACTGGGCGATCGAGCTGGACAGGAACCAGACGGCCATCATGAAGCTGACGACCTTGGCCACCGACAGTTTGGTGATCTCCGACAGGCCGACCGGCGACAGGAAGAGCTCGCCGGTGGTGTGCAGCAGGTAGAGCAGGCCGAGCATGATCAGCGGCAGGCGGAAGGCCGAGTCGGCCATGCCACCGGCCCAGACCACGACCAGGAAGCCCAGACCGACCTGCAGCAGGCCGAGACCGAACTTCATGACCGGGTTCGGGTCCTTGCCGTGCCGACCGAGCCACAGCCACATGCCGGCGAAGATCGGCGCGAAGATGAGGATGAAGCCGGCGTTGAACGACTGGGTCTGGGCGGCGGTGATGCCCATGTCGATCCAGCGCACGGTGTCCGGAACCCCCGGCGCCATGACCTGCTCACGGGTGCCGAAGAAGAAGCTCTGGCCGAACAGGTCCAGCGTGAACGGCTGGGCGATCAGCGACAGGTCGACGTTGCGGTCCGCAAACAGGTTCAGCGAGGTGCCGGCCTGTTCGAAGAGGGTGAAGAAGACGACGGCGCCGAAGATCAGCACCATGGCCAGCATCATGCGCTCACGCTGCACCTTGGTGCACTGGGCGACCATGAAGAAGACGATGTAGGCCAGCGACAGCAGGGTGCTGATGCCCAGCACCCAGCCGACGACGGCGTTGCGCTGGACCATGAACCAGACCACGCCGACGCCCAGGATGCCGCCCAGGTAGATCAGGCCTTCGAGGTTCAGCGGACCGACGATGGACTTCTTCAGCGCTTCGGGGTTCGGCGGCTCGCCCTTGCCTTCCAGCAGGGGTTTGCCGAGCACGAAGGCGATGTAGCCGGCCAGCATGCCGATACCGGCCAGGCCGAAGCCCCAGCCCCAGCCGTAGGTCTGGCCGAGGTAGCCGCACAGCACCGAGGCCCAGAAGGCGCCGAGGTTGATGCCGTAGTAGTAGAGGGTGAAGCCCGGGTCGCGACGCGGGTCGCCCTGCGGGTAGAGCTGGCCGACGATGGTCGAGATGTTGGGCTTCAGGAAGCCCACGCCCATGATGATCAGCGACAGGGCCAGGAAGAAGATGTTCACGTAGGTGGAGTCGGTCTTGACCACTTCCTGCGTGAAGCTGCCCTTGGCCAGCGTGGCCGGCAGCGGCGCGTCGGCCGGCAGACCCTCGATGGACAGGCCGCCGGTCTCGGACGGCTTGAAGGCATAGGTGGCGTCGCCGACCTTGATGCGGACGTCGCGCGCGTCGCCGCGGCCCTCGACCACGAACTCGTAGCTGGCGCCCTGATAGATCAGGTTCTGCGTCGCCGGCTTGCCTTCGACGGCCATCAGGCCGTGCCCGGCGACCAGCAGCAGCGCGCCGAAGGCGATGGCCTTGCGGGTGCCGATGAAGCGGTCAGCGAGGATGCCGCCGATCAGCGGCAGCAGGTAGACCAGGCTCGTGTAGGAGCCGTAGAGGCCGCCGGCGAACTTGTCGTCGAACAGGAAATGCTGGGTGAGGTAGAAGATCAGGATGCCGCGCATCCCGTAGTAGGAGAACCGCTCCCACATCTCGGCGAAGAACAGGATCTTCAGGCCGGGCGGATGCTTTCGCATCTGCATGAAGACCGGAATCCCGGTCGCCAGGGTCACGAGGATCCCCAGCACGATGACAATATTCATACGAAAAGACCCTGTGTGAACTTAGCGGCAGGGCGCGGAAACGGATTCCACCCCGACCTCCCCGATTTGCCGGGAGAAAATCACGCTGCGGATCGTTTCACAAGCAACGGTTTACCGTGCGGTGGTCCTGGGGGAGCGCTGTGCCCATCTGAGGCGTTCCGCATCCGGCATGCACAAGGAGCCGCGCCGATGACCGAGCCCTACCTGAAATTCGCCGCCGCCCCGGGGCGCGTTCGCGCCCTGTTCGAGGGCCACCAGATCGCCGACAGCGACCACGCCATGATCCTCAACGAGGGCTCCTACGCCCCCGTCGTCTATTTTCCGCGCGAGGACGTCGAGATGCTGGTGCTGCGCAAGACCGACCGCTCGACCCGTTGCCCGCACAAGGGCGACGCCAGCTACTTCACCATCTACCGCGACGCCAAGGTGATCGAGAACGCCGCCTGGAGCTACGAGGACCCGATCGACGCCGCCGGCGTGATCCGGGAGCACATCGCCTTCTATCCGCAGCATGTGGAGATCCAGATGGGCGAGGCCGGCGCCGAACCGGAGCTGAAAGTCCCGCCGCACGATCCGCCCTACGCGGACATCGACCCGCTGTCGTAGCGACCGCGTTCCTTCTCCCGCTCGCCGGGAGAAGGCCGCCTTTGGCGCTTCAGTAGGCGCAGTCGGTGAACACCCGGCTGATGTCGCCCTGCCATTCGCCGTGGAACTTCTCCAGCAGGCGATCGGCCGGGGTCAGACCGCTGTCGGCGATGGCTTCGAGTTCGCCCAGATAGGTGGTCTCGTCGATGAAGCTGCCGTCCAGCTCGGCGCGGTTCTTCAGCCCCTGACGCGCGATGGCCACCATGTCGACCGCCACGTCGCGGGCCGAACGCCCGGCGACCTGCGCCTTCAGGCCCAGCCGCGGCACGTCGCGGCGCAGACCCTCGCGGTCTTCCGGCGTCCAGTGCTTGCAGAGATCCCAGGCCGCCGCCAGGGCCGCCTCGTCGTAGAAGATGCCCGTCCACAGGGCCGGCAGCGCACAGAGCCGGCTCCAGGGCCCGGCGTCGGCGCCGCGCATCTCCAGATAAGACTTCAGCCGCACTTCCGGGAAGATGGTGGTGGTGTGGTCGGCCCAGTCCTTCATGGTGGCCCGTTGGCCCGGCATGTCGTCCAGCTTGCCGTCGATGAATTTCTCGAACGATTGGCCGGCCAGGTCGATGTAGAGGCCCTTGCGCTTGGCGAAGTACATCGGAACCTTGACCGCCCAGCGGGCGAAGGTCTCGAAGCCGAACCCGTCCTCGAAGACGAAGTTCAGGAGGCCCGTGCGGTCCGGATCGGTGTCGGTCCAGACATTGGCCCGCGAGGACAGGAAGCCGTTCGGCTTGCCCTCGGTAAACGGCGAATTGGCGAAAAGGGCTGTGGCGATCGGCTGCAGAGCCAGCGAGGTGCGGAACTTCGCCACCATGTCGGCTTCGGATGAGAAGTCGAGGTTGGCCTGCACCGTGCAGGTGCGCAACATCATGTCGAGGCCGAGGTTGCCGACCAGCGGCATGTAGCGCCGCATGATCACATAGCGGCCCTTGGGCATGATCTCCGCCTGGTCGCGGCGGATGGTCGGGTGGAATCCGAGGCCCAGGAAACCCAGGCCCAGTTCATCGGCGACCGTCTTCACCTCGTCCAGGTGCTGGCCGGTCTCCGAACAGATGTCGTGCATGGTCTTCAGCGGCGCGCCGGAAAGCTCGAACTGGCCGCCCGGCTCCAGGCTGACGTTGGCGCCGTTGCGCTCCAGCCCGATGATGGTCTGGCCGCCGTCGGCGCGGTCTTCCAGCACCGGCGTCCAGCCGAATCGCATCAGCCCCTTGAGCAGGGCCTCGATGCCGCGCTCGCCGTAGTAGGGCACGGTCGAATGGTCAGCGAGGTTGAACCCGAATTTCTCGTGCTCGGCCCCGACCCGCCATTCGCTCTTCGGCTTTGAACCGCTGGCGAAATAGCCCGTCAGGTCTTCGAGCGTCAGCGGACGATCGTCCGTCGCTGCATCCGCCATGTATGCCTCCCCAGGCTCTCACTATCCGATGGCGGGGGAGGCCCTTCCCCAACCGGCGGCGATCTTTACGCTGTTCAGCAGGTGGGAGACAATCACGTCCTTCGCAAGGTGATGTGACACGAAGCCATGAACGCTGTGACCCGGATCCTGCTGGTCGTCGCCGCCACCCTTGTGCTGCCGGGGTCGGTGGCGCTGTGGCCGTGCAAGGCGGCGGCGTGCAGTTGCATCTACCCCTCCCCGGAGGAAGCCCATCGGGCCAGCGACCTGGTGATCTGGGGCCGGGTGATCGAGGGAACCCGGCTGTACGCGCCGGACCGCGGCGCCTTCAAGGGCTTCGAGCGGGCGCGGGTGCTGGTGTCGCGCATCGTCAAGGGCCCCCGCCCACCCGGCGCCGGGCAGGGCCTCAGGATCGCCACCCCGGCCGACGAGGGCGGCGGTTACGTGAGCGAGGAGGGCATCGACATCTGCCATTGCGGCCCGCCCGGCATTCCGGACAACGCCGAACTGGTCAAATTCTATCTGAAGGCGTCAGACCGCTTTCCCGGCCGGTTCATCATCTACGCCATCGGCTGGTCCGAGACCGACCCGGACCCGGTGACGGCCAACCAGGTCGGCTCCATACCCCCCAAACGGTTGTAGCCCACTTCCGGTCAGGCGCCTTAGCCTGGCGTCATGATCCTCGCCCTGACCCTGACCTCGCTGCTGCTGGCCGCCCAGCCCGCCGCCCTCCCGCCCCGCAATCCGGCCCTGATCCGGCGCGGTGAGGCGGTGGCGAAGATCAATGAGGCCCTGAATGGGCTGATGGAGCGGCACAGCGCCGATCCGGCACGGGAGGATCGGCTGATGGGGCTGCTGTCTGACGCCGGCGAATGCGATCTGGACGGACCGTCCCTGACCACCAGCGTCTCGGCCTACCGGGACCTCAAACGGGACCATCCCCAGTTTGACGCCATCCAGTCGTTCGTCGAGCGCTACGGCGCCCAGCCGGGAGAGAAGGCCGACACCTTCACCACCGATGACTACTTCGACCTGAACGCGGCCGTCCGCTGCCTGCCCGGCGGCGGGCGTTACCTGACCGGGCTGCGGGCCAGTGAACTGCTGGGCGGCGGCATGCCCTCGACCCTGCGGCTCAGCCGGGAGCAGTTCGATCGGCTGCTGGCCCATACCGTCAAGGCGGCCGACGCGGAGATCGCCGGCAAGCCCTAGCCTGCAGCGGTCCCATCAGGCTCCGCGGACAGAGGCCGGGCCCAATCGCCCAACGCCGACTGCCATAGCGTCATGGCGCTGATCGCCGCCGTGTCGGCCCGCAGGATGCGCGGACCCAGCGAGACGACGCTGGCGCAGTCCATCGCCCGCAGCCGCTCGGCTTCCTCCGGGTCGAAGCCGCCCTCAGGTCCGATCAGGATGGCCCACGGTCCGCCTTCCGCGCCGTCCAGCGCCTGAAGCACCGGCGCGCCGCCGGTCTCGTCGCAGAACATCAGCCGCCGGCCGTCCCAGCCGTCGAGCAGCTTCGACAGCTTGACGGGGCTGAGGATCTCCGGCACGTCCAGCCGCCCGGTCTGCTCGGCCGCTTCGGTGGCGATGGCCTGCAGGCGATCGACATTGGCCTTGTCGGCGTTGGTCCGCCGGGTCAGCACCAGCTGCACCCGGGCGGCGCCCAGCTCCGCCGCCTTCTCGATGATGGTCTCCAGCCGGCCGCGCTTGACCAGGGCCATGACCAGCGTCAGGTCCGGCCCGGTTTCCTGAGTCCGCACCCGCGAACCCACGGTCAGCCGGCAGCGGCGCTTGTCAGGATCGACGACGGTGGCCCGCCATTCGCCGTCGCGGCCGTTGAACAGCAGCACCTCCGAGCCGATGGCCAGGCGCATCACGGCGATCAGATAGCGGGACGCTTCCATGCCCGGCGCGACGGGCGCCCCGGCCTTCAGGTCGTCGTTTACGAAGAGACGGATCATGCACGCCTTCTAGCGCGACAAAGCCGCCCGTGTTTAGCGTGGCGGATGGGAAAAGATTCCGAAGCCTACGACGCCGAACTCATCGCCTTGCAGACCGCCATCGTCACCTGGCGAAAATGGTCGATGGACCAGAGCGAGAAGGTGCTGGTCATCTTCGAAGGCCGCGACGCCGCCGGCAAGGACGGCACGATCCGCCGCATTGTCGAGCACCTGCCGCCGCGCACCACGCCGATCGTGGCCCTGCCCAAGCCGTCCGACCGCGAAAAGACCCAGTGGTACTTCCAGCGGTTCGCATCCCACCTGCCGGCGGCCGGCGACTGCGTGATCTTCAACCGCTCCTGGTACAATCGCGGCGGCGTTGAGCCGGTGATGGGATTTTGCACCGCCGAGCAGCACGAGGCCTTCCTGGTCGCCGCGCCGGATTTCGAGCACCTTCTGGTCCGCGAGGGAATCAAGGTCATCAAGCTCTGGCTCGACATCAGCAAGGACGAGCAGGCCAAGCGGTTGAAGAATCGCCACCTCGATCCGCTGAAAGCCCTCAAGACCAGCCCGCTCGACGCCGAGGCCCAGAAGCGCTGGGACGACTATTCGGGGGCCCGCGATCTGATGCTGATCCGCACCCATACCGAGGCCGCGCCATGGACCTGTGTCCGCGCCGACCACAAGAAGGCGGCCCGCATCGCGGTCATGCGCCACCTGCTGCACGCCGTCGCCCCGGCCCGGCTGCGCAAGGGCGTGGAAAAGCCCGATCCGGCGGTGTTGTTCCCGTTCGAGGCGTCGGCGCTGACCGACGGGCGGCTGGAGCGTTAGTGAGCGAAGTACCCGAAGTCGTGCCGCAGATGTCCGCGCAACAGCGCTGAGAGATAGGCCCGGTCCTGGTCGGTCCAGACGACCGCCCGCTTCGCCTCGCTCGGCACGATGGCCTCGCCGTAGGCGGGGTCCAGTCGCGCCGCGATCGCCGCCTTGCTCGACACTGCCACGGCCGCCGCCACGTCGTCGCTGTCCAGCCGTACGCCGAAATGGGCCCAGAACCGTCGCACCCCGGCGCCGGGATCAGCCTTCAATTCCTCGTGCCGCAGCACCAGCACCCGGTCCGGCAGCGCCGCCGCCAGGGCGCCCCAGCGATTGAAAAACCGCACGAACCACCAGACGTCATCGATCTTTTTCTTGCCCGGCGCCGGCCGCCGCAGGAACTCCGAGAACGTGCCCAGGTCGTAGATCTCGGCCCACTTCACATAGTAGCTGGCCAGCGCCTCCCGCGGATCGCGCACCAGCACCACGGTCGGCGGCAGATCCAGCATTCCGACCTCCGCCGCCAGGGTGATCAGCCGCGAGGGGATGTTGTGCGAGCTGCCGATGCGCGGCGCCGATGCGTGCACCCGCGCATGCTTGGCATGGCCGATGAAATCATCGCTGCCCGGCCCGCTGGAGGTCTCCGGCGGCGCAAGCTTCAGGCGATGCGCGATGGCGTGGCTGGCCATGAACCGCAGCCAGTGGGTGCCGCTGTTCTTCGCCGTAACCAGGAAGCCGTCGACCGACGAGCTGTAACGGAGAAGGTGGAAGGCCTGGACATCGTTCTCGATGTCGCGGCCGGCGAGCCGCATGCGGTCGGTTGCAAATCCCAT
The DNA here is from genome assembly GCA_032122215.1 of Caulobacter sp. Classification (GTDB taxonomy): domain Bacteria; phylum Pseudomonadota; class Alphaproteobacteria; order Caulobacterales; family Caulobacteraceae; genus Caulobacter. The sequence goes on from JAUMCZ010000216.1 coordinate 40,208, forward strand.
GACAGGCGACCAACCTTCGGCGGCCGGGACCGTTCCGGCCCATGACGAACTGTTGTCGGGAGAAGACATGATGGACTACGTCCGCCTTGGGAACACAGGCCTCAAGGTCTCACGCCTTTGTCTCGGCTGTATGACGTACGGATCGCCCCAATGGCGTCCATGGGTGCTGGACGAGGCCGCGGCCGAGCCCTTCTTCAAGGCCGCCATCGAGGGCGGCATCAACTTCTTCGACACCGCCGACATGTACTCGAACGGGGTCAGCGAGCAGGTGACCGGCAAATGGCTGCGTGAGTTCTCGCGCCGATCCGACACCGTCATCGCCACCAAGGTCTTCTTCCCGCACGGCCCCGGTCCCAATGCGGGCGGCCTGTCGCGCAAGCACATCATGGAAGCCGTCGACCGCTCCCTGAAGAACCTCGGAACCGACTACATCGACCTCTACCAGATCCACCGCTTCGATCCGGAAACCCCCATCGAGGAAACGCTGGAAGCGCTGCATGACGTCGTGAAGGCCGGCAAGGCCCGCTACATCGGGGCCAGCTCGATGTTCGCCTGGCAGTTCGCGAAGATGCTGGCCACGTCCGAAAAGCACGGCTGGACGAAGTTCGTCTCCATGCAGCCGCAGTACAACCTCGTCTACCGCGAGGAGGAGCGCGAGATGCTGCCCCTCTGCAAGGACGCCGGCATCGGGGTCATTCCCTGGTCGCCGCTGGCGCGCGGCTTCCTGGCCGGCGGCCGGAGCAAGGTCGGCGAAGGAAACACCGAACGCGCCCGCACCGACGAATTCAGCCCCCGCCTCTACTACCGCGAAGCCGACCACGCCGTCGTCGATGCGGTCGAAGAGATCGCCAAAGCTCGCGGCGTCTCCAACACCCAGGTCGCCCTGGCCTGGGTCCTGCGCAACGACGCCATCACCGCGCCCATCGTCGGGGCGTCGAAGCTGCATCACCTGTCGGAGGCGTTAGCGGCGTTGGAGCTGGTCCTGACGGATGACGAGGTGAAGGCGCTGGAGAAACCCTACCAGCCGAAGCCGGTTCTCGATCACGCGTAGAATACCCTCTCCCAAAGGGAGAGGGAGGGGCCCACGCCACCGGCGTGGGAGCGTGAGGGGTTACGCTGCTCAAGGGCCCGCACAGCGAACCTGGCGCCGTTCCTAACCCCTCATTCCCCCACCCTGCTGCGCAGCGCGGGTCCCCCCTTCTCCCTCTGGGAGAAGGACACGAAAAGCGCCCACATCGATGCCATTTCAAAGAATCATGCGACGAAACA